>NZ_JBBCMA010000008.1 GCF_037152535.1 Leclercia sp. AS011
AGAATCCATGTCACTTTGAGTGCCCACACAGATTGTCTGATAAATTGTTAAAGAGCAGTGCAACGCGGCTTTCGCTCACCGTTGCGAGGTCCCGTATAATACGTTTTCCTCATTCAGAGTCAAGCAATTATTTTCGCTTTTCTCTGTCGGCGTTCATCTCTGAAGCCTGCTGTCACGGCGGTTTGTAATCCGTTGTTCCGTGTCAGTGGAGGCGCATTATAGGGAGTTCTTCGGCAGTGACAAGAGCTAATTTAAAAAAATCTTTCAACCGCCTTTTTTTTGCTCAAAAACGTGCTACAGCGCTAGTTTTTCGAGCGTTTCAAAGCCGTAACGCTGCAAAACGGGCAAAAGTTGCTCAGTCTCAGCGGTCAATGCCATGCAATACGCGATATTCGCGTCGACAGATTTTGCATCTGGCGCTTCATGTTCAAGCAGCCATGCGGTGCGTCGGGCAATGGCCGCCCCCGAATCCACCAGACGGGTCCCTTCCGGCAGTACGGCAAGCAGCTCTTCCTGCAATAAAGGGAAATGCGTGCAGCCCAGCACAACCGTGTCTGGCGGCTCCGCCATACGCAGCCAGGGACGCAGAATACGACGCAGCTCTTCCAGCGATACCGGTTGACCATGCAGTTTCGCTTCGGCCATCTCCACCAGTTCGGCAGAACCTAACATCGCAATCTGACATTCATTAGCAAAGCGCTCGATCAGTTCGCGGGTATAAGGACGCTTAACCGTACCGCGCGTTGCCAGCAGTCCCACTACGCCATTCGCCGTCAGGCGTGCCGCAGGTTTGATCGCCGGCACCACGCCCACAACCGGGAACGGGAACTTTTCGCGTAAGGCGGGAAGGGAAACCGTACTCGCCGTATTACAGGCAATCACCGCCAGTGCGAGGGGGTAATGCTGTTGTACGGCGGTAACGATCTCAACGACGCGTTCAACAATAAACTCTTCGCTCTTTTCCCCATACGGAAAAGCCACGTTGTCGAATGCATAGATGTAATGAAGATCCGGCAGGAGATGCCGAATCTCATCATAGACTGATAGCCCACCGACACCGGAGTCAAACACCAGGACGGTGGGACGTGCGTCAGAAGGTGTAGCTGCCAGACAAGGTGTATTCCCGTCCTGCAGTTTCGTAGCCATAAACTGTCTCGTAGTCTTTATCGAACAGGTTGGCGATTTTACCACGAACTGTAAGGTGAGAGGTGACAGGATATGAAACGGCGAGATCCCACAGGCTTACCCCACCCATTTTCACTCGCTCTGAGGTGAACGTATTCGGATCGTACGCCACATCATAACGGGTGCCCAGGTAGCGGTAGGCCAGATTCCAGTCGAGATCCCACACCTGCGTATCCAGCTGGTACTTCACCTGCTGCTTCGAACGGCGGACCAGAACTTCGTTGGTTTTGGCATTGCGCGGATCAACGTAGTCGTAAGAAATCTGGTGGCTTACCGGGCCAGTATCGAACTGCGCTGTGGCTTCGATACCTTTAATCCGCGCTTTATCCACGTTGTAGTAGCGGAACGTGCGTGGGTCGCTGCTGATCAGGTTGTCGATATCGTTGCGATAACCGGATACGCGCCAGGTCACCGGACCGGTCAGCCCCTCGAAGCCACCTTCCCACTGCTTGCTCTCTTCCGGCTTCAGATCCGGGTTGCCATAGGTCGCGCTGTGGATCTGGCTCATGGTCGGCGCTTTATAGGCCGTGCCGTAGGAACCGATGATCCGGTAACCGTCGATAAACTCCCATCCGGCGCTGGTCTGCCAGGTGCTATGGTTACCAAAGTTAGAGTTATCGTCATTACGCGCCGCAGCTTCCAGGGTGACGCTATCGAACTGCTGCATGGCAGAGAGGAATACGCCGGTGTTGCGCTGGTCGTAGCCTTTATCCAGGTACCCCGTTCCCGCCTGGGTTTTTTGCTTCTGCCAGTCCAGACCGGCCCCGATGTTGCCATGACCCACCGTAACGGTGTTCATCCACTGGGCAGTGTACTGCTTGACGTCGTCCGTAGTGGCCGAGGAAGCATAACGGCCTTTGCTCGGATCGTAGTTCTGGTCTTTACTGCGACCGTAGCCCGCCACCAGCTGTGTCTGGTAGATCCCCTGGATATAGCGCAGGCCGGTATCCCAGTTCTGGCTATAGAGCTGACGGGTATCCGGCAGGCCATCGACCATAAAATTGTCGTCATAATGCTCGTAGCCGTCATACGCGGTGCGGTTGTCATAGCCGAGGCCACGCACGAAACCGCTCAGGTTGTCGGTGAGCTGCTGCTCAACCGAGCCAAACAGCGACTTACTCATAAAGCCGTCGCGATCGGGCTGGCGTGGCGCATCCTGGGCATCGATATCAAAACCACGCGTATAGGTATAGTTACCCCCCAGGGTGATTTTGGTTTTATCCAGCACCTGCTGGAAGGCGCCATCGTAGGATTGATAGCCTTTCGAGCCGACGCTGGCGGTGATTTCCGCCCCTGGCTTGTCGCGACCTGTAATGATGTTAATCACGCCGCCAATCGCATCCGAACCATACAGGGCCGAGCGCGGTCCACGAATGTATTCGACACGCTGGATGAGTGAAACGGGAATTTGGCTGAGATCCGGTGAGTTACTGATCCCGGCGTTATTCAGTGGAATGCCGTCGATCAGCACCAGCACATGGCGGGATTCCGTCCCACGAATAAAGGTAGAAGAGTTGGCGCCCATGCCGCCACTTTGGGCGATATCCACACCCGGTAAGCGTGACATGACCTCAACGACGCTTTTTGCCTGCCAGCGTTCGATATCTTCCCGGGTAACAACAGAGCTGGGAGCCAGAACGGTATTAGCAGGTTGTGCAACACGGTTTGCCGTCACCACCAACGAGTCTGCGCCATCCTGCGCCCAGCCCGAAAATGCCGTGACGGAAAGCGCCGTCAACAGCGATACTTTTTTAATCATTGTAAAAGCATCCACAATATAAGAAGGATGCCGCAGGCCTCACCCATAGCACGCGATGATGAAACCAAATGCGACGTGATCCCGGCAGGTCTTCGGGCTAGGTGGCGTGTTGTGGATGAAGACTTCCCGCTCAGCAGCAGTGTCTACAGCTCTCATCCCGCCAGTCTTTACCGCTGCGCGTCAGCTCCAGATTTGCACTGGATTCCCTTTTCACTCAAAAGAGACCGGAAACATAATGCTACATTTAGATACGTATAGATGTCCAGACAGCCGTTAACCATTAAGGCTGGACATCCCCTGCACAATCCCTACAATCCCCGCGTAATTCATCATCAATCAGGAAGCATCATGACCCCCGAACACCTCCCGACAGAACAGTACGACGCGCAACTGGCAGAGAAAGTCGTTCGTCTGCAAAGTATGATGACGCCTTTTGCTGCGCCTGCGCCTGAGGTGTTCCGCTCCCCGGTCAGTCACTACCGTATGCGTGCCGAATTCCGCATCTGGCACGACGGCGACGACCTGTATCACATCATTTTCGATCAGCAGACCAAAAGCCGGATCCGCGTGGACAGTTTCCCGGCGGCCAGCGAGCTGATTAACCAGTTAATGACCCTGATGATGGATGGCGTGCGCGACAACCCGCTGCTGCGCCATAAGCTGTTCCAGATTGACTACCTGACCACCCAAAGCAATCAGGCCATCGTCTCCCTGCTGTACCATAAAGCGTTGAATGACGAGTGGCGCCAGGCCGCAGAAGCCCTGCGTGATGCGCTGCGCGCGCAAAACATCAACGTGCATCTGATTGGCCGCGCGACAAAAACCAAAATCGCGCTGGATCAGGATTTCATCGACGAGCGCCTGCCGGTGGCGGGCAAAGAGATGATCTATCGCCAGGTAGAGAACAGCTTTACCCAGCCGAATGCGGCCATGAACGTGCAGATGCTGGAGTGGGCGCTGCATGCCACCGAAGGTTCAAGCGGCGATCTGCTGGAATTGTACTGCGGTAACGGCAACTTCTCGCTGGCGCTGGCGCGTAACTTTGAGCGCGTACTGGCTACCGAAATTGCCAAGCCGTCGGTCGCCGCGGCGCAATACAACATTGCGGCGAACCACATTGATAATGTGCAGATCATTCGCATGTCGGCGGAAGAGTTTACGCAGGCGATGAACGGCGTGCGGGAGTTTAACCGTCTGCAGGGGATTGATCTGAAGAGCTACCAGTGTGAGACGATTTTCGTCGATCCACCGCGCAGCGGGCTGGACAGCGAAACCGAGAAGATGGTGCAGGCGTACCCGCGTATTCTGTATATCTCCTGTAACCCGGAAACCTTATGCAAGAATCTGGAAACATTAAGCCAGACGCACAAGGTTGAACGTCTGGCCTTATTCGATCAGTTCCCGTATACGCACCATATGGAGTGTGGCGTATTACTGACGGCCCGGTAAATCGTATTGCCGGGTGGCGCTGCGCTGACCCGGCCTACAAAACATAACCGTTATTCTGGCAGCTGTTGCTTACGGTTACGCATTTTAAAGCCGATCCAGAAGACCAGCGCTACCGACAGCACCGCAGGCAGGAAGTTAGAGCCAATGTCCGGGTACTCTGCACGCACCACGGTGCTATACAGCAGGACACCCAGCACAAAGAACGCCGCCGACAATGCCGGTAACCCCACCGGCATGGTGCGATTCTGATAACGCTGATGCAGACAGTACACCGTCAGCACCAGGGAGATCATCGGGAAAACCGAAAACGGCACAATCGAGCTAAAAATCGCTGCAAAGGTCCCGTTAATGGATAAGCCAGCGATCAATGCCAGCAATAATGTTCCTTTATCCTGTCCTGTCTGTTTCATTACTCACCTTTCACTCATCGGATTGATGCGCCAGTTTTTCTTGTTCACGGCGATACCAGTAATAAGCCCCTTTAGAGATCATCCGCAGTTGCAATACCAGTCGCTCTTCGAGTTGCTTGCGTTGTTCAACGCTCACATCCAGTGCTTCGGCGCCCGCACTGAAGACTATTGTCACCATCGCCTCGGCCTGCGCTTCAGTGAAGGCGCGCGGCATATGGTTTTCGAGTTCAAGATAGTCGGCAAGTTCCGCAATAAAATGCTGAATCTCACGCGCCACGGCGGCACGAAACGCGGCCGAGGTACCGGAGCGTTCCCGCAACAGTAAACGAAACGCGTTAGGGTTGTTGCCGATAAACTCCATAAAGGTGGAAACGGAGGTGCGGATCACGCTGCCCCCTTTGGCGATACGCTGACGCGCCTGGCGCATCAGCTGGCGGAGCATCAGCCCGCTCTCGTCCACCATGGTCAGACCCAGTTCATCTACGTCACGGAAGTGACGATAGAATGAGGTAGGCGCAATCCCGGCTTCGCGTGCGACTTCGCGCAGACTCAGACTGGCAAAACTTCGCTCGGCACTCAGCTGACTGAATGCGGCTTCTACCAGCGAACGCCGGGTTTTCTCTTTTTGTTGTGCTCTTACGCCCATCACGATAGTTGAATCCTTCCAAAGGCCCGCTGGCACTATACCAGAGAATAAAATTAATCGGTTTACCTGGCTTACAGAATGAAGCTTTCCCTGTTGTTTGTGCTCCACCACGCGAAAAGAGCACAACGATAATTGGGTTATCCCGTCAATGATGTTACTATTCTGTTGCTTTTATGTATAAGAACAGGTAAGCCTTACCATGTCACATTCCTACGATTACGACGCAATAGTTATTGGTTCCGGCCCCGGCGGCGAAGGCGCTGCTATGGGACTGGTGAAACAGGGAGCCAGAGTCGCGGTTATTGAGCGCTACCATAACGTTGGCGGCGGCTGTACCCACTGGGGCACTATCCCTTCCAAAGCCCTCCGCCACGCCGTCAGCCGCATTATTGAATTCAACCAGAACCCTCTTTACAGCGATCACTCCCGCCTTCTCCGCTCTTCTTTTGCCGATATCCTGAATCATGCGGATACCGTAATTAATCAGCAGACGCGGATGCGCCAGGGTTTTTATGAGCGTAACCACTGTGAAATTCTGCAGGGCAGCGCACATTTCGTTGATGAGCATACGCTGGCGCTGGAGTGTCACGACGGATCCGTCGAGACCATTACCGCTGAAAAATTTGTCATTGCCTGCGGCTCGCGCCCGTACCGTCCGGCCGATGTGGATTTCTCCCACCCGCGCGTTTACGACAGCGACTCCATTCTGAGCCTGCACCACGAGCCGCGCCACGTGCTGATCTACGGCGCCGGGGTGATCGGCTGTGAATATGCCTCCATCTTCCGCGGCATGAACGTCAAAGTTGACCTGATCAACACCCGCGACCGACTGCTGGCGTTCCTCGATCAGGAGATGTCCGACTCGCTCTCCTATCATTTCTGGAACAGCGGCGTGGTGATTCGTCACAACGAAGAGTACGAGAAGATCGAACCCTGCGATGACGGCGTGATCATGCACCTCAAGTCCGGCAAAAAGCTGAAAGCTGACTGTCTGCTGTATGCCAACGGCCGTACCGGTAATACCGATTCGCTGGCGCTGGAAAACATCGGCCTGACCACCGACAGCCGTGGGCAGCTCAAGGTCAACAGCATGTACCAGACCGCCCTGCCGCATATCTATGCCGTGGGTGATGTGATTGGTTATCCAAGCCTGGCGTCAGCGGCGTATGACCAGGGGCGCATTGCGGCTCAGGCGCTGGTGAAAGGTGAAGCGACGGCGCATCTGATTGAAGATATCCCGACCGGCATTTACACCATTCCGGAAATTAGCTCCGTTGGCAAAACCGAACAGCAGCTGACAGCCATGAAGGTGCCTTACGAGGTGGGTCGTGCCCAGTTTAAACATCTGGCGCGGGCGCAAATCGTCGGAATGAGCGTGGGAACGCTGAAGATCCTCTTCCATCGCGAGACGAAAGAGATCCTCGGCATTCACTGCTTCGGTGAACGCGCGGCGGAAATCATTCACATCGGCCAGGCGATCATGGAGCAAAAAGGTGGCGGCAACACCATCGAATACTTTGTGAATACCACCTTTAACTACCCGACCATGGCAGAAGCCTATCGGGTAGCGGCGCTGAACGGCTTAAACCGCCTGTTTTAACGCACTGTCGAAACGGCCATCCATCGAACTGCGGATGGCCTCTGCCAGCTGCTCATAGCGGCTGCGCAGCGGTGACCCTGGACGATAGACCAGACCAATGGTACGGCGCGGCTCCGGCTTGATACATGGCAGATAGACCACCCCGTCACGACGACGCTCCGGCGGAACTGAAAGCGCAGGCAGCAGCGTAATACCACTTCCTGCCGCCACCATATTGCGCAGCGTTTCGAGGCTTGTGGCGCGGAAGTGGGTATCTTCATCGGCACCCGCTTCAAAGCAGAAGCCCATCGCCTGATCGCGCAGGCAGTGACCATCTTCCAGCATCAGCAGTTTTTCACCGGCCAGATCGGCCATCGGCACGCGATCGCGGTTCGCCCACGGGTGATCCTCATAGATCGCCAGCATCATCGGCTCGTCAAACAGCGGCACTTCGATAAAGGCTTCACTCTCTTTGACCAGCGCCAGAATGGCACAGTCGAGCTTGCCGCTATCTAACTGCGCCAGCAGCTGATGGGTCTGCGCTTCATGCAGGTACATTTCGAGTTTCGGGAAGGTCTGATGCAGCATCGGGATGATCTGCGGCAGCAGATACGGGCCAACGGTTGGGATCAGGCCGATATGCAGCGGACCGGACATGGTCTCCCCCTGCTGGCTTGCCATTTCCTTGAGTACTTTGACCTCGCGCAGCACGGTGCGCGCCTGATCCACCAGCAGGAGACCTGCCTGAGTGAACAGCACTTTACGACTGGTGCGCTCCAGCAACATCACGCCCAGCTCGTCTTCCAGCTTGCGGATCTGACCGCTCAGCGTTGGCTGACTGACGTGGCAGGAATCTGCCGCGCGGCGAAAATGGCGATGTTCAGCTAATGCGACCAGGTATTCAAGATCACGAATATTCATTATTCATCCTCCGTCGCCACGATAGTTCATGGCGATAGATAGCATAGCAACGAACGATTATCCCTATCAAGCGTTCTGTTGAATAATGCATCACAGAGACGAGGCGGCACCGATTACCCTTGAAGTCCTGCCCCGTCTTACGAGTTTCTCTCAAAACTCGCACAACTAAAGCCAACGTGAACTTTTGCGGACCTTATGGTCCGCTTTTTTTTGCGTAAAAAAGCCCAGCGCGGGGCTGGGCTTAAGTATGTAGGCCGGGTAAGCGAAGCGCCACCCGGCGTTTAAACCATCATACCAGGCGGTTTTTCGCATCCGCAATCGCCTGCGCCACCTGCTTCGGTGACACGCCGCCTTTCGCCGCACGCTTATCGAGGCAGGATTGCAGGGCCAGGATCGGATAGACATCATCGCTAATCACGCTGCTGAATTTCTGCAGGTCGGTCAGCGGCAGGTCTTCCAGCGGTTTGCCCTGACGAATGGCTTCCACCACCGCTTCGCCGACAATATGGTGCGCTTCACGGAACGGTACGCCTTTGGCAACCAGATAGTCCGCCAGTTCGGTAGAGTTCGCATAGCCCTGCTGGGCTGCTTCCTGACAGCGCGGGCGTTTCACCTGAATACCGTCCAGTACCAGCGCCGCCATATGCAGACAGTCCAGCCAGGTGTCGAGCGCGTCGAACAGCCCTTCTTTGTCTTCCTGCATATCTTTGTTGTAGGCCAGCGGCAGCCCTTTGAGGGTCATCATCATGCCGGTCAGCGCGCCCTGCACGCGGCCACACTTACCGCGGATCAGCTCCAGCGCGTCCGGGTTTTTCTTCTGCGGCATCAGGGAGGAGCCGGAGGTCACGCGATCGGACAGCTCGACGAAGCCCGCTTCGCCAGAGTTGAAGAAGATCAGGTCTTCGGCAAAGCGTGACAGGTGCACCATGCCGATAGAAGCATTGGAGAGCAGCTCCAGCACGTGGTCGCGGTCAGAGACGCTGTCCAGGCTGTTACGGGTCGCAGAGGCGAAGCCCAGCCAGCCGGCCAGCTGTTCACGGTCGATTTCATACGCGGTACCGGCCAGCGCACCGCTGCCCAGCGGGCTGACGTCCAGACGCTTCAGGGTATCCTGCAGACGGCTCTCATCACGTGCCAGCATTTCAACGTAGGCCAGCGACCAGTGCGCAAAGGTGACAGGCTGGGCGCGCTGCAGGTGGGTATAACCTGGCATCACCGCATCCTGATTGTTCTGCGCGGTTTCCACCAGCGCGCTCTGCAGCTGACGGTTCGCCGCCAGCAGTTCCACCACGGTATCTTTGCACCACAGTTTCAGATCGGTGGCGACCTGGTCGTTACGGCTCCGGCCGGTGTGCAGCTTTTTACCCAGCTGACCGACTTTGTCGATCAGTTTGCCTTCCACCCAGCTGTGAATATCTTCGGCGTCACTTGCGAGAATTTGCTGCGGATCCAGACGCACCTCTTCCAGCAGGTTGTTCAGCGCCTCTTCCAGCTGCAGCTGTTCTTCTGCGGTCAGCACGCCTACCGTTACCAGCGCTTTGGACCAGGCCACAGAGCCGACGATATCCTGTTCGGCCAGGCGGTAGTCGAAGCGCAAAGAGTCGTTGAACTGCTTGAACCGCTGATCCGCTGCCTGTGTAAAACGCCCACCCCAAAGTGCCATAACATCGTTCCTTTATTCGTTAGTTCCGCCGGGTAGCGCTGCGCTTACCCGGCCTACGGTCATTCAATACAAACTTACGCTAAAATACGCGTGCCAATCGGCGTGCCGTTAAACAGCGCCGGGAGCTGCTCCGCGTGACGCCATGAGGCGATATCCACCGGACGACCCAGCGTGCGGGCGGCGTCCAGCGCCGCATTCACTTTGACGATCATGCCGTCGGTAATAATGCCCTGCTCGATCAGCTGCTCGGCCTTCGCCGCGGTCATTTCCGCGATGCGCTGGCCTTTGCCGTCCAGAATGCCGCTCACGTCGGAGAGCAGGATCAGGTCTGCGCCCAGCGTGGCCGCAAGGGCGGTCGCCGCCTGGTCAGCGTTGACGTTCATCAGTGCGCCCTCTTCGGTCACGCCGATGGAGCTCACTACCGGCAGGAAACCGCCTTCCAGCAGCGTGTTAATCAGTTTTGGCGAACCCGGCTGCGCTAGCCCAACATGGCCAAGTTCTTCGTCGAGCTGGGTCACTTTTACGCTATCGCCATCGCCCAGATAGAGGCCAACGGAGGCGATATGGTGTTTCTTCGCCCAGGCCAGCAGGGTTTTGTTGGCGGTGCCCGCCAGCGCGCCGGTAATGATGTCGATCTGATCGGCAGGCGTCACGCGCAGGCCGTTCTTCTTTTTCACCGGCAGGTTCAGGCCTTTCATTAATTCATCGACCACACAGCCGCCGCCGTGAACAATCACCAGCGGACGTTGGTGTGATTCGCGATAGTTAACCAGCGCGGTAAACAGACGCTCCAGCGCCTCTTCGCTGTCCAGCAGCACACCACCGAGTTTGATAATTAATGGGTTCATCATCACACCTTAAATAAGAGACTGCGTTTCAGCATAGCCAAAACGAATATTTGCGCACTGAACTGCCTGGGCGGCAGCCCCTTTCAATAAGTTATCTTCTGCGGCAACTACAATCAGGTGCTCGCCCTGCACGGCAAAGCCGATATCGCAGAACGGCAGACCGACCACGTTTTTCAGCGCCGGAACCCCTTTGTCGTACAGACGCACCAGCGGTTTATCCGCATAGGCCTGAGTAAAGGCTTCGCTCACCTGGTCTTTGGTCACGCCCGGTTTCAGGCGGCAGGTAATGGTCTCGAGGATCCCGCGCGGGAAGCTGCCCAGATGCGGGGTGAAAATAACGTCCGCGCCCAGGTGGGTGGTAATTTCCGGGTGATGGCGGTGATTGAACACGCCATACGGCTGCAGGCTCACTTCGCAGAAGCTGTTGCCGATCGCCGCTTTACGCCCTGCGCCACTCACGCCGCTGGTGGCGTTGATCACCGGCCACTGGTTCAGATCCAGCAGGCCCGCATCGATCAGCGGCTTCAGGGAGAGCTGCGCCGCCGTCGGGTAGCAGCCCGGGACAGCAATCAGGTTCGCTTCTTTCAGTTTATCTGCGCTCCACTCCGCCAGGCCGTACACCGCTTTTTCAAGCAGATCCGGATGCTGATGGGTGAAACCATAGTATTTTTCATAGAACGCGGCGTCGTTCACGCGGAACGCACCGGAGAGATCGAACACCACGCAGCCGGCGGCCAGGAACTGTGGCGCCAGGTCGTGGCTGACTTCGTGTGCGGTGGCCAAAAACACCACGTCGACGCCGTCGGTAAACTCGCTGATATCCGACATAGGCTGCAATGGCAGATCGACAATCCCTTTAAGTTGCGGATGTAAATCGGAAATTAACTTTCCTGCATCATTGCTTTGCGCTGAGACAGTCAAAGCGGTTATGGTCATATGAGGATGGCGATTCACGTAGCTTACAAGCTCTGCGCCCGCATAACCGCTAGCGCCTACAATCAGCGTATTCAACATCGGGTTCCTTTATGCTCAACGTTAATGTATTTTTATTCACATTTATTGCATGAATATTGATACTATCACGACCTAAGGTGTGTCAACAATGAAAATGAATTTACCGCCATTTATCGAGATCTACCGCGCCCTGATTGCCACGCCGTCCATCAGCGCAACGGAAGAAGCGCTGGATCAGAGTAATGAGACTTTAATCAATCTGCTGGCGGGGTGGTTCAGCGATCTCGGGTTTAAGGTGGAGGTTCAGCCGGTCCCCGGAACCCGTAATAAATTTAACCTGCTCGCCAGTACCGGACAGGGTGCAGGCGGGCTGCTGCTGGCGGGACATACCGATACCGTGCCGTTTGACGATGGCCGCTGGACCCGCGATCCCTTCACCCTGACCGAGCATGACAACAAGCTTTACGGTCTGGGTACCGCCGACATGAAAGGCTTCTTCGCCTTTATCCTCGATGCGCTGCGTGATGTGGACGTGAAAATGCTGAAAAAGCCGCTGTACATTCTGGCGACCGCCGACGAAGAGACCAGCATGGCGGGCGCGCGCTACTTCTCGGAAAACACGTCGATTCGTCCGGATTGTGCGATTATCGGCGAGCCAACCTCCCTGCAGCCGATTCGTGCGCACAAGGGCCATATCTCTACCGCAGTGCGCGTGCTGGGCCAGTCCGGCCACTCCAGCGATCCGGCGCGCGGCGTGAACGCCATTGAGCTGATGCATGACGCCATCGGCCGCATCATGACCCTGCGCGATGACCTGAAAGAGCGTTACCACTACCACGCGTTCACCGTGCCGTATCCGACCCTGAACCTTGGCAGCCTGCACGGCGGCGATGCTTCAAACCGTATTTGCGCCTGCTGCGAACTGCACATGGATATCCGCCCGCTGCCGGGCATGACGCTGAGCGATCTCGACGGCCTGCTGAATGAAGCCCTGGCCCCGGTGAGCGAGCGCTGGCCGGGCCGTCTGACGGTCTCCGAACTGCACCCGCCTATCCCGGGTTATGAGTGCCCGCCGGATCATCAGCTGGTCGAAGTGGTGGAAAAGCTGCTCGGTGAGAAAACCGACGTGGTGAACTACTGCACTGAGGCGCCGTTTATTCAGACGCTGTGTCCGACGCTGGTCCTCGGGCCGGGCTCCATCAACCAGGCCCACCAGCCGGACGAGTACCTGGAAACGCGCTTTATCAAACCGACCCGTGAGTTAATTACTCAGGTTGTGCATCACTTCTGCTGGCATTAATGACTGCTCCCCTCTCTCACGAGAGGGGAAAAATCTCATGATCCTCGTCACATTCTCATAAGCATCTCTTATCTGACGCAAAGCCAATTAAATTTCGTAAATTGCCCGCATTTATTCGTTTGCTGAACCGTTTTCGCAGCAATTGACGACGGGGGTTTTACGTGGCTTTATAAAGGGAGATGACAAAATAATGTCCGTTAGATGTCTGGCCGGGCATAAACAAAAATGATGGGGTGACTGGGTTTTTATGAACGAACAATATTCCGCGTTGCGTAGTAATGTCAGTATGCTCGGCAAGGTGCTGGGAGATACCATCAAGGATGCGTTGGGCGAGAACATTCTCGATCGCGTTGAAACCATCCGCAAGCTATCTAAATCTTCCCGTGCCGGTAACGAAGCCAATCGTCAGGAGCTGCTCACTACGCTGCAGAACCTCTCCAACGACGAGCTGCTGCCCGTTGCCCGTGCCTTCAGCCAGTTCCTTAACCTGGCGAACACCGCCGAACAGTACCACAGCATTTCGCCGAATGGCGAAGGGGCCAGCAACCCGGAAGTGATTGCCCGCACGCTCAGAAAGCTCAAGGACCAACCCGACCTCAACGAAGCGACCATTAAAAAGGCCGTCGAGTCTCTGTCACTGGAGCTGGTTCTGACCGCCCACCCGACCGAGATCACCCGCCGTACCCTGATCCACAAAATGGGTGAAGTGAACAGCTGCCTTAAGCAGCTGGATAATAAAGAGATTGCTGACTACGAACGTAACCAGCTGATGCGCCGTCTGCGCCAGCTGATTGCCCAGTCCTGGCATACCGATGAAATTCGTAAGCACCGCCCAAGCCCGGTTGACGAAGCCAAGTGGGGCTTTGCGGTGGTGGAAAACAGCCTGTGGGAAGGGGTACCGAACTACCTGCGTGAGCTGAACGAGCAGCTGGAAGAGAACCTCGGCTATCGCCTGCCGGTGGATTTTGTGCCGGTGCGTTTCACCTCCTGGATGGGCGGCGACCGCGACGGTAACCCGAACGTCACCGCCGAGATCACCCGTCACGTCCTGCTGCTGAGCCGCTGGAAAGCCACCGACCTGTTCCTGAAAGACATTCAGGTTCTGATTTCAGAGCTGTCGATGGTCGAAGCCACGCCAGAACTGCTTGAGCTGGTGGGTGAAGCTGGTGCAACCGAACCTTACCGCTTCCTGCTTAAAAACCTGCGCAGCCAGCTGCTGGCCACTCAGGCCTGGCTGGAAGCGCGCCTTAAGGGCCAGCGCCTGCCGAAACCGGCCGGTCTGCTGAGCCAGAACGAGCAGCTGTGGGAACCCCTTTACGCCTGTTATCAGTCGCTGCAGGCCTGCGGGATGGGCATCATCGCCAACGGCGAGCTGCTTGATACCCTGCGCCGCGTGAAATGCTTCGGCGTGCCGCTGGTGCGTATCGATGTGCGTCAGGAGAGCACCCGCCACACCGAGGCGCTGGGCGAATTGACCCGCTACCTCGGCATTGGTGACTACGAAAGCTGGTCAGAAGCCGACAAGCAGGCCTTCCTGATCCGCGAACTGAATTCCAAACGTCCTCTGCTGCCGCGGAGCTGGGCACCAAGCGAAGAGACCCGCGAAGTGCTCGATACCTGCAAAGCGATCGTCGATGCGCCGAAAGGATCGGTGGCGGCCTATGTGATCTCCATGGCGAAAACCCCGTCCGACGTGCTGGCGGTTCACCTGCTGTTGAAAGAAGCGGGTATTACCTTCGCTCTGCCGGTTGCGCCGCTGTTTGAAACCCTCGACGACCTGAATAACGCCAACGATGTAATGACCCAACTGCTGAACATCGACTGGTATCGCGGCTTCATTCAGGGCAAGCAGATGGTGATGATTGGCTACTCCGACTCCGCAAAAGATGCGGGCGTGATGGCCGCCTCCTGGGCGCAGTATCAGGCTCAGGATGCGCTGATCAAAACCTGCGAAAAAGCCGGCATTGAGCTGACCCTGTTCCACGGTCGCGGCGGCTCGATTGGCCGTGGCGGTGCCCCCGCCCATGCGGCCCTGCTCTCCCAACCGCCAGGCAGCCTGAAAGGCGGCCTGCGTGTCACCGAACAGGGCGAGATGATCCGCTTCAAGTACGGTCTGCCGGAAGTAACCATCAGCAGCCTGTCGCTCTACACCAGCGCGATCCTCGAAGCGAACCTGCTGCCACCGCCGGAGCCGAAAGACGCCTGGCGTCATATCATGGACGAGCTGTCGGATATCTCCTGCGATATGTATCGCGGCTATGTGCGCGAAAATAAAGACTTCGTACCTTACTTCCGCTCGGCAACGCCGGAGCAGGAGCTGGGCAAACTGCCGCTGGGTTCACGTCCGGCAAAACGTCGTCCGACCGGCGGCGTGGAGTCCCTGCGTGCTATTCCGTGGATCTTCGCCTGGACGCAGAACCGCCTGATGCTCCCGGCGTGGCTGGGTGCTGGCGCTGCTCTGCAAAAAGTGGTGGAAGACGGCAAGCAGAACGAGCTGGAAGCCATGTGTCGTGACTGGCCGTTCTTCTCCACCCGCCTCGGCATGCTGGAGATGGTGTTCTCAAAAGCCGACCTGTGGCTGGCGGAATACTACGATCAGCGTCTGGTGAAACCGGAGCTGTGGGCGCTGGGCAGCGAGCTGCGCGAGCTGCTGGAAGACGATATCAAAGTGGTGCTGGATATCGCCAACGACTCCCATCTGATGGCCGATCTGCCATGGATTGCCGAGTCCATCCAGCTGCGTAACATCTACACCGACCCGCTGAACGTCCTGCAGGCCGAGCTGCTGTACCGCTCGCGTAAAGCGGAAGAAGAGGGTCTGGAGCCGGATCCACGCGTGGAACAAGCGCTGATGGTCACCATCGCGGGCGTTGCGGCGGGGATGCGTAACACCGGCTAAGGCTTTACGCCCGGCGGCGCTGCGCTTGCACGGGCCTACGACAGGTAGGCCGGGTAAGCGTCAGCGCCACCCGGCAATACCTCGGTATTCACACCATGCACCACGACATCACCCACATCCTGAAGGACCTGATAAACGGCACATCGCCGCTGCGTCAGGTGCATTTTACGAACCCAACGTCCTGCGCACCTGAACTCGCCTTACAGGTCGATTTTCCACGTCTCGAAATCGTGCTTGAAGGGTCAGTTGAGGATCACGCTGCGCCCACGTTACAGCCACGTGATGTTCTCTACGTACCGGCCGGAAGCTGGAATTACCCCCAATGGCAAACACCCGCGACAACGCTGAGCATTCTTTTTGGTAAACAACAGCTTGGGTTTAGCCTTTTGCACTGGGATGGCGTGGAAGTTCGTAATCTGGCAAAGCAGCACGTTGCCCGTCGCGGCCCGCGAATTGGCTCATTCCTGTTGCAGACGCTCCACGAAATGCAGATGCAGCCACATGAGCAACAAACCGCACGGCTCATTGTCGCCAGCCTGCTTAGCCACTGCGTCGACCTGCTTGGCAGCCAGATCCAGACCGCATCCCGTAGCCAGGCGCTGTTCGATGCTATTCGCGGCTATATTGATGAACATTATGCCCTGCCGCTTACACGGGAATCGGTGGCCCAGGCGTTTTATATCTCGCCTAACTACCTGTCACATCTCTTTCAGAAAACCGGCGCGGTGGGCTTTAATGAGTACCTGACGCATACCCGGCTTGAGCATGCTCGCCAGCTGCTTAAAGGCTACGATCTGAAGGTAAAAGAGGTGGCGCATGCCTGCGGCTTCGTCGACAGCAACTATTTTTGTCGGCTGTTTCGTAAGAACACGGAACGCTCGCCGTCAGAATATCGTCGCCAGTATCACAGCCAGCTGACCGGCAAGACCGTTACGTCAGAATAAGCTGGGTGTGCTGAGGCGCGGATAATAACTTTCGCACCGCGCTCATCACTTTTTGCGGATCGCGCAGAAAGGCATTAATACCGCATTTCACATAGCGGCACTCTTCAAAACGCTCGCTACCAGCCAGGTCGATATCGGTAATTAACAGCGCCAGATCGGCACGGCGTATATCCTCTTTCGTAAGCGCGCATTCAATCCCTAGCGCCCCCTGGGTTTCAATACGGATAGCCCAGTGCTCTTGCTGGCAAAGTTTTTCCAGACGTTCGGCGGCCATGTAGGTGTGCGCCACCCCGCTGACACAGGCCGTTACCGCTACCATCGTTACAGCCATCATTAACCTCCTACGGTAACCTGGAACCCTGCCCGTTCAGCCTGCAGGCGTATGGCGGCAACCGTCTCAGCATCTGGCGTCGCGACATGGCGCATTGTCCAGGTACGCCCCAGTAGCCGGTACTTAGGTTCGCCATATTGATGAAAAGGCAGCAGATGCAATTGTCGTATTCCTGAGGGTATCAGAAATTCCAGCACACGGGTGATGTTGGCTGGATGCAGGGTATAACCCGGGATAAGCGGGACGCGAGGGATGACATTAATCCCTTCGGCCAGCAGACGGTTCAGGTTATCCAGCACGCGGGGTAGATTCATATTCACGACCGCGCGCGCCTGTTCAGGATCCATGATTTTCAGATCAAAGAGTACTTCGTCACACTGCTGCGCCAGGGGAAGCAGCCGCGACAGCGGTGCATCGCCCGCCGTCTCTATCGCGGTATGGACACCATAGCGGCGCAAACGCTGCAACAAACGGGTGGCGAAAGGCGCCTGCATCAGAACCTCACCGCCTGAAAGCGTGACTCCGCCGCCGGAGGAGCGAAAGAAAACATCGTCTTTCATGACCTCACGCTCCAGTTCGTTCAACGTCACATCCCGGCCAATCCGCTCATACGCACCTGAAGGGCATTCATCAGCATCACGCAGGCAGGGGGCGCAGTGCAGGCATTTGCTCTCCCGGCGGACGGTTTCTATTTTTGACGACATTGATTCAGGATTGGCGCACCACGGGCAGGTATGCGGGCACCCTTTAAAAAAGACCAGGGTACGAATACCACGCCCGTCATTCAAAGAGTAACGCTGGATATTGAAGATGCGCGCCACATCAGCGCGCGTATCAATGACCTCACAGTTGATGCGCGGTGCGGCGGATAATGTCATCCTGGATCTCCTTCGACAACTCGACAAAGAAGGCGCTGTAACCGGCAACCCTGACCACCAGCCCGGCAAAATCCTGTGGACGCTGCTGGGCTTCGCGCAGCGTATCGGCATTTACCACGTTGAACTGAACGTGCTGTAGTTTGAGCTGGGTAAACGCGCGCAGGAAATCGGCCAGCTTTTGCAGCCCGGCATCGCCTGCCAGCGTCGCCGGAGTAAATTTTACGTTGAGTAATGTGCCATTAGAGAGCAGGTAATTATCGAGCTTACTCACCGACTTCAGCACCGCTGTGGGCCCCTGCATATCCTGCCCGAGCATAGGCGAGAGACCGCCATCGGCAAGCTGCTCACCCGCCAGACGACCATCCGGCGTAGCGCCCACCACGGCCCCTAACGGAACGTGCGCCGATACCGTGTACGAGCCAGGGGTAAATTGTCCACCGCGCGGATTGCGATATTTTTCGACCTCTTTGCAGTAATGGCGCAGCAATTCCGCACTGATGTTGTCGACATCGTCGATGTCGTTGCCATATTTATCGAACCGGTTGATCAGCCGTGCCCGGATTTTTGCACCCTCCGGGGTAGCAAAATTGGCCTTCAGTACCGCCAAAAGTTCATCAAAGCTTAAGCGTTGTTGCTCAAAGACCATCCCTTTCAACGCATGCAACGAGTCACTCAGGTTGGCGATGCCAATCCCCTGCACGCCGGAAAAGTTGTAGCGTGCGCCGCCGTCAGTGATCTCTTTCCCCTTCGCTAAGCAATCGCTAATAAAAGAGGAGAGCAGCGGCACGGGTGCCCAGTCCCGATGCCCGATATCGCAGATATTGCTCCCCTCGACCATCAGCGCGATGTAATAGCTAATTTTATTGCGGATATCCTTGAGCAGCCCTTCGTAGCTCAGCCCGGCATTACCTTCGTTCTCCTGCATGGCGATTTCCATCACTTTCAGCAGGTTAAACATGGCGATATCGTGCAAACCGTATGTTTTACCCGGAATAGAAAGCTCAACGCAGCCGACAACGGCGTAATCCCGGGCATCTTCCAGGGACACACCGCGATTCAGAAATGCAGGCACCACCACTTCATCGTTAAAAATCTGTGGGATGCCGGTACCGAGACGGATAGTCTCTGCCGTTTTCAGCAGGAAGGGTCTGTCGATCAGCTCGTTGACGCGAACGCCGAGATTAGGTTGCGGTAGCTGAACGCTCTGGTAGGCGTCCAGACAGAGGAATGACAGCACATTCACCGCGCTGCGGCCATTTTCGGTCAAGCCGCCTAACAGCGCGGTGTAACCGGTCGGGAACCCGGCGAAATAACGGGCGCTGCCGGTTGAACGTAGCAGCACCACGTCGTTGCACTTCACCCAGAGCGATTCCAGCAACTCCTTCAAAAAGGCCGCATTTTCACCCTGGGCCAGCGATGCCTGATAGAACGGCAGCATATACTGGTCAAAGCGGCCAATAGAGAGCGAGCTGGCGTTGGATTCATACTGCAGGATCACGTTCATATACCAGAACAGTTGGCACGCCTGCCAGAAAGTCTGCGGCTTGTGCCGGGCGTTATGACGCGAAATGTCAGCAATAGTCAGCAACTCCTGGCGGCGTACCGGATCGGCACTCTGTTCCGCCATCTGTTCCGCCAGCAGCGCATAGCGCAGGATATGGCGCTGAGAGGCGTTGAGCAGCAGCAAAGCCGCCTGATAAAACGTGTTCTGCGGTTCCCGCGCGCAGTGCTCTTGCAACTGCGTCACCAGTGCGCCTAACCCGTTGTTCAACAAGCGTGGATAGTCGATGATGATGTGCCCCTGGCCTTTATCCGTCTGGTTAATGCTAAATATCTGTGTACCGACGGCGGTCTTTACCTCATCAGTCATCTGGCTGTTGATGAAATCTTTCATCGAACGCTTTTCCCAGTAGGGATAGAGTTGGTCGCGATAGATGCGCTTATCTTGCTCGCTGATTTCAAAGCGGTCCTGCGGGCGGGAAGGAAACTGTTCCAGCTCATTCAATAGCCAGTAGGGATCCATTTCCGGTGACATTATCCCCGCGCGCGGTTTCACCGTGCGGTTACCGGCAATCAGCTCCCCATCACGAATCGCGATTTCCACGTGGTCAAGAATATACGCCGTCGCTTTCGCCCGACGGATCATCACCGGTTCGCCTTCCGTTTGTTGATGGCTGGCGGTGTAAAGCAATGCACGTTCGAGAGAGATTTCTCGCGGGTTAGCAAACAGCGCGTCTTTCAGGCGTTGGATACGGTTCGTCATGAGGGCACTCCAGTAAAGTCAAACAACCCGCCCGTCAGGGCGGGTTGAGATCAGGCAGTTTGCGCCAGATGCGCATCAATTTTGTTCATAATGGCTTCGGCACGCTTTACCGCGTCGCTGATATTGACGCGCACGATAGTCTTCCCGGTGAAGCGCTCTTCAAATTTGATGCCGATATCTTTGGTCAGAATGACCATATCCGCCGCGGCAATCTCCGCAGACGTAAGCTCGTTCTCCAGACCAATCGATCCCTGCGTTTCGACTTTGACTTCCCAGCCTTTCGCTTTCGCGGCGCTTTCAAGGGCTTCCGCAGCCATGTAGGTATGCGCCACGCCGGATGGACAGGCGGTTACTGCAACAATTCGGGCCATGTTCTCTTCCTCACTCAGTTAATTTCAAAATCCAGATCCAGGTCGTCCTCTTTTTGCGCGACCTGAGCCGTGTTCTTACGCGCCAGGCTCTTCAGCACATTGACGCTAACTGCCGTCACCACCGCACCGACCAAAATCGCAGCGATATACCCCAGCTTGCCTTCCACAACCGGGAGCACAATCAGACCGCCCCACCCGGCGTAACACTGCGCCCCAAGCACTGCCGCCGTCACGGCACCGCAGACGGAGCCCAGCATGATGGAGGGAATTACCCGAAGGGGATCGGCAGCAGCGAAGGGGATCGCCCCTTCGGTGACGCCAACGCAGCCCATCACTAGCGCCGCTTTCCCGGCTTCACGCTCTTCGCCGGTGAAATTTTTACGGTTAATCAGCGTCGCCAGGCCGAGCCCGAGTGGCGGTACACAGATACCAACCGCGGCAATCGCCACGACGGTATAAACCCCCTGAGCGACACAGATCAGCATGAAGGCATAGGCAACTTTGTTGACAGGCCCACCCATATCGAAGGCCAGCATCAGCCCCATGATCACCGCCAGCACGACAATGCTTCCCTGCTGCATGCCCTGTAGCCATTCGGTTAAGCCGGTGGTGAGTGCTCCGATAGGTTCACCCAATCCCCACATCATGATGCCCGCAGTAATAAAGGTGCCGATAATGGGGATGATGAAGATGGGCATAACGGAGCGCAGAACTTTTGCAACGGGGAGCTTCTTCAGGTAGTAGACGACGATACCGCCCACAACCCCGGCAATAATCGCCCCGAAGAACCCGGCGCCGAAGCTGTTGCCGACCCACGCGGCAATGGCGCAAGGCGCAAGCGCAGCGCGCTCGGCGATGGAGTATCCGATATAGGCGGCGAGGAAAGGCACCATCAGCGTGAGGCCGGCAACGCCGATATCAAACAGTTTTTTCAGATTGGGGTCGGAAGCGGCATCCGGTACCGCCCCCTTGCCATAGAGCATTACTGATATCGCCAGCAAAATACCGCCAGCCACGACAAAGGGGATCATATGCGATACCCCTGTCATCAGATGCTGCCGCGTGTTTTTTAGAATCTGCACCAGTTCTTTCATCGGTCGCTCCCGGGCTATGTTTGACCCAAATCCATAAAGATGTTGTGGCAAACAATAGGCAATCCGACAGGGCGCAGACAGTGGATAAAAACGCCATTTACTGGATTTTTGTAATGTAGACAGAAAAATGCGATCTGCCTCGTAATTTCATACCCCTTTCTCCAAACCCAGATAAAAAGCGAGCTGTGAGCAAGATCTCACTTCCTTCCAGACATTACATTTGTCCAGTTTTTGGCAGAATTGTCACATGGCACTCATCCTGATATCGCCCGTATGCTGGTGGCAATGTATGACTCGTGATCTCAGGAGTGGTTATGGCTCTGGTGGTAGAATTTACCTGCGACTTGCCCAATGGTGTGCATGCGCGTCCGGCAAGTTACGTTGAAACGCTGTGCAATTCATTTACATCACAGATTGAGTGGCACAACCTGCGTAGCGGCCGAAAAGGGAGCGCGAAAAGCGCGCTGGCGCTGATTGGCACAGACACCCTGGCAGGTGATGTTTGTCGTCTGATTATTACCGGCACCGATGAACAGGAGGCACATCAGCATCTGGAAAAGTGGTTGAAAGAGGAGTTTCCTCACTGCGATGCCCCACTCACTGCCGCCATCTCTACCGATCTTACCCCGCTTCCTGAATCCCTGACGCGCCTTGATCCCATGCTCTTTCGCGCGCTGGCGGTCTGCAGCGGCAGTGCTCAGGGAACGCTGAGACGGCTGACCTCTCTCGATCTCGATGCGTTAATCGATTTACCGGCTGCGGATACTCAGGAAGAGGAGCAGGCAGCGCTGGATAATGGTCTGGCGCTGCTGGTCAAAAGCATTGAGCTGCGCGTGCTGGATAGCGACAGTACCGCCAGCGCCATTCTGGAGGCGCATCGCTCGCTGGCGACGGACGCCTCGTTGCGCCAGCATCTTCTGGCAGGCGTCACTAAAGGATTAAGCTGCGCTCAGGCTGTGGTTGAAACCGCCCGCCATTTTTGCGCCGAATTTTCCCGTTCCAGCAGCAGCTATCTTCAGGAGCGCGTGCTTGATGTACGCGATGTGTGTTATCAGCTACTGCAGCACATCTACGGTGAGCAACGCTTTCCGGCTCCCGGTCAACTGACGCAGCCAAGTATCTGCCTTGCTGACGACCTCACTCCCGGTCAGTTTCTCGAACTCGATAAAACACTGCTGAAAGGGCTGCTGTTAAAAAGCGGCGGCACAACCTCGCATACCGTTATTCTTGCTCGTTCCTTTAATATCCCGACGCTGGTGGGGGTAGACAGCGAGAGCCTGCTTCAGTGGTGTAATCAGCCGGTGTTTATTGACGGCAACGCCGGCGCGGTAGTCGTTAACGCCAGCGAAGCGATTAGGCGCTATTACCAACAGGAAGCGCGCGTTCAGCAGGCGCTGCGCGAGCAGCAAAGTATCTGGCTGCATCAGCAAGCACGAAGCGCTGACGGCCTGCGTATTGAAGTGGCCGCCAACATCGCTCATGCGCTTGAATCCAGGACAGCCTTTGACAACGGCGCTGAAGCCATCGGCCTGTTCCGCACTGAAATGCTGTATATGGACCGTGCCAGCGCGCCCTGTGAAAACGAGCTCTACAACATATTTTGTCAGGCGCTGGAGAGCGCAGGCGAACGCAGCATTATCGTGCGGACCATGGATATCGGCGGCGATAAACCGGTGGACTATCTTAATATCCCGGCCGAGAACAACCCGTTTCTCGGCTATCGCGCGGTACGTATTTACGAAGAGTATGCCGCACTCTTCACCACGCAACTGCGGGCGATCCTCCGCGCCTCAGCCCACGGCAGCCTGAAGATCATGATCCCAATGATCTCCTCGATGGAGGAGATCCTGTGGGTCAAAGAGAAACTGGCTGAAGCAAAACAGCAGCTGCGCGGCGAACAGATCCCCTTTGATGAAAAAATCCCGCTCGGCATCATGCTGGAAGTGCCATCAGTGATGTTCATCATCGATCAGTGCTGCGAAGAGATTGATTTCTTTAGTATCGGCAGCAACGACCTGACGCAATATCTGCTGGCCGTAGATCGCGATAACGCCAAAGTCACCCGTCATTACAACAGTCTTAATCCGGCGTTTTTACGCGCGCTGGATTACGCCGTACAGGCAGTCCACCGTCAGGGAAAATGGATTGGTCTGTGCGGCGAGCTGGGCGCCAAAGGCTCCGTATTGCCGCTGCTGGTCGGCCTGGGGCTGGATGAAATCAGCATGGGTTCCCCGGCGATCCCGGCGACCAAAGCCCGCCTCGCTCAGCTGGACAGCCGCGCCTGTCGTCAGTTGCTTAACCAGGCGATGAATTGCCGCACCTCGCTGGAAGTTGAACATCTGCTGGCGCAGTTCCGGATGAATCAACAGGATACGCCGCTGGTGACCCCTGCCTGTATTTCGCTGGATAACGACTGGCGCAGTAAGGAAGAGGTAATGAAAGGCATGACGGACAACCTTCTACTCGCCGGACGCTGCCGCTATCCCCGCAAGCTGGAAGCCGATCTCTGGGCACGCGAAGCCGTATTCTCTACCGGCCTCGGCTTTAGTTTCGCCATCCCGCACAGTAAATCTGAACATATAGAACAGTCGACCATCAGCGTTGCCCGGTTACCTGCTCCGATCCTCTGGGGCGATGAAGAAGCTCAATTCATCATTATGCTCACGCTCAATAAGCATGCCGCAGGCGATCAGCATATGCGCATCTTCTCGCGCCTGGCGCGCCGGATTATGCACGACGATTTCCGCAGCGCGCTGGTTAATGCCCGCTCCGAAGGGGCCATCGCCACCCTGCTGCAACATGAATTAGAACTGTAAAACGAGGAAGAGTAATGGAACTGTATCTGGATACCGCCAACGTGGCGGACGTTGAACGCCTGGCCCGCATCTTTCCCATTGCCGGCGTAACCACCAATCCGAGCATTATTGCTGCCAATGGTGACTCCCTGTGGGAGGTGCTTCCGCGTTTGCAAAACGCCATTGGCCCGGAGGGCACCCTGTTCGCCCAGACCATGAGCCGCGATGCGGAGGGCATGGTGGCAGAAGCCAAACGCCTGAATAACGCCTTCCCGGGGCTGGTGGTGAAGGTACCGGTTACCGCTCAGGGCCTTATTGCCATCAAAGCCCTTAAAAAAGAGGGCATCACCACCCTCGGCACCGCGGTTTACAGCGCCGCCCAGGGTTTACTGGCCGCGCTGGCGGGAGCGAAGTACATCGCCCCGTACGTCAACCGCGTGGATGCCCAGGGCGGAGACGGGATCCGTACGGTGAAGGAGCTGCAAAGCCTGCTGGAGCTGCATGCGCCAGAGAGCATGGTCCTTGCCGCCAGCTTTAAAACCCCCCGTCAGGCGCTGGACTGTCTGCTCGCCGGATGTGAAGCGATCACGCTTCCGACTGATGTCGCGCAACAAATACTCAATACCCCCGCGGTAGAGTCAGCCATAGACAAGTTTGAGCAGGACTGGAAAAGCGCATTTGGAAGTCTCAACCTGTAAAGGAGAAAGGGTATGGACCGTATTATTCAATCGCCCGGTAAGTATATTCAGGGTGCAGATGTACTGACCCGCCTCGGCGACTATCTGCAGCCGCTGGCGGCCCGCTGGCTGGTGGTCGGCGATAAGTTTGTGCTGGGTTTTGCCGAAGAGACGCTGCGTCAGAGTTTCAAACAGGCGGAACTCTATGTCGACATTGCGCCTTTTGGCGGCGAATGTTCGCAGAATGAAATCGACCGTCTGCGTGAGCTGGCGACAAGCGCCGATTGCCAGGCGATCCTCGGCATCGGTGGGGGTAAGACGCTGGATACCGCCAAAGCACTGGCGCACTTTATGGGTGTCCCGGTTGCCATCGCCCCGACCATTGCCTCTACCGATGCGCCCTGCAGTGCGCTTTCGGTTATTTACACCGACAGTGGCGAATTCGATCGCTATCTGATGCTGCCCCATAACCCGAACATGGTCATTGTGGATACCCAGGTAGTGGCACGGGCCCCGGCGCGTCTGCTGGCTGCCGGGATTGGCGACGCGCTGGCGACCTGGTTTGAAGCCCGGGCCTGCTCCCGCAGCGGGGCGACGACCATGGCGGGCGGCAAGTGCACCCAGGCCGCGCTGGCGCTGGCCGAGCTTTGCTACAACACGCTGGTTGAAGAGGGCGAAAAAGCGATGCTGGCGGCGGAGCAGCATGTAGTGACGCCCGCCCTTGAGCGGGTAATCGAAGCCAACACCTATCTCAGCGGCGTTGGCTTTGAAAGCGGTGGGCTGGCGGCGGCGCACGCCATTCACAACGGCCTGACCGCCATCCCGGATGCCCATCATTATTATCACGGCGAGAAAGTGGCCTTTGGCACCCTGACCCAACTGGTGCTGGAGAATGCTTCGGTGGAAGAGATCGAAACCGTCGCGGCGTTATGTCACAGCGTCGGGCTCCCCATCACCCTGGCGCAGCTGGATATCACCAGCGATATCCCGGCTAAAATGCGTGTAGTGGCAGAAGCGTCATGCGCAGAAGGTGAGACCATCCATAATATGCCGGGCGGTGCGACGCCGGACCAGGTGTATGCGGCCCTGATGGTTGCCGACCAGTACGGCCAGCGTTTCCTGCAGGAGTGGGAGTAGCCTACATGCCCGTTGCACGGGCCTACAATCCCCAGGCCGGAAAAGGCGCAGCCGCCACCCGGCAAAAAAATCCCCGCCGCAGCGGGGATTTTCCTGTTTACAGCAGATCAAACCGGTCGAGGTTCATCACTTTCACCCATGCCGCCACAAAGTCCTTCACGAACTTCTCGTGGGCATCGCTGCTGGCGTAAACCTCCGCCAGTGCGCGCAGCACCGAGTTAGAGCCAAATACCAGGTCGGCACGGCTCGCCAGATATTTCACCTCTCCGCTCACGCGGTCGCGGCCTTCAAACAGCTCGCTGGACTCGTCGGTGGCTTTCCACTGGGTGCCCATATCCAGCAGGTTGACGAAGAAGTCCGTGCTGAGGACGCCCACGCGATCGGTAAAGACACCGCTCTTGCCGCCATCGAAGTTAGCGCCCAGCACGCGCAGCCCACCTAACAATACCGTCATCTCTGGCGCGGTCAGCGTCAGCTGTTGCGCTTTATCAATCAGCAGCGACTCGGTGGTCGACACGTCGATCGCCGCCCGGTAATTACGGAAACCATCGGCAACCGGCTGCAGCAGCGTAAACATCCCGATATCGGTCTGATCCTGACGCGCATCAACCCGGCCCGGCGTAAACGGCACGGTGATGTTGACGCCAGCAGCTTTGGCCGCCTGCTCAACACCCACCACACCGGCCAGCACGATGATGTCGGCCAGCGAGGCTTTATGCGCCGATTTATAGATGCCTTCCAGCACCGGCAGCACGCGAGCAGCCACGGCGTTTACATCCCAGCTGCGCTGCGGCGCGAGCGCCAGACGTGCGCCGTTGGCCCCGCCACGCTTATCGCCACCGCGGAAGGTGGAAGCCGAAGCCCAGGCTACCGACACCAGTTCGCTGACCGACAGCCCGGAAGCTGCGATCTCCGCTTTCAGGCTCTGAATATCTTCCGCGGTCGGGTGGAAGAACGGCTGTGGCAGCGGATCCTGCCAAATCAGCTCCTCTTTCGGCACTTCTGGCCCGATATAACGCGCAATCGGTCCCATATCGCGGTGGGTCAGTTTGAACCATGCCCGGGCGAAGGCTTCGTTAAAGGCCTGCGGATCGTTGAGGAAACGACGGGAAATCTTGTCGAACTCTGGATCGAAACGCAGCGTCAGGTCGGTCACCAGCATGGTCGGTTTGCGTTTTTTCGACGGGTCGAAGGGATCGGGCATGATCTCTGGCGCATTCGAGGCTTCGAACTGGATCGCCCCTGCCGGACTGCGGGTCTGCACCCAGTCGTATTTGTACAGGTTCTCAAAGAAGTAGTTGCTCCACTGGGTCGGTGTCTGGGACCAGATCACTTCCAGACCGGAGGTAATGGTGTCGGCACCAAAACCGCTGCCGTGAGTGCTGGCCCAGCCCAGGCCCTGCGCTTCAAGCGGGCCACCTTCCGGATCGACGCCGACATGGGTCGCTTCCCCGGCTCCGTGAGTTTTACCCAGCGTATGCCCCCCGGCGATCAGCGCGACGGTCTCTTCATCGTTCATCCCCATGTTGCCGAAGGTGGCACGGATCGCCGCCGCCGCAGACAGCGGTTCACCGCTGGCGTTTGGCCCTTCCGGGTTGACGTAGATCAGCCCCATCTCGGTGGCGCCAATGGCGCTTTTCGCCAGACTTTCCGGATGACGATGCTCAAGCCAGGCTTTCTCGTCACCCCAGTTAACGTCCAGATCCGGTTCCCAGACGTCTTCACGCCCGGCACCAAAGCCAAAGGTACGGAAGCCGGAGTTCTCCAGCGCCACGTTCCCGGCAAGAATAAACAGGTCGGCCCAGGAGATTTTCTGGCCATATTTTTGCTTGATCGGCCACAGCAGACGACGCGCCTTATCGAGGCTGACGTTATCCGGCCAGGAGTTGAGAGGAGAGAAGCGCTGTTGTCCGCGGCCTGCGCCGCCGCGCCCGTCAACGGAGCGATAGGTTCCCGCGCCGTGCCACGCCATCCGGATGAACAGACCGGCGTAGCTGCCCCAGTCTGCAGGCCACCACGGCTGGGAATCGGTCAGCAGGGCTTTCAGATCGCCTTTCAGGGCGGAGTAATCTAATTTGCTGAATTCTTTACGGTAGTTGAAGTCTTTGCCTAGCGGGTTGGAGCGTTCGGAATGCTGGTTAAGAAGGTCGATACGAAGCTGTTTGGGCCACCAGTCCCGGCTGTTGGTGCCGGCACCTGCACTTTTGTCATAACTGCCCTGATGGAAAGGGCACTTACCTGAATTCTGATTCTCGTCGGACGTACTCATCGCTCTGCTCCCTCTATGGTTTTATCGTTAGGATATACACCACCGGGAACAAGAGATAATTGAAACAATCCACAGATTTGATAGTTAATACCGTTGATATCTGCCTGAAATATAAAAGCCCTCATGTTGGTGAGGGCTTTGCTATTACAGTCCCGGGCGAACCCCCAGCGTATGGCAGATTGCGTAGCTCATTTCGGCGCGGTTGAGGGTGTAAAAATGGAAATCTTTCACCCCTTCGCGGCTTAAAATCTTCACCATGTCCATGGCGATATTCGCACCCACCAGCTTACGGGTTTCAGCGTCATCGTCCAGGCCTTCGTACATCTTCGCCATCCACAGCGGGATACGCACGTTGGTCATGTCGGCAAATTTCTTCGCCTGTTTAAAGTTCGAGACCGGCAGGATCCCCGGAATAATTTCGACGTCGATACCGGCGGAGACGCAGCGGTCGCGGAAGCGCAGATAGCTTTCCACATCAAAGAAGAACTGGGTAATGGCACGGTTGGCACCGGCATCCACTTTGCGTTTCAGGTTGAGCAGATCCGCCTGGGCGCTTTTCGCTTCCGGGTGCACTTCCGGGTAAGCCGCCACGGAGATGTCGAAGTCACCCACCTCTTTCAGCAGCGCCACCAGATCGGTCGCGTACATGTCCGGCTTGCCGCTGCCCGGCGGCAGGTCGCCACGCAGGGCCACGATGTGACGGATGCCGTTATCCCAGTAATCCTGGGCGATGGTGCGCAGTTCGTCGCGGGTGGCGTCGATACAGGTCAGATGCGGCGCGGCTTCCAGACCGGTACGATCCTTAATGCCTTTGATGATGCTGTGCGTGCGGTCGCGCTCGCCGGAGTTGGCACCGTAGGTCACCGAGACAAACTTCGGCTTCAGGCTGCTCAGGCGATCGATAGAGGCCCACAGGGTCTGCTCCATTTCACTGGTGCGCGGCGGGAAAAATTCAAAAGAGACGTTAATCTGGCCGTTTACTTCAGCCAGGCTCTGATTCAGGGCTTCCCGCTGGTTGGCGTGAAAAAAGCTCATACCTTACCTCATCAATCGCGTGTCGTTGTTTTGTTGTGTTCGAACTTCTATACGTTTAGACGTCCAGATGTAAAAATGACGGAAAAGCGGACTGGCGTCAACTGAAAATATCATCATTGACGGTGAGGAATGCTCAGGGAAGGTGAAAAAAGTTCAGGACAGGGACGACTATTCCCTCTCCCCTTTGGGGAGAGGGTCAGGGTGAGGGGTATTACAGCAGCTGCGCCAGACGGTTGATATCTGACTGGATCGCTCCGGCGGTCACGTCGCGGCCCGCACCCGGACCGCGGATCACCAGCGGGTTATCACGGTACCAGCGGCTTTCGATGGCGAAGACGTTATCGCACGGCAGCAGCGCTGCCAGCGGATGCTCCGGACGGACGGCCTCAACCCCGACGCGCGCTTTGCCATTGGCATCGAAACGCGCCACGTAGCGCAGGACCAGCCCCATTTCGCGGGCCGCTTCCAGGCGCTGTAGCATCTGCTCGTTTAGGGCGTCGCCGTTCTCGAAGAAGTGATCGACAGACCCCTCTTCGCAGCCCGCCGGCACCAGCGACTCCACGCGCACCTGATTCGGTTCGATGTCGTAGCCCGCTTCACGCGCCACAATCACCAGCTTACGCATCACGTCTTTACCGGAGAGATCAACGCGCGGGTCGGGCTCGGTCAGCCCCTGCTGCCACGCCTGATCCACCAGGTCGGTGAAGGGTACGGTGCCATCAAACTGCAGGAACAGCCACGACAGGGTACCGGAGAAGATACCGCTGATGGCCAGAATGCTGTCGCCGCTTTCGATCAGATCGCGCACGGTGTGGTTCACCGGCAAACCGGCCCCCACGGTGGCGTTGTACAGCCAGTGACGACCCGTTTTTTCAAAGGCGTCGTGGATCTGGCGATAGTTGCGGGTATTGCTGGCCCCCGCCAGTTTGTTGGCGCTGATGACGTGGAAACCGTGGCTGGCGAAATCGAGATACTGATCGGCCAGCTGCTCGCTCGCCGTCACATCCAGCACCACCAGGTCGTCATACGGGTGGGCGCGCATCCACAGGAACAGCGACTCTTCATCCTGCTCAATGGCTTCGTCGTTAAAGAAGGCCAGCGCGCGGCTGGCGTCCAGCCCTTCATAGCTGAGCAGGCTGCGGCGGCTGTCCACCACGCCCGCCAGCACAAATTCAAACCCGGTTCGCGCCGAGAGCGTGGTCTGTTCGCGGGCAAACAGCTCCAGCCAGCGGGAACCGATGTTGCCTTTGCCGAACAGCACCAGGCCGATACGTTTTTCCGCGCGGAACAGCGACTGGTGCAGGCCCTGGATCAGGCTCTCGGTTGGCCCGGTACGCATGACCGCGACGAGGCTGATGCCCTCTTCCGACTGCCAGGTAAACTCTACCGGCTGGCCTTTCAGCTGCTGCCAGAAACGGTGGCAGTGCAGCGGGTTACGGGTGACGCCTGCCCCTACCATGGCAATCAGCGCCAGCCCCTGACGCAGACGGAGCTCGCCCGGCAGGCCCGCTTCATCGAGAATTTTTAGCGCGCTGTCGGCCACTTCTGCGGTGTAGCAGAACTGCAGCAGGTGGCGGTCAGTGTGTACCCCCACGGCGAGCGGGCGGATCTGAGCGCGCTTCAGGATCAGGTCGATCTCTTTATGCGTCTGCTTGAAATCATGTCCGGCTGGAACGAGGAATTCGATCAGGCAGATATCGTCATGGCTGGTGACGATACGCGCCCCCGTGCCGGAGGCCAGCACGCGTTCGATCCGGGTCGAGCCCTGATCCGGCGTGTAGCTGCAGCGCAGTTGCAGGTCGATATCGCTGCCGGAGACCGGCTGCAGGGTACGGGCGTGCAGAACCGGGGCTGCCAGACGGGCCAGCTCGCTGGCTTCGTCGAGACGCAGCAGCGGCAGCAGGCAGGCATCTTTCACCTTGCGCGGGTCAGCGCTGTAGACACCGGCCACGTCGCTCCAGATGGTGACGCGGGACACGCCTGCGAGGGCACCGATCTGCGTTGCGGAGTAGTCGGAACCGTTACGTCCCAGCAGCACGGTTTCACCCGCGTTGCTGCGGCTGATAAAGCCGGTCACGACAATACGTTTATTCGGATGCTGCACCAGCAGCTGCTGGAGCAGCGGATAAGAGAGGCCTTCATCCACCTGCGGCTGAGCGCCACGCTCGGCACGCAGGAAATCACGGGCGTCCAGCCAGGCGGCTTCCAGGCCCTGCTGTTGCAGGACGGCCGCCATCAGACGGGCAGACCACACTTCGCCGTGACCCACCACTTCGGCATAGACTGCGTCGGTAACGCCGCTGTCGAGTAAACCGGCCAGCCGCTCCAGATCCTGAATAAAGTGACTAATCAGGCCATCGGCCACATCGGCAGGCAATAAACCGGCGATCAGTTCGCTCTGGTAACGGCGTAACGCTTGTTGAACCTGATGCGCAGAGAGACGATCGGTCTGGCTTAACTTCAGCCAGCTAATCAACTGGTTGGTGGTGCTGCCCGCCGCGGAGACAACCATCATGTCCCCCGGCATCGAATACTCTGCCATGATCCCCGCGACCCGCAGGTAACATTTCACATCAGCAAGACTACTACCACCAAACTTGTGCAGCTGGCGACCCTTCGCCCCTGCCTGCGCTATCACACTCATGATTACCCCTTGGCTGCGATCCGGAAGCCATTTTCCAGATCGGCAATTAAATCTTCACAATCTTCAATACCGGTTGAGATACGCAACAGCGTCTCAGAGATCCCGGCGGCGGCACGCGCTTCTGGCGCCATGCCCGCGTGCGTCATTGTTGCGGCGTGGGAGATTAAGCTTTCGACTCCCCCTAAGGATTCCGCCAGCGTAAACAGTGACAACCCGCTCAGGAAGCGACGCAGCGTCTGCTCATCGCCATCCAGCTCGAAACTTAACATCGCGCCAAAACCCTTTTGTTGACGCGCCGCAATCTCGTGTCCCTGATTTTCCGGCAGCGACGGGTGATAGAGCTTCTTCACCAGCGGCTGGGTCTTCAGGAAATCGACAATCGCCTGAGCGTTACGCTGCGCCACCTCCATACGCGGCGACAGCGTACGCAGCCCGCGCAGCAGCAGGTAGCTGTCAAACGCGCTGCCGGTGACGCCGATGTTATTCGCCCACCATGCCAGTTCGGTGACAAGCGCCGGATCTTTGGCAATCACCACCCCGGCCACCACGTCAGAGTGACCGTTCAGATATTTGGTGCATGAATGCAATACCAGATCCGCACCCAGTGCCAGCGGGTTCTGTAGCGCCGGACTGAGGAAGGTATTATCCACTACACTTATCGCTCCCGCATCCCTCGCGAGCTGACAAATTTTCGCAATATCCACTACGCGCAGCAGCGGGTTGCTTGGACTCTCGACTAAAACCAGCTTCGGTTTCTCTGCCAGCGCCTGTTTCAGGGCCTGCTCATCACCCTGATCGACAAACAGCACGCGATAGCAACCGCGCTTCGCCAGGCTGTCGAACAGACGGTAGCTGCCGCCGTAACAGTCGTGCGGGGCCACCAGCAGATCGCCAGGTTTCAGGAACACGGTGGTCACCAGGTGGATAGCCGACATGCCGGTATTGGTCATCACCGCGCCTGCGCCGCCTTCCAGTTCCGCCAGCGCACGCTGGGTGACATCACGGGTCGGGTTGCCACGGCGCGAGTAGTCATGGGCGCGTGGTTCATTAAATCCGGTGAAGTTATAGGTACTGGAGAGATGAATCGGCGGGACAACGCAGCCGTACTGTTCGTCATCATTCAATCCGCTACGCACTGCGATGGTGGCCTGTTTACGCGTCATGGTGAAGGCTTCCTGGCTTAATGGATGAAAAGTCAGGCACCAGAGTAAACATTGATTATATGGACGTCAATACATCTGGACATCTAAACTTCTTTGCGTATAGATTGAGCAATCCGCAAATAGCCGTTAAAATTACATGCTTTAGCGCATAACCCAGAGGCAATATCCGTGTCACGGTGGCGTCTCTACGGTAAACTACGCAAGATTATGGCGCGAAACCCTGCGAACCGCTGCGGTGTCGGCCTCATATTAATGACAGAGAGGATTAAAGGTATCTCATGGCTGAATGGAGCGGCGAATATATCAGCCCATACGCTGAGCACGGTAAGAAGAGTGAACAAGTAAAAAAAATTACGGTTTCCATTCCTCTGAAGGTGTTAAAGATCCTCACCGATGAACGCACGCGTCGTCAGGTGAATAACCTGCGTCACGCTACCAACAGTGAGCTGCTGTGCGAGGCGTTCCTGCACGCGTTTACCGGTCAACCTTTGCCGAACGATGAAGACCTGCGCAAAGAGCGTAGTGACGAAATTCCGGAAGAGGCGAAGGTGATCATGCGTGAGCTGGGTATCGACCCGGATACGTGGGAATACTGATTTGCAGATATAAAAAAAGCGCCTTGCGGCGCTTTTTTTTCGGGATGCATCTTACTTGGAAGAGCCCGGGATGCTGAAACGCTTGTTGAAGCGGTCAACACGGCCACCGGTTGCAACGTCACGCTGCTTACCAGTGTAGAACGGGTGGCACTGGCCGCACACGTCCAGGTTCAGATCGTGGCCCACGGTAGAGCGGATCTGGATAGAGTTACCGCAAGAGCAGTTTGCAGTAATCATTTCGTATTTAGGATGGATATCTTTTTTCATGGGGAGAACCTCAGTTAAGGCCGCGTCGCTCTTCCAGCCCTAACGCCAGACACCACGCGATGTTGAATGTAAGTTCTTTGATGCAAAGTGCACCAAAGGCGGCGAATCATACAGAATTTAACCAGGGTATGCAAACTGATCCGCACGCCGTCTTTCACTAATGTGTATACTAACGCGCCACTTTTCAAGTCAGGAAGATTCGATGCCCGTTGCTCACGTTGCCCTGCCCGTTCCGCTTCCCCGTACCTTTGATTACCTGCTGCCTGACAGCATGCAGGCCAAAGCGGGCTGTCGCGTGACGGTGCCCTTTGGCAAGCAGCAGCGGGTAGGTATTGTCGTTTCCGTCAGCGAGCAAAGCGAGCTGCCTCTCAGTGAGCTGAAAAGCGTGGTGGAGGTGCTGGACGACGAGCCGGTGTTCTCGCATAGCGTCTGGCGTCTGCTGCTGTGGGCCGCCGACTACTATCACCATCCCATTGGCGACGTGCTGTTCCACGCCCTGCCCATTCTGCTGCGCCAGGGCAAAAGCGCCAGCCACGCCCCGATGTGGTACTGGTTTGCCACCGAGCAGGGCCAGGCGGTGGATATCAACAGCCTGAAACGCTCCCCGAAACAACAGCAGGCGCTGGCGGCGTTACGCCAGCGCCGGATCTGGCGTCATCAGGTCGAGAGCCTCGATTTTAACGACGCGGCGTTGCAGAGCCTGCGCAAAAAAGGGCTGAGCGAGCTGGCCTGCGAAGCGCCCGCGCTGATCGACTGGCGCGACGGCTTTAGCGTGTCCGGCGACCGCCTGCGCCTCAATACCGAACAGGCCACCGCCGTGGGCGCGATTCATAGCGCTTCCGATCATTTCTCTGCCTGGCTGCTGGCGGGCGTCACCGGCTCCGGGAAGACCGAAGTCTATCTGAGCGTGCTGGAAAACGTGCTGGCGCAGGGGAAGCAGGCCCTGGTGATGGTGCCGGAAATCGGCCTGACCCCGCAGACCATCGCCCGTTTTCGCGAGCGCTTTAACGCTCCGGTCGAGGTGCTGCACTCGGGTTTAAACGACAGCGAACGCCTCAGCGCCTGGCTGAAAGCCAGAAATGGCGAAGCGGCGATCGTGATTGGCACCCGCTCGTCTCTGTTCACGCCGTTTAAAAATCTGGGTGTGATCGTCATCGACGAAGAGCACGACAGCTCCTATAAACAGCAGGAAGGCTGGCGCTATCACGCCCGCGACCTGGCGGTATATCGCGCCCACAGCGAGCAGATCCCGATTATTCTCGGCTCGGCCACCCCTGCGCTGGAGACGCTGCATAACGTGCGCCAGCGTAAATACCATATGCTGCGCCTGACGCGCCGGGCGGGGAACGCGCGTCCGGCCGTGCAGCATGTGCTCGATCTGAAAGGCCAGCAGGTGCAGGCGGGATTGGCCCCGGCGTTAATCACCCGCATGCGTCAGCATCTGCAGGCCAACAACCAGGTGATCCTGTTTCTCAACCGTCGCGGCTTTGCCCCGGCGCTGCTGTGCCACGACTGCGGCTGGATAGCCGAATGTCCGCGCTGCGATCACTACTACACCCTGCATCAGGCCCAGCATCACCTGCGCTGCCACCACTGTGACAGCCAGCGCCCGATCCCGCGTCAATGTCCCTCCTGCGGCTCGACGCATATGGTGCCGGTCGGGCTGGGCACCGAGCAGCTGGAACAGGCGTTAGCCCCTTTCTTCCCGGGCGTGGCGATCTCGCGTATCGACCGCGACACCACCAGCCGCAAGGGGGCGCTGGAACAGCAGCTGGCGGAAGTCCATCGCGGCGGGTCGCGGATCCTGATTGGTACCCAGATGCTGGCAAAAGGACATCACTTCCCGGACGTCACCCTGGTGGCGCTGCTGGACGTTGACGGCGCGCTGTTCTCGGCGGATTTCCGTTCCGCAGAACGTTTTGCCCAGCTTTACACTCAGGTGGCAGGCCGCGCCGGGCGCGCCGGCAAGCAGGGCGAAGTGGTGCTGCAAACTCACCATCCTGAACACCCGCTGCTGCAAACCCTGCTGCATAAAGGCTATGACGCCTTTGCCGAGCAGGCGCTGGCCGAGCGCCAGACCCTGCAATTACCGCCCTGGACCAGCCATGTGATCATCCGCGCCGAGGATCACAACAACCAGCAGGCACCGCTGTTCCTCCAGCAGCTGCGCAACCTGCTGCAGGCCAGCCCGCTGGTGGATAATCAGCTGTGGATTTTAGGGCCGGTTCCGGCGCTGGCCCCGAAACGCGGCGGGCGCTATCGCTGGCAAATCCTGCTGCAACACCCGTCGCGCATCCGCCTGCAGCATATCGTCAGCGGCACCCTGGCGTTAATTAACACCCTGCCGGAAGCGCGCAAGGTGAAGTGGGTGCTGGACGTCGATCCTATCGAAAGCTAATAAATGGTGGGAGGCGGATCGAAAAATTCAACATGCCTCACACTTTTTATGAAAATTCTGTAACCGCTTCCATTCGCAATCTGATAAAACTGACTCAGTCAGAAAAGCGGTGATACGCCGGCGAGGAGAAGAGGTTGAAGTCCAGGAAAGAGGTCGCCTCTGCGACCATGAAAGATGTTGCCCTGAAAGCAAAAGTCTCAACGGCAACGGTATCCCGAGCCTTAATGAATCCCGATAAAGTCTCTCAGACCACACGCAATCGTGTTGAGCAGGCTGCGCTGGAGGTGGGTTACCTGCCTCAGGCGATGGGACGTAACGTCAAACGTAACGAATCCCGCACCATCCTGGTCATTGTGCCCGACATCTGCGATCCCTTTTTTAGCGAAATCATCCGCGGCATCGAAGTGACCGCCGCGGCCCAGGGCTACCTGGTGCTGATTGGCGACTGCGCCCACCAGAATCAGCAGGAAAAAACCTTTATCGATCTGATTATTACCAAGCAGATCGACGGCATGCTGCTGCTCGGCTCACGTCTGCCCTTCGATGCCAGTATTGAAGAGCAGCGCAATCTGCCGCCGATGGTGATGGCCAACGAGTTCGCCCCCGAACTGGAACTGCCTACCGTTCACATCGATAACCTCACCGCTGCCTTCAACGCCGTGAACTATCTGCAGGAGCTGGGCCATAAACGCATCGGCTGTATCGCCGGGCCGGAAGAGATGCCGCTGTGTCATTATCGCCTGCAGGGTTACGTCCAGGCGCTGCGCCGCACCGGGGCGACGGTGGATCCGCACTACATTGCCCGGGGCGATTTTACCTACGCCGCAGGCGGGCTGGCGCTGGAAAAACTGCTCTCGCTGCCGCAGCCGCCGACCGCGGTATTCTGCCACAGCGACGTCATGGCGCTGGGTGCGCTGTCGTATGCCAAGCGCCGCGGCCTGAACGTGCCGAAAGACCTCTCCATCATTGGCTTCGATAACATTTCCCTGTCTGAATTTTGCGATCCGCCGCTCACCACCGTGGCGCAACCCCGCTATGACATTGGCCGGGAAGCGATGCTGTTACTGCTGGATCAACTGAACGGTCAGACGGTCAGCAGCGGCTCCCGTTTACTGGACTGTGAATTGATTGTTCGCGGTTCAACTCAGGCGCTAACGTAAAGCCGCCGCCTTTCAGACTTCCTCATCTGGTCAAAGGCCCGTCGCTTAAGTAACATGACGGGCTGACAAACGAAAAAATACAGCGAAACGATAGTGGCACAACGAGATTATGTACGTCGCGGCCAGCCGGCACCTTCGCGACGCAAAAAGAGTAGCTCACGGAAACCGCAACGCAGCATGCCTGCGGTCTCGCCTGCCATGGTCGCGATTGCGGCGGCGGTACTGGTGGCATTCATCGGCGGCCTCTGGTTCATTACGCACCATAAAAAAGAAGAAGCAGAAGCGCTGCAGGGCAATAAAGTTGTCGGCAATGGCTTGCCCCCGAAACCGGAAGAGCGCTGGCGCTATATTAAAGAGCTGGAGAGCCGTCAGCCGGGCGTACGTGCGCCGACAGAACCTTCTGCCGGTGGCGAGGTGGTGGATCCTACTCAGTTAACCAACGAACAGCGTCAGCTGCTGGCTCAGATGCAGGCCGATATGCGCCAGCAGCCTACCCAGCTCAACGAAGTGCCGTGGAATGAACAGACGGCGGCGCAGCGCCAGCAGACGCTACAGCGTCAACGCCAGGCGCAGCAACAGGTTCAGCAGCAACAGTGGGCGCAGAACCAGACGGTACAGCAGCCGAAAGCGCAGCCGCGGGTAACGGAACAGCCGTATCAGCAGCCTAAGCTCGCGCAGACGCAGCCGGTTCAGCAGCCTAAAGCGCAGCCGTCGAAGCAAAATCAGCCGTATCAGGATCTGCTGCAAACTCCGGCGCATACCACTGCTCAGGCACCGAAAACGCAGCAGGCCGCGCCGATCACCAAAGAGACCGAAGCGCCGAAGCAGACGGCGGAGAAGAAAGACGAGCGCCGCTGGATGGTGCAGTGCGGCTCCTTTAAAGGGGCAGAGCAGGCAGAAACCGTGCGGGCGCAGCTGGCGTTCGAAGGTTTTGATTCACGCATCACCACCAATAACGGCTGGAATCGCGTGGTGATTGGCCCGGTGAAAGGTAAAGACAATGCCGATGGCACCATCTCTCGTCTGAAGATGGCAGGTCACACAAACTGCATTCGACTCGCTTCCGGGGGTTGAAACCCCCAAAATCCCCCCCATCTATCATTCTATTCAGCCCTGAGCACAGGCTCAGGGCTTCTGTTTCCCGATTCTGTAACCAGGGGGTCTGCTCGTGACAACAATAGTAAGTGTACGCCGTAACGGCCAGGTGGTGATTGCCGGTGATGGCCAGGCCACGCTGGGTAATACCGTCATGAAAGGCAACGTGAAAAAAGTGCGTCGTCTGTATAACGACAAAGTGATCGCCGGTTTTGCTGGCGGTACCGCTGACGCCTTCACGCTGTTTGAACTGTTTGAACGCAAACTGGAAATGCATCAGGGTCATCTGGTGAAAGCCGCCGTTGAGCTGGCGAAAGACTGGCGTACCGACCGCATGCTGCGCAAGCTCGAAGCGCTGCTGGCGGTAGCCGATGAAAATGCCTCGCTGATCATCACCGGTAACGGTGACGTGGTGCAGCCAGAAAACGACCTGATTGCTATCGGTTCCGGCGGCCCGTACGCCCAGGCTGCCGCCCGCGCGCTGTTGGAGAACTCCGACCTGGGCGCGCGCGATATCGCTGTGAAAGCGTTGGATATTGCAGGTGATATCTGCATCTACACCAACCACTTCCACACCATCGAAGAATTGCCGTCTAAGGCGTAAGGATTTCTCATGTCTGAAATGACCCCACGCGAAATTGTCAGCGAACTGAACAAACACATTATTGGCCAGGATAACGCCAAGCGTTCCGTGGCGATCGCCTTGCGTAACCGCTGGCGTCGTATGCAGCTGGATGAAGTGCTGCGCCATGAAGTGACGCCAAAAAACATTCTGATGATCGGCCCAACCGGTGTCGGTAAAACCGAGATCGCTCGTCGTCTGGCTAAGCTGGCGAACGCGCCATTTATCAAAGTTGAAGCGACCAAGTTCACCGAAGTGGGCTATGTCGGGAAAGAAGTGGATTCCATCATCCGCGATCTGACCGATTCTGCGATTAAAATGGTGCGCGTCCAGTCCATCGAGAAAAACCGCTATCGCGCCGAAGAGATGGCCGAAGAGCGCGTTCTCGACGTGCTGATCCCACCGGCGAAAAATAACTGGGGCCAGGCCGAGCAACCGGCTGAGCCGTCTGCTGCACGCCAGGCGTTCCGCAAAAAACTGCGCGAAGGCCAGCTGGACGACAAAGAGATCGAGATCGATCTCGCCGCCGCGCCGATGGGCGTGGAAATTATGTCTCCGCCAGGCATGGAAGAGATGACCAGCCAGCTGCAGTCCATGTTCCAGAACCTGGGCGGGCAGAAGCAGAAGCCGCGTAAGCTGAAAATCAAAGACGCGATGAAGCTGCTGATTGAAGAAGAAGCGGCGAAACTGGTGAACCCGGAAGAGCTGAAGCAGGACGCCATCGACGCGGTTGAACAGCACGGTATCGTGTTTATCGATGAGATCGATAAAATCTGTAAGCGCGGTGAGTCCAACGGTCCGGATGTCTCCCGTGAAGGCGTACAGCGCGACCTGCTGCCGCTGGTTGAAGGCTGCACCGTCTCCACCAAGCACGGCATGGTGAAAACCGACCACATCCTGTTTATCGCTTCGGGCGCATTCCAGGTAGCGAAGCCGTCAGATCTGATCCCGGAGCTGCAGGGTCGTCTGCCTATCCGCGTTGAGCTGCAGGCGCTGACTACTGAAGACTTCGAGCGCATCCTGACCGAGCCGAACGCCTCTGTCACCGTGCAGTACAAAGCGCTGATGGCCACCGAAGGCGTGAACATCGAGTTCACCGAAGACGGTATCAAGCGTATCGCCCAGGCGGCGTGGCAGGTGAACGAAACCACCGAAAACATCGGTGCGCGTCGTCTGCATACCGTGCTGGAGCGCCTGATGGAAGACATCTCCTATGATGCGAGCGACCTGAATGGTCAAAGCATAACCATCGATGCCGACTATGTGAGTAAGCACCTTGATGCTTTAGTAGCAGATGAAGATCTGAGCCGTTTTATCTTATAATCGCGGTCATTGCATTTTCATCACTGATGATGGGGCTGAAAAGCCCCATTTTTATTGGCTAAACATCCTATGACTAACATCAGCCGTACGCGTGCCTGGCTGGAAAGCCTGCGTCCTAAAACCCTTCCTCTCGCCTTCGCCGCCATTGTGGTGGGTACGGCTCTTGCCTGGTGGCAGGGACATTTTGACCCCCTGGTGGCCGCGCTTGCGCTGATCACCGCCGGGCTACTGCAAATCCTCTCTAATCTGGCCAACGACTATGGCGATGCCGTGAAGGGCAGCGATAAGCCCGACCGTATCGGGCCGCTGCGCGGGATGCAGAAAGGAGTGATCACCCAGGCGCAGATGAAGCGGGCGCTGATTATCACCGTGGTGCTGATATGTCTCTCCGGGATTGCGCTGGTGCTGGTGGCCTGTAAAACCCCAGCGGATGCGGTTGGCTTCCTCGTGCTCGGTCTGCTGGCGATTGTCGCGGCGATCACCTATACCGTCGGCACCCGCCCTTACGGCTACATCGGACTGGGTGATATCTCGGTGCTGGTGTTCTTCGGCTGGCTGAGCGTGATGGGTAGCTGGTATCTGCAGGCGCATACCCTGATCCCTGCCCTGTTCCTGCCAGCCACCGCCTGCGGCATGCTGGCGACGGCCGTGCTGAATATTAACAATCTGCGGGATATCGACAGCGATCGGCTGAACGGGAAGAACACCCTGGCGGTGCGTCTGGGGCCGGTGAATGCCCGCCGCTACCATGCCTGCCTGCTGATGGGTGCCCTGCTCTGTCTGGCGCTGTTTAACCTGCTGTCCCTGCACAGTATCTGGGGCTGGCTGTTTGTACTCGCGACACCGCTGCTGGTGAAACAGGCGCGTTACGTGATCCGCGAGCAGAGCGCCTCGGCCATGCCGCCAATGCTGGAACGCACGGTAAAAGGGGCCCTGCTGACTAACCTGTTGTTCGTGGTCGGAATTGTGCTTAGCCAGACGCTAAGTTAGCTGACAAATATCAATTAACAATTGATGATTTTGCCAACAATGCAATTCGCGCGATATACTGAAATCACTTGCAGCAACAGAGCGTTAAACCTATGAAATACGATACCTCCGAGCTTTGTGACATCTACCAGGAAGATGTTAACGTCGTAGAACCGCTGTTCTCCAACTTTGGTGGACGGTCGTCATTTGGCGGACAAATCATCACGGTGAAATGTTTTGAGGATAACGGGTTGCTGTACGATCTGCTCGAACAGAACGGCCGTGGTCGCATTCTGCTGATCGATGGCGGCGGCTCCGTGCGTCGCGCATTAATCGATGCAGAACTTGCCCGTCTCGCCACGCAAAACGAGTGGGAAGGCCTTGTGGTGTACGGCGCGGTGCGTCAGGTAGACGACCTCGAAGAGCTGGATATCGGCATTCAGGCGATTGCCGCTATTCCGGTAGGTGCCGCAGGTGAAGGCATTGGCGAAAGCGACGTGCGCGTCAATTTCGGCGGGGTGACGTTCTTCTCTGGCGACCATCTGTATGCCGACAACACCGGCATTATCCTGTCGGAAGATCCGCTGGATATCGAGTAGTAAAAAGCCGGGTGGCGGCTTCGCCTTACCTGGCCTACAAATTCTACTCTGCGTTTTGCAGAAACAAAAAAAGCATCCTCAGGATGCTTTTTTTATGTCGAAAGAAAATTACACTTCTTCCATACGTCCCAGCAGGGCATGCAGACGATCCTGCCAGCCGGTCTGCTGTTCGCGCAGATGGTGGTTTTCACGCTCCAGCTCTTCGCGACCGTGCTGAGCAGTCTGAATTTCCTGCGACAGCGCGTTGTTTTTTTCTTTCAGCTCTTCGATTTCCATCTGCAGCAGGGTGATGGTATCAATCGCCTGCTGTACTTTCGATTCCAGTTTCTCAAACACTTCTAACGACATAATGCTACCTCTCCTGAATTTGCAAGGCGACGCTTGACGTAAACGCGCACAACACCTGGTGTCGATTGTATGGAGCCCCGCCCTCCCTGTCCAGCGGCAGACCGCGCAGATTGCGGTTTGCAACACTTTTCAGTCTCCTCCTGGTGCGTTCGCACCATATACCCCTAAATTGTTAACACTTTAGTTAATAGAATGCGTCAGCCCACCCGCTCGTATAAACGCTAACGCACACTTCATGGCGCGTTATCGCTCATTTTGTTGACACGGCACACACATTTTAATTTCGATATTTCTCGTTTTTGCTCGTTAACGATAAATTAACACTGTGTCTACAGGACATCGTGGCGATCGTGACGTTCGGCGCGATGACAATAACCATTACTTTTCTGTCAGGATCCGATTATGAGTGAAACATCAACCTTGAAAGGCCAGTGCATCGCAGAGTTCCTGGGTACTGGGTTGTTGATTTTCTTTGGTGTAGGGTGCGTGGCGGCGCTTAAAGTCGCGGGCGCCAGCTTTGGGCAGTGGGAAATCAGCGTGATCTGGGGTCTGGGCGTGGCGATGGCCATCTACCTGACGGCGGGTGTTTCAGGTGCCCATCTTAACCCTGCGGTAACCATCGCGCTGTGGCTGTTTGCCTGCTTTGATAAACGCAAAGTTGTACCCTTTATTGTGGCGCAGTTTGCCGGTGCCTTTTGCGCAGCAGCGTTAGTTTACGGGCTCTATTACAATCTGTTTATCGACTTCGAACAAACTCACCACATGGTGCGTGGCAGCGTCGAAAGTCTCGACCTGGCGGGCATCTTCTCCACCTATCCGAACCCGCACATTAACTTTGTGCAGGCCTTCGCCGTGGAGATGGTGATCACCGCTATTCTGATGGGCGTCATCATGGCGCTGGGTGATGACGGCAACGGCATTCCACGCGGCCCGCTGGCACCGCTGCTGATTGGCCTGCTGATCGCGGTCATCGGCGCATCGATGGGACCGCTGACGGGTTTCGCCATGAACCCGGCGCGTGACATTGGACCGAAGGCCTTCGCCTTTATTGCCGGCTGGGGCGACGTTGCCTTCACCGGCGGCAAAGATATTCCTTACTTCCTGGTGCCGCTGTTCGGCCCCATTGTAGGTGCTGCGCTGGGCGCATTCGGCTATCGTAAGCTGATTGGCCGCCACCTGCCGTGCGACACTTGTGTCACAGAGGAGAAGGACGTTCCCTCTGCCACACAACAAAACGCTTCGCTGTAATCTGACTACGGGACCACAACTATGACCGACAAAAAATATATCGTTGCGCTCGACCAGGGCACGACCAGCTCCCGCGCTGTCGTTATGGATCATGACGCGAACATCGTCAGCGTGTCACAGCGCGAATTCGAGCAAATCTACCCTCGTCCAGGCTGGGTTGAACACGACCCAATGGAGATCTGGGCGTCGCAAAGCTCGACGCTGGTTGAAGTGCTGGCGAAAGCCGATATCAGTTCCGACGAGATTGCGGCGATTGGCATCACCAACCAGCGTGAAACGGCCATCGTCTGGGAACGCGAAACCGGTAAGCCTATCTATAACGCCATCGTCTGGCAGTGCCGCCGCACCGCGGATATCTGCGAGAAGCTCAAGCGCGACGGCATGGAAGAGTACGTGCGTAGCGCCACCGGCCTGGTGGTTGACCCCTACTTCTCCGGCACCAAGGTGAAGTGGATCCTCGACCACGTCGAAGGCTCCCGCGAGCGCGCTAAACGCGGCGAACTGCTGTTCGGCACCGTGGATACCTGGCTTATCTGGAAGATGACCCAGGGGCGCGTCCACGTGACCGATTACACCAACGCCTCGCGTACCATGCTGTTCAACATCAACACCCTGGAGTGGGATGACAAGATGCTGGACGCGCTGGATATCCCGCGCGCCATGCTGCCCCAGGTGCGTAAGTCGTCTGAAGTGTACGGCCAGACCAACATCGGCGGTAAAGGCGGCACCCGTATTCCGATTGCCGGGATCGCCGGGGACCAGCAGGCGGCGCTGTTTGGCCAGCTGTGCGTGAAAGAAGGGATGGCGAAAAACACCTACGGCACCGGCTGCTTCATGCTGATGAATACCGGCGAGAAGGCGGTGAAATCGGAGCATGGCCTGCTGACCACCATCGCCTGCGGCCCGCGCGGCGAGGTGAACTATGCCCTCGAAGGGGCGGTGTTTATGGCCGGGGCCTCTATCCAGTGGCTGCGCGATGAGATGAAACTGATCAGCGACGCCTTCGACTCAGAATATTTCGCTACCAAAGTGAAAGACACCAACGGGGTGTACGTGGTGCCAGCCTTTACCGGGCTGGGCGCGCCGTACTGGGATCCTTATGCCCGTGGGGCGATTTTCGGCCTGACGCGTGGGGTGAACTCTAACCACATCATCCGCGCCACGCTGGAGTCGATTGCCTATCAGACCCGTGACGTGCTGGAAGCGATGCAGGCCGACTCCGGCATTCGTCTCCACGCCCTGCGCGTGGACGGCGGTGCGGTGGCGAACAACTTCCTGATGCAGTTCCAGTCCGACATCCTGGGTACCCGCGTGGAGCGTCCGGAAGTGCGTGAAGTGACGGCCCTGGGCGCGGCTTACCTTGCCGGTCTGGCGGTTGGCTTCTGGCAGAACCTGGACGAGCTGCAGGAGAAAGCGGTGATCGAACGCGAATTCCGTCCGGGCATCGAAACCACCGAGCGTAACTTCCGCTACAGCGGCTGGAAGAAAGCGGTGAAACGCGCCCTGGCATGGGAAGATCACGACGAGTCGTAATATCTCCCCTCACCCGACCCTTCTCCCCTTTGGGAGAGGGGTCTCCAGCCCGCACCCTTTCCACTCTGTGATAAACTTCGTGCAATTCCTTTTGACCGCACGAGTACCCAATGAAACGTGAACTTGCTATCGAATTTTCCCGCGTGACCGAAGCCGCCGCTCTGGCGGGCTACAAGTGGCTTGGCCGCGGCGACAAAAATATCGCTGACGGTGCAGCCGTCCATGCCATGCGCATTATGCTTAACCAGGTCAACATTGACGGCACCATAGTGATTGGCGAAGGCGAAATCGACGAAGCGCCGATGCTGTTTATCGGCGAAAAGGTCGGCACCGGCAACGGCGATGCGGTGGATATCGCCGTCGACCCGATTGAAGGCACCCGTATGACCGCCATGGGTCAGGCTAACGCCCTGGCCGTCCTGGCCGTGGGCGACAAAGGCACCTTCCTCAACGCGCCTGATATGTATATGGAAAAGCTGATTGTCGGGCCCGGCGCTAAAGGGGTTATCGATCTCAATCTGCCGCTGGCGGAAAACCTGCGGAACATCGCCGCCGCCCTCAATAAACCGTTGAGCGAACTGACGGTCACTATCCTGGCAAAACCGCGTCACGATACGACGATTGCCCATATGCAGCAGCTGGGAGTGCGCGTGTTTGCCATCCCGGATGGCGACGTGGCGGCCTCTATCCTCACCTGCATGCCGGACAGCGAAGTGGACGTGCTGTACGGTATCGGTGGCGCACCGGAAGGGGTGGTTTCTGCCGCGGTGATCCGCGCCCTAGACGGCGATATGCAGGGGCGTCTGCTGGCTCGCCATGAAGTGAAAGGCGACAGCGAAGAGAACCGCCGTATCGGTGAGCAGGAGCTGGCCCGCTGCGCCGCGATGGGCATTGCGGCCAATACCGTGCTGCGTCTGGATGATATGGCGCGCAACGACAACGTCATCTTCTCGGCTACCGGTATCACCAAGGGCGATCTGCTGGACGGTATCACCCGCAAAGGCAATATGGCCACCACCGAAACGCTGCTGATCCGCGGTAAATCACGCACCATTCGACGCATCCAGTCGATTCACTATCTCGACCGCAAAGATCCGGACGTGCAGACCCACATTCTGTAAAACCGTTTGATCAATTGAGCTTTCCGGCCCGCCCGGGCTGGAAATCTCCCTCTCAGGTAAGGAAGATAGACCACGAGATCAGTACAGGAGAACATCATGGCAGACTGGGTAACAGGTAAAGTCAAAAAGGTAGAGTTCTGGACCGATGCGCTATTTAGTCTCACCGTCAATGCGCCCATCCATCCCTTCACCGCCGGGCAATTTGCCAAGCTGGGGCTGGAGATCGACGGTGAACGCGTGCAGCGCGCCTACTCCTATGTCAACGCGCCGGATAACCCGGATCTCGAGTTCTACCTTGTCACCGTTCCCGATGGCAAACTCAGCCCGCGACTGGCGGCCCTCAAACCGGGCGATGAGATCCAGATCGTCAGCGAAGCCGCAGGCTTCTTCGTGCTTGAGGAAATCCCGGACTGCGACACCCTGTGGATGCTGGCGACCGGTACCGCCATCGGCCCGTATCTGTCGATCCTGGAGTACGGGAAAGACCTGGAGCGTTTCAAAAATATCGTGCTGGTACATGCCGCGCGCTATGCCGCTGACCTGAGCTACCTGCCGCAAATGTTAGAGCTGCAGAAACGCTATGAAGGGAAACTGAAAATTCAGACGGTGGTGAGTCGTGAAACGGTGGCCGGTTCACTGACCGGACGCGTACCGGCCCTGATTGAAAACGGTGAACTGGAAGCTGCCGTTGGCCTGCCGATGACCGCAGAGACCAGCCACGTGATGCTGTGCGGCAACCCACAGATGGTGCGCGACACCCAACAGCTGCTGAAAGAGACCCGGCAGATGACCAAGCATCTACGCCGCCGTCCGGGCCATATGACTGCAGAACACTACTGGTAATTAGCGGTACTTTACGTCGATTGTATCTTTGCCGTATTTATTCTCGCCCTGGGTGCCCACAAATGCGCCCAGGTCGACAATAATCATCACAAAAATAATGGTGGGGATCAGCCTGCCAACTACCCACGGCAGCATGGAAGGCAGCATCGACCAGTTACCTGCCAGCAGCATCCACGCCAGCACCACCAGCAGCGCCCACAGCCCCGAACGCCCCCGATCGTGCAGACGTTTCACTAATACCGCCGACGTCGGCCACAGCAGCGAAACCAGCGCGAAGGCCGCCGTCTGGGTGTTCAGCCACGCGTTATTGGCAAAAATAAACAGACCCAGCATGGCGACAATCCACACGCCAATCCAGATCCAGAAATCACGGCGTCCAATGCGCCCTTTGAATGAAAACAACCACTGCTGTATGGTCATGTCAGGTTCCTTAAAATCATTGCGGAGCGTAGTTTACCCTGGAGTCGCATCCTTTTGACAAGCCAGCCAGATATCGTTTTAATCGTGACAGTAACATTCAGAGACTTTACTGATGAAGATGTGGTTTCACCTTATTTGGCTGGGTTTAACACTGTCGTGCGCGAGCGTTTCTCTGCGCGCTGCCGAGACCTCCGCACCCGCGACTGCGCCCTACGTGATGCCGGGCGCGCCGACGTTTGATCAATCCATCAGCCTGTTCCGCGAAGCCTTCAACAGCGATAACCCTGGCCTGTCGCTGAATGAGTTTCGCGCCATTGATGGTACCCGCGACACCCCCAACCTGACCCGTGCCGCCAGCAAGATTAATGAGAATCTGTACGCCTCAACGGCGCTGGAGCGCGGAACGCTCAAAATAAAGAGTATGCAGATCACCTGGCTGCCGATTCAGGGGCCGGAGCAAAAGGCCGCCAAAGCCAAAGCGCTGGAATATATGAGCGCGATTTTGCGGGCGTTCACCCCGGCGTTAACCAAATCCCAGAGCCAGCAAAAACTGCAAAAGCTGCTGGCTGCCGGTAAAAACAAACGTTACTACGCCGAAACGGAAGGTGCGGTTCGCTATGTGGTGGCAGATAACGGCGAAAAGGGGCTGACCTTCGCTGTTGAACCGATTAAGCTGGCGTTATCTGATACTCTCGGCGGGGCGAATTAATGACAAAAAGCAAAGCCTTTCGAGGGAAAATCTCTATACTGTTTCACAGACCATGCTGCCCAGCCGGGTGGCCATATTCCTTAATTCGCTCTTGAGCGTGGAGAATTGAAATGCGACATCCTTTAGTGATGGGTAACTGGAAACTGAACGGCAGCCGCCACATGGTAAACGAGCTGGTAGCTAACCTGCGTAAAGAGCTGGCTGGCGTGACTGGCTGTGCTGTTGCGATCGCTCCGCCGGACATGTACCTGGATATGGCTAAACACGCCGCTGACGGCAGCCACATCGTTCTGGGTGCACAGAACGTTGACGTTAACCTGTCTGGCGCGTTCACCGGTGAAACCTCCGCTGAAATGCTGAAAGATATCGGCGCGAAATACATCATCATAGGTCACTCTGAGCGTCGTACCTACCACAAAGAGTCCGACGAATTCATCGCGAAAAAATTCGCGGTGCTGAAAGAGCAGGGTCTGATCCCGGTTCTGTGCATCGGTGAAACCGAAGCCGAAAACGAAGCAGGCAAAACCGAAGAAGTGTGTGCACGTCAGATCGACGCAGTGCTGACCACTCAGGGCGCGAGCGCGTTCGAAGGCGCGGTTATTGCTTACGAGCCAGTATGGGCGATCGGTACCGGCAAATCTGCCACCCCAGCTCAGGCTCAGGCGGTTCACAAATTCATCCGTGACCACATTGCTAAAGCCGACGCGAAAGTGGCTGAGCAAGTGATCATCCAGTACGGCGGTTCCGTAAACGCAGCGAACGCCGCTGAGCTGTTCACCCAGCCAGACATCGATGGCGCGCTGGTTGGCGGCGCATCCCTGAAAGCTGACGCTTTCGCGGTGATCGTTAAAGCAGCAGAAGCTGCAAAACAGGCGTAAAAACCACTTCCCTCTCCCCTCCGGGGAGAGGGAACTTATACTTTCCCCAGAACACTAAACCACAGATAATCCAGCGGCAGCAGCACCAGATACGTTGCCACCGCCAGCGCCAGACAAAGCACCATCCCCGCCTTTGCAGGCACCTTTCCTAACCCCATCGCCACGACAATCGGTGACGCCTGATACGGCAGCAGCGGCGTGGAATAGCCCAGCACCTGAATCATGATCACCGACAGCAGCGGGAAGCCGGTCGCGTCCGAAAAACTCTGCGCCAGGGTGGTGTACAGCGCCGGAACGCCGTTGGCGGTCATAATGAAGTTGAGCGCCGTGGTGATCCCGGTCAGCGCCAGGAAACTGGTGAAAGGTCTGTCTGCATCCAGCGGCATAATGCGGAGCAATGCCTCGCCCACCGCCGCTCCGATACCGGTCTGCGTCACGACAATCGCCAGCCCGAGAATACCTGCAACATAGATACAGGTGCGCATATTCACCCCCGCCGAAAACTCCTCGCCGGTGATAAAACCGATCCGCGGCAGCATCACCACAATCGATGCCGCCAGCCCGGTCCACGCCGGGCCGATCCCGTGCCAGCTCTCCGTCACCCACATTCCCAGCACCACGGCCAGAAGCCAGGCAAGACGCTTTTCGTCCCGCCCCATGGGCTCAGAGGGTGCCATGTCCTTCACCGGTTTCGGGCTGCCGGGAAAAAGCCAGCAGATCAGGCCAATCAGAGTCAGGCCTTTAAGAATGCCCAGCACCGGCGTGTGCAGCAGCAGGTACGGAACATAGTTGAGATGAATACCGTACGACCCCTCCGCCGCCCCGCTCATCACCAGATTAGGCACGTTGGCCGGGAGGATGGTGGCCGACAGCTGAAAAGTACCAAACCCCACAGCCAGCGCCAGACCAAACCACGCCCGGGAGCCGTCGGCAATGCCCGCCCGCTTCGCCATCGCCGCCACAATCGGCATCAACAGCGCGATGCGCCCCATGTTGGAGGGCATCACAAACGCCAGCGCATAGGTGAGCAGCACCACGCTGGCCACCATCAGCGGCCAGGAGTCGGTCAGCCGGGACGACAGCGCCCGCGCTGCCCTGTCTGCCAGCCCGGTTTTGCGGATCGCCACCCCCAGCACAAATCCGCTGAACACCAGCCAGAACGCCGACGAAGCAAAGCCGCCGAAAATCACCTCCGGCGGCGCAATTCTGGCGATCATCGCTGCGGTAAAGAACAGCAGCGCGGTGAGGAACTCCGGTAACAGCGAGGTGGCCCACAGGATAATGGTAACGACGATAATCAGCGAGGGCAGAAACAGCGGGTGAGTGAACCAGAGCGACATGCCTGTCTCCTGTAGAATTTTTCAGCAAGTCTACGGTGACAGGCAGCGGGAGTAAACGCTATTTATGGTGGGGTCACTGCAGGATATCGCATTGATGATCCTGCAATTCCTCAGCGGAGGCGAGGTTAAACGCCAGCAGATTGCGCTCGGTCGCCAGCAGAACAAACGCGCCGTCCGCCTGCTGCGCCATCGCCAGTGCGAAGCGTCCCATATGGTCGCGGGCTTCCGGCAGCTCCTCTGCCAGCATCATAAACGGGCTGCGTTTCACCAGCTCCGCTTCCGTTACCCGACGCGCCAGATACTCGTGCCCTTCCAGCCCGCCGGGGAACGGTAGCCATTGGGTGCTGATTTGCCCCTGATGGGCATTGAGCTTCTCGCGCACGTCCGGACGCAGGCAGGAGATATGGATATGAAAATGATTTTGCGTCCGACCCGTTGGGGAGTTGATGGTCAGTGAAATTGCGCTGTCAGAGACGTTGCTTCCCCGTTTGATGCTCATAAAGTTGCGCGACTGCCACGCCAGCCAGAAGAAGTTCGGCGTATAGGCCTCAGTCAGAAGCGGGCTTTCGGTGCCGTTGATGCGGTACGTTGGCATCAGCAGATATTGCAGCGGCCCGTTGCGGTCTTTGAATACCACATAGCCCGCATCGGTCTTTACCTGTGCACAGGGAGCCGGGTTACGGTTTTGCAGCTGATTTGGTACGCACTGGTCGAGCACGATATGTCGCAATGCGTTTGGGTTACCCGATTTCATCCAGAACCAGCCACCTGCGGCGAGCGCGATGACAACCAGTACCAGCACAATTATTTTTTTCACAACGCGTTCCCTGTATCCATTTGAACCAAAAGAGTAACGCACTTTGATGATAAACAAAAAAGCCCGGCAGTAGGATCCTGCCGGGCTTTTTAAACACTATGGATGATTAACGTTTGTTGATCTGATCGAAGGTACCGCCGTTCGAGAAGTGATCTTTCTGCGCTTTGGTCCAGCCGCCGAACTCTTCATCAATGGTGAACAGCTTCAGTTTCGGGAATTCGTTCTCATACTTCTTCGCCACCGCTTCATCACGTGGACGGTAGAAATTCTTCGCGGCGATCTCCTGGCCTTCCGGCGTGTAAAGGTACTTCAGGTAGGCTTCTGCCACGGCCTGGGTGCCTTTCTTCTCCGCCACTTTGTCGACCACAGAGACGGTCGGCTCAGCCAGAATCGACTCGCTTGGGGTCACGATTTCAAACTTGTCTTTACCCAGCTCGTTGGTCGCCAGCAGCGCTTCGTTTTCCCACGCAATCAGCACATCGCCAATGCCGCGTTCAACGAAGGTGTTGGTCGCGCCGCGTGCGCCGGAATCCAGCACTTCAACGTTTTTAAACAGCGACTTCACGAACTCCTGGGCCTTGGCCTGATCGCCATTGTTGTGGTGCAGGGCGTAGCCCCAGGCTGCCAGATAGTTCCAGCGAGCGCCGCCAGAGCTTTTTGGGTTCGGGGTAATCACGGAAACGCCCGGCTTAATCAGGTCGTTCCAGTCATGGATCTGTTTCGGGTTGCCTTTACGCACCAGGAAAACGATGGTCGAGGTGTAAGGCGCAGAGTTGTCTGGCAGACGTTTGATCCAGTTTTTGTCGATACGACCGCGTTCGGCGATAGCGTCCACGTCGTAGGCCAGCGCCAGGGTCACCACATCGGCTTCGATACCGTTGATGACCGAAGTCGCCTGCTTACCGGAGCCGCCGTGCGACTGGCGGACCACCACGTTATCGCCAGTTTCCTGTTTCCAGTGTGCGGCGAACGCTTTGTTATACTGCTCGTACAACTCACGTGTCGGATCGTAAGACACGTTCAGTAACTGGATATCCTTTGCCAGAACGCTGGTCGATGCCAGCAATAAAGTAAACCCCACGCCCCACTTGTTCATCGTCCCACTCTCTTAATGTTGTGTTTGATGATTGCAGCGTGCCAGAAAGCAAACCAATGATTAAAGAATAAAAAAAGATTGGCTATAACTGCGTGGAATAAAAAGCGGTATTGCGCGCACAAAAAAGCCCGGCGGCGCTTCGCTTACCGGGCCTACGAACCCTGCTTTTGTAGGCCGGGTAAGCGCAGCGCCACCCGGCAACAACCAGCTGATTAGTAAAGTTTTTTCGCGCAGTCCAGCCAGTCACCTTTGAACGGACGCTTCATGCTTTCGATAGCGTCGATGATGTCGTGGTGAACCAGTTTCTCGTTCTGAATACCGACGCAACGGCCGCCGAAGCCCTGCAGCAGCAGTTCAATAGAGTACGCGCCCATACGGGAGGCCAGGATACGGTCGTAAGGACCCGGGGAGCCGCCGCGCTGGATATGGCCGAGAACGGTGGCGCGGGTTTCGCGTTTGGTTTCGGTTTCGATGTAACGCGCCAGCTCTTCGATATCACAGATGTGCTCGGTGATAGCCACGATGGCGTGTTTTTTACCTTTGGCGATCCCGGCTTTGATCTCAGCGACCAGGTCTTCACGGCTGAATTCCACTTCCGGAACCACCACGAACTCACAGCCGCCGGCAATCGCCGCCGCCAGGGTCAGGTCGCCACAGTAGCGGCCCATCACTTCAACGATGGAGATACGCTGGTGAGAAGAAGAGGTGTCGCGCAGACGGTCAATCGCTTCAACCACGGTGCCCAGGGCAGTGAAGAAACCGATGGTGTAGTCGGTACCTTTGATGTCGTTATCGATGGTGCCTGGCAGACCGATGCACGGGAAGCCCATTTCGGTCAGGCGTTTTGCACCCATATAGGAACCGTCACCACCAATAACCACCAGCGCGTCGAGGCCGCGTTTCTTCATGTTCTCGATAGCCACTTCACGGATGCGCTCTTCGCGGAATTCCGGGAAACGTGCGGAACCCAGGAAGGTACCGCCGCGGTTAATCATGTCGGATACACTGTAGCGGTCGAGCTGCACCATGCGATCTTCGTACAGGCCCAGATAACCGTCATAGATACCAAAAACTTCCAGACCTTCCGTCAACGCAGCACGAACCACACCACGAATTGCCGCGTTCATGCCGGGCGCATCACCGCCGCTTGTCAACACACCGATTTTCTTAATCATGACTACCTCTGAACTTAGGAATGCAAAAATGAAAGCTGTTGCCGGAAGACTTCTGACGACCAACGAATACTGCAAATAGTATATCAATCACTTCCAGCTGAATTGATTCAGGTCAGGCCATATGGCGGTTATTTTTCCACAAAATGCTGGCCTGGTTCACTTTTTTACAACGAATTACGAAAGCTCAAAATGTCCATTGCCTGGCTTAGGTACGACTGAGCAGGGATCCTGGTGAATAATGACGTCTGACCCCGGGAAACGCTGCAAAATCGCCTGCTCCACCTGCTCAGCCACCAGATGTGCCTGAACCAGCGGCAGGTTATCTTCCATTTCTAAATGAATCTGAATAAAGCGGGTCGGCCCTGACTGCCGCGTGCGAAGATCGTGAGCACCGCTGACGCCTGGCCAGGAGGTCACAATTTCAAAGATTTCATGCCGTTCTGCGTCTGGCAAGGCGCGATCGAGAAGCGACTGCACCGCATCGTACCCCATGCGCAACGCACTGTATAAAATATAAAAGCCAATCCCTAACGCAAAGAGCGCATCGGCCCGGTGCCAGCCATACCAGGCCAGACCGAGCGCAATCAGGATCGCGCCGTTCATCATAACATCAGACTGATAATGAAGCATATCGGCCCGTACCGCCTGGCTTTGCGTTTTACGCACTACCCAGCGCTGGAACGTTACCAGAACCAGTGTGCTAATAAGTGCTATAACCGTGACGACGACGCCCACGCCGGGATCTTTCATCGGCGACGGGGTATAGAGATGCTGAATACCGGTTAAAAAGAGGAACAGCGCCGAACCGGAAATAAACATGCTTTGCGCCAGCGCCGCCAGCGACTCCGCTTTGCCGTGACCAAAAGTATGCTCTTCATCCGCTGGCTGCAAGGAGTAGCGCACCACCCACAGGTTAGTCACCGAAGCGGCAATATCCACCAGCGAATCCACCAGCGCCGCCAGAATACTGACTGAACCGGTATACCACCACGCGAAAATTTTAATCACCAAAAGACACGACGCCATGATCGTCGCAGCGATTGCGGCCCGGCTGACCAGCCGTCCATAGGATTGATTCATAAACACTCCTGTCATGCTATGCCGCTAGTATAACGGATGCAGCGGAGGCAATAAGATCAATAAACGATTACCAGGTTTGTATGACGGGCAAAAAAAACCCCCTCATCATGAGGGGGAAGACAGGGATGGTGTCTATGGCAAGGAAAACAGGGTCTACTGGTTACTACGGGTATTGCTACTAAAAAGCGTTGATTCAGCGTTCTTTTGCATCCGTGCAACCTCGCGCAACTGATCCATACGTTGCTGGTGTTTCTGGTTCAAAACCGCTTGCTGCTCAGGCGTTAGCAGGTGGAACATCTGGTTGCGGACCTTGGCCATTTCGACCTGTCGGGCAACCTGCTCCTGCGCCATTTTGTCTGCCTGAGCGCGTACAGCGTTTTCGTCAAAATTTTCTGCGGTGACAAGGCGGTGCATTGTCTCCATTTCGCTAACATTAACAGGGGGCTGGTCATGACGAGCCCGCTGCATCAGATCTCGCATCTGTTGACGCTGATGTTCGGTTAAACTTATGCCGTCGAACATATGGCCCTGGCCGCTGTGCTGCGCGATGCCCTCTACTGGAGAGCGGTTATCGCCGGTGATAGCTCCAGCAGCCTGGCTAAATGCACTAAACGCCAGCGTTGAGGCCATGACGGCAGCGGTAACTTTGCGCATCACTTACTCCCAAAATCTTTCGTGTCGCGATTCAACGAGAGACAGTCTACGATTCAGGCTGCAAACATGCGTCAGGGGGTGTAAAACAACGTAAAGTCATGGATTAGAGAGCCTTGATGACGTAATTTCTGCCTCGGAGGTATTTAAACAATGAATAAAATCCTGTTAGTTGATGATGACCGAGAGCTGACATCCCTTTTAAAGGAGTTGCTCGACATGGAAGGCTTTGACGTGTCGGTGGCCCATGACGGGGAGCAGGCGCTGAGTCAACTCGACGATAGCATTGACTTGCTTTTGCTCGACGTCATGATGCCGAAGAAGAACGGTATCGACACCCTTAAAGAGCTGCGCCAGACACACCAGACCCCTGTCATTATGCTGACCGCGCGCGGCAGCGAACTCGACCGCGTACTCGGCCTTGAGCTGGGTGCCGATGACTATCTACCTAAACCCTTTAACGACCGTGAGCTGGTGGCGCGTATTCGGGCGATCCTGCGCCGTTCCCACTGGAGCGAGCAACAGCAGAACACCGACAACGGTTCGCCAACCCTTGAAGTGGACTCCCTGAGCCTCAATCCGGGCCGCCAGGAAGCCAGCTTTGACGGCCAGGCGCTGGAGCTGACCGGCACTGAATTCACCCTGCTTTATCTGCTGGCGCAGCATCTGGGCCAGGTGGTATCACGTGAACATCTGAGCCAGGAAGTGCTGGGTAAACGCCTGACCCCGTTCGACCGTGCGATTGATATGCACATCTCCAACCTGCGCCGCAAATTACCGGAGCGCAAGGATGGTCACCCGTGGTTTAAAACCCTGCGTGGACGCGGCTATCTGATGGTGTCCGCTTCATGATAGGCAGCTTAACCGCCCGCATCTTTGCCATCTTCTGGCTGACGCTGGCCCTGGTGTTAATGCTGGTTTTGATGTTACCCAAACTCGACTCACGCCAGATGACGGAGCTCCTTGATAGCGAGCAACGTCAGGGTGTGATGATCGAGCAGCACGTAGAAGCAGAGCTGGCCATCGATCCGCCCAATGATTTGATGTGGTGGCGCAGGCTGTTTCGCGCTATCGAAAAATGGGCACCCCCGGGACAACGCCTGCTGCTGGTTACCAGCGAAGGCCGTGTGATCGGTGCCGATCGCAATGAAATGCAGATCATCCGCAACTTCATCGGCCAGGCGGATAACGCCGATCATCCGCAAAAGAAAAAATATGGTCGGGTAGAGATGGTGGGGCCGTTCTCCGTCAATGACGGGGAAGATAATTACCAGCTCTATCTGATTCGTCCGGCGAGCAGTTCGCAGTCCGACTTTATCAACCTGCTGTTTGACCGCCCGCTGCTGCTCCTGATTGTCACTATGCTGGTGAGCTCACCGCTGCTGCTGTGGCTGGCGTGGAGCCTGGCGAAACCGGCGCGTAAGTTGAAAAACGCTGCGGATGAAGTGGCGCAGGGCAACCTGCGGCAGCACCCGGAGCTGGAAGCCGGGCCGCAGGAGTTCCTGGCGGCGGGTGCCAGCTTTAACCAGATGGTGGCCGCCCTGGAGCGGATGATGACCACCCAGCAGCGTCTGCTCTCTGATATCTCCCACGAACTGCGCACCCCGCTGACGCGTCTGCAACTGGGCACCGCCCTGCTGCGCCGCCGTAGCGGAGAGAGCAAAGAGCTGGAGCGTATCGAAACGGAGGCCCATCGTCTGGACAGCATGATCAACGACCTGCTGGTGATGTCCCGCAATCAGCAGAAAAACGCGCTGGTCAGCGAAACGGTGAAAGCCAACCACCTGTGGCATGAGGTGCTGGATAACGCGGCATTCGAAGCGGAGCAGATGGGGAAATCCTTCACCGTCAACTTCCCGCCAGGGCCGTGGCCGCTGTACGGTAACCCCAACACGCTGGAGAGCGCGCTGGAGAACATCGTGCGTAACGCCCTGCGCTATTCACATACCAAAATCGAGGTGGCATTCTCGGTGGATAAAGACGGCATCACCATCAACGTCGATGATGATGGTCCTGGCGTGAGTCCGGAAGATCGCGAGCAGATTTTCCGTCCGTTCTACCGCACCGACGAAGCCCGTGACCGTGAGTCTGGCGGCACCGGGCTGGGGCTGGCGATTGTCGAGACCGCGATGCAGCAGCACCGCGGCTGGGTGAAAGCGGACGACAGCCCGCTGGGCGGCTTGCGGTTAACGCTGTGGCTACCGTTGTATAAGCGTTCGTAGCTGTGAGTGCCGGGTGGCGGCTTCGCCTTACCCGGCCTGGTTTCTACGGATGACTACTTTCCCCACAATCTCCGCCTGTTATCTTCGATCTTGTTGCTCAGTCGCCGCTTCTGCATGGTTCGGGTCCAGCTGGTGGATAACCCCGCCGCTGACAGCAAGCGGTGATACTGCTCATCATCAAAGGGCATATGCCAGGCGATAGCGCAGGCGTCATGTACCGAGACGTCGCTCAGCCGGGAGACGAGCTCCAGCGGCGCATCTGCCGAAACCTGCCCGTCCAGCACCACACGATACAACCAGCCGGTTTTCGCGGCGTTCTGCATCTGCGTGGCCATGTCGGTAATGCCGAAGTGGAAGTTAAGTTTGAAGCACGGCGAACGTGGCTGGGTCACCTGGATCAGGGCCTCACCCCAGCGAAAGATATCCCCGATAAAGACATTCTTCTCCGTCAGCCCTTCCGTCGAGAGATTCTCGCCAAACGCCGGGGCGACAAACAACGCTGCCTGCGCGGGGAATTCCGTTATCCAGTGCTGATAATGTTCGCGCGGATAGTGGCACAGCGCGCGGTCGGGCCCGCCGTGGATTTTCTTTTCGGCCTGTTCGTCACCCGCAAGCCCGAGATCGGTTAGCCTCAGCTCACCGTCGACCTGAATTTTAGCGATGGCGCTCGGGCGGCTGCCGTCGTAATCCCTTACCTTGCCTGTAAAGACGTTCACCGGATAGTGCATCTCTGCTCCTTCAGACATAAAAAAAGCGAGTCATCAGACTCGCTTCTCACAGGCGGCTTTGCAACCTTATTTTTTAGCGGCGAAACGTGCTGCTGCTTCGTCCCAGTTCACCACGTCCCAGAAGGCTTTGATGTAGTCCGGACGACGGTTCTGGAATTTCAGGTAGTAAGCGTGTTCCCACACGTCCAGGCCCACGATTGGGAAGCCGGATGCGCCAGAGATTGCTTCACCCATCAGCGGGGAGTCCTGGTTCGCGGTAGAAACCACAGCCAGTTTGTCGCCTTTCAGTACCAGCCACGCCCAGCCAGAGCCGAAACGGGTAGCAGCGGCTTTTTCAAACTCAGCTTTGAAGTTCTCTACGGAGCCGAAGTCGCGCTCGATAGCGGATTTCAGGTCGCCCTGCAGGGTAGTACCGGTTTTCAGGCCTTTCCAGAAGAAGCTGTGGTTAGCGTGGCCGCCCGCGTTGTTACGCAGAACGGTTTTCTTGTCAGCTGGCAGTTGATCCAGTTTGGTGATCAGCTCTTCAGCAGGCAGGTTAGCGAACTCTGGCAGGCTTTCCAGCGCCGCGTTGGCGTTGTTAACGTAAGTCTGGTGGTGTTTGGTGTGATGGATTTCCATCGTCTGCTTGTCGAAATGCGGCTCAAGGGCGTCGTAAGCGTACGGCAGGGATGGCAGGGTATAGCTCATAATCATCTCCATTATTGTCGGGCGGCAAACGTGTTAATGCCGCGTAAGCAGTTGGTTCATTATAGTTAATTAAATGATATTGAAAATGTTTATCAATGCCGTAGTTTTAATAAGGTTATAACTTTTCGTTATGTGACTGATCTGGCGGGGCGTGCGGTGGACCTGATGGGCAAGCAGAGATTCTATTACGCGGCGTTATGGCTGCGATGGCGCCACTGCACCGGGGTCATCCCCACTTCACGGTTAAACACCACCGAGAAATAGTTACTGTCTTCAAAGCCGCACTGCATGGCAACTTCGCTGACCATCAGCTCGGTATGTTGCAGCAGATACTGCGCGTGGCAGATCCGCAGCTGGCGCAGATAGTGGTTCACCGTCATGCCGGTCTGGGTGCGGAACTGCTGGCGCAGGGCGCGCTCGCTGCACTGCTCCTGCTCGCAAAACTTCTCCAGCACAAAGCTGCGGTTCAGGCTGCCCGCCAGAGCGGTGATCAGCTTATCCAGCAGCGCTTCCGGCTCGCTGGCATCCGGATTGTCCGGAGCGTAGCGGTAGCGTTTGAGCATAAGCGCCAGTTGGGCAAACAGCAGCTCGGCCATATCGTACGCATGGGGGTCGTTCTTCTGACTCTCCTGTTCCAGCTGGGCGATCACCGGGCGTACCTGCGCCATACCGTTGCTGCCCAGTCGCCAGTGGGGAGTGCCGCCCGCCCTGAGAAAACCGGGGATGTTCGCCCCCCAGTCCACGTTGAGCTTCAGCCGGTCGGGGCAGTAGATGATGTTCTGTAGCACCAGATCGTTGACCGAGGCGTAGGAGTGTTTGTCTTCCGCGCGAATATAAAAAAGATCGCCCCGGGTGATGCGGTAAGGGCGATCGTTGAGGATATGCAGGCCGTTACCGCGCCATACCAGCACCAGCTCGCAGAAATCGTGGGTGTGCTCGGCAAAGACATTTTGCGGATAGCGGTCGGCGACCGCGACGGCCTGGGCGGCGGATGCAAAAAAATCGGCTCTGCGAAGAATCAACTGTCCTGCCACATCACAACCTCTACCCGGGAACAACCTGCCATTATTACCCGGTTTGCGGCAATAAAACGGTGATTTTCCTCGCGTTACTGAAGCGAGGCATCCCGGCCCTGGCGAATGTCGCGCGGGGACCAGGCAAATTCCCGGCGAAACAGGGTCGAAAAGTGGTTACTGTCGCCAAAACCGCAGCGATAGGCGATATCGGTGACGCTCTCGTCAGTGTGGCGCAGCAGGTGACGCGCTTTGATCAGCCGCAGACGGTTCAGGTAGCGCTGGGGCGTCTGCCCGGTGTGCTGTTTCAGCTGGCGATGCAGGGTGCGCAGCGAGAGGGAAAAGTTATCCGCCAGCGTCTCCCAGCAGACATCCTCCGCGAAGTGATCTTCCAGCCAGGCCATCAGCTGGTTGAGTCGGGCGTCGTTATCCGCCGCCCCTTCCACCAGGCTGCCGCGACGCAGCAGCACCAGCAGCTGCATAAACAGGATCTCGCGGCTGGCGAGGGCGTGGGTGGTCTGCCCCTCTTCGGACTGCTCCATCTGGCTGACCAGCTGACGCACCTGCTGCAGCGTGGCCTGATTCACCCGCCAGTGCGACGGGTAGTGCCCATCCTGCTCCTGGGGCAGCAGCTGGTTCAATCCCGACAAAAACTGGAACGCGTCCGGAGAGCGATAGAGCACGTTGGTCAGGCACAGGTTGTCAGTGTGTTCATACATATGCCGGTCATGATCGCGCACAAAGCACACCGTACCGCCGCTGATGGTGTACGGCTGTCCGTTGAAAACATGGATGCCCGTGCCGTGTTCCACGATGACGATCTCATGAAAATCATGATGATGTTCCGGAAAGGCAGCCTGGGGCAGCCGCGGCTCAATCGCCACAGGCGAGTGGCCTGAAGGGAAAAAATCCACGCTGTGCAGTACGGTCATAACGGGTCACCAGATGATAAATGTTCTCAAAATAGTAATTTAGGGTTTCCCGGCTCACCTTAAATTTTCGACAGCAAATGGCGCAAAGCCTGTCACTTTTTCAAGAAACGGCGGGAAAGATCCGGAAATGCGCCCACCGTCACATCCCCCGAATTCCCGGTGATTAGCGGGAAATGTGAACTCCCTCACGTTCATCTTTGCTTTCTTGCCAGCCCCTGAAATGCGCTGTCAGTGGCAAGAAGGTCGCTGACGCTTCTCTTTTTTACACTGTCCGGCAATGACTACAGGAAGGACCGGACCATGACTTTTCGCCATTGTGTGGCTGTCGATTTAGGCGCATCCAGCGGCCGCGTAATGCTGGCGAGCTACCATCGCGAGCAGCGCACCCTTCTGCTTCGCGAAATCCACCGTTTCGTGAACTGCCTGCAAAAGCAGGACGGTTTTGACTGCTGGGATATTGATGCCCTGGAAGCAGAGATCCGCGCCGGGCTGAATAAGGTGTGTGAAGAGGGCATTCACATCGACAGTATCGGGATCGACACCTGGGGGGTGGATTACGTGCTGCTGAACAGCAAGGGCGAGCGCGTGGGCCTGCCGGTCTCCTACCGCGACAGCCGCACCGACGGGGTGATGGCCCATGCGCTGGCGCAGCTCGGTAAAGCGGAGATCTATGGCCGCAGCGGCATTCAGTTCCTGCCGTTTAACACCCTCTATCAGCTGCGGGCCCTGGTGGAACAGCAGCCGGCGCTGGTGGCGAACGTTGCCCACGCCCTGCTGATCCCGGACTACTTCAGCTACCGTCTCACCGGCCAGATGAACTGGGAATATACCAACGCCACCACCACCCAGCTGGTGAACATCAATTCCGACTCCTGGGACGAGAACCTGCTCAACTGGACCGGGGCGCCGCGCGACTGGTTTGGCACCCCTACCCATCCGGGTAATGTGATCGGTCACTGGATCTGCCCGCAGGGCAACCACATTCCGGTGGTCGCCGTCGCCAGCCACGACACTGCCAGCGCGGTGATCGCCGCCCCGCTTGCCAGTAAAGATGCCGCCTATCTCTCCTCCGGGACCTGGTCGCTGATGGGCTTTGAGAGCAAAACGCCCTACACCAGCGACAACGCCCTGGCGGCGAACATCACCAACGAAGGCGGGGCCGAAGGCCGCTACCGGGTGCTGAAAAACATTATGGGCCTGTGGCTGCTGCAGCGGGTGCTGAAAGAGCAGAACATCACCGATTTGCCTGCGCTTATCGCAGAAACCGAAAAGCTGACGGCCTGCACTTTCCTGATCAACCCCAACGACGACCGCTTTATCAACCCGGCCAACATGAGCGCCGAGATCCAGGCCGCCTGTCGCGAAAGCGCCCAGCCGGTGCCGGAGAGTGCTGCCGAGCTGGCGCGCTGCATCTTCGACAGCCTCGCTCTGCTGTATGCCGAGGTGCTGCACGAGCTGGCTACCCTGCGCGGTAAGCCGTTCAGCCAGCTGCATATTGTCGGCGGCGGCTGCCAGAACCAGCTGCTTAACCAGCTTTGCGCCGACGCCTGCGGTATCACCGTGATCGCCGGGCCGGTTGAGGCGTCGACGCTCGGCAATATCGGCATCCAGCTGATGACCCTCGACGAGCTGACCAACGTCGACCAGTTCCGTCAGGTGGTGACCGGCAACTACGGCCTGACCACCTTTACCCCTCATCCCGATCATGAGATTGCCCGCTACCGCACGCAGTTTCAGCAACAACGACCGACAAAGGAGCTTTGCGCATGACCACTCAACTTGAACAAGCCTGGGAACTGGCTAAACAGCGTTTCGCCGCCGTGGGCGTGGATGTCGAGGAGGCTCTGCGTCAGCTCGACCGTCTGCCCGTCTCTATGCACTGCTGGCAGGGCGATGACGTGGCCGGTTTCGAGAACCCGGGCGGAGCGCTGACCGGCGGGATCCAGGCCACCGGCAACTATCCGGGCAAGGCGCGTAATGCCGCCGAGCTGCGGGCCGATCTGGAGCTGGCCCTGAGCCTGATCCCGGGGCCAAAACGCCTGAACCTGCACGCCATCTATCTGGAGTCCGACACCCCGGTCGATCGCAACGCCATCAAGCCGGAACATTTTAAGCGCTGGGTCGAGTGGGCCAAAGTTAACAAGCTGGGGCTGGATTTTAACCCTTCCTGCTTCTCACACCCGCTGAGCGCCGACGGCTTTACCCTCGCCCACGCCGACGATGAAATCCGTCAGTTCTGGATCGACCACGTGAAGGCCAGCCGTCGCGTGTCGGCGTACTTTGGCGAGCAGTTAGGCACCCCGTCGGTGATGAATATCTGGATCCCGGACGGGATGAAAGACATTACCGTCGACCGCCTCGCCCCGCGTCAGCGCCTGCTGGCAGCGCTGGATGAGGCAATGAGCGAGAAGCTGGACCCGGCGCACCACATCGACGCCGTGGAGAGCAAGCTGTTCGGCATTGGTGCTGAGAGCTACACCGTGGGCTCCAACGAGTTCTACATGGGTTACGCCACCAGCCGTCAGACCGCGCTGTGCCTGGACGCGGGTCACTTCCATCCTACCGAGGTGATCTCCGATAAAATTTCTGCCGCGATGCTCTATGTGCCGCACCTGCTGCTGCACGTCAGCCGCCCGGTGCGCTGGGACAGTGACCACGTGGTGCTGCTGGATGACGAAACCCAGGCTATCGCCAGCGAAATCATCCGCCATGACCTGTTTGACCGGGTGCACATCGGCCTCGACTTCTTCGATGCCTCCATCAACCGCATCGCGGCCTGGGTGATCGGCACCCGCAACATGAAAAAAGCTCTGCTGCGCGCCCTGCTGGAGCCTACCGCCGAGCTACGTGCGCTGGAGGCCGCGGGGGATTACACCGCGCGTCTGGCGCTGCTGGAAGAGCAAAAATCACTGCCGTGGCAGGCGGTATGGGAGATGTACTGCCAGCGCAACGATGCCCCGGCGGGCAGCCAGTGGCTGGATACCGTGCGGGCGTATGAGCAGGACGTTCTCACCGCTCGTCAGTAAATAACATTGCCGGGTGGCGCTTCGCCTACCCGGCCTACGTTTAGCTGTAGGCCCGGCAAGCGAAGCGCCGCCGGGCATTTTCAAAGGAAACACAGAATGCAGACCATCACTCAATCCTGGTTCGTCCAGGGCATGATCAAAGCCACCTCCGACGCCTGGCTGAAAGGCTGGGACGAGCGCAACGGCGGCAACCTGACGCTGCGCCTGGACGATGCAGATATTGAACCCTTTGCCGCCGACTTCCATCAGAAGCCGCGCTATATCGCCCTGAGCCAGCCGATGCCACTGCTCGCCAACACGCCGTTTATCGTTACTGGCTCCGGCAAGTTCTTCCGCAACGTGCAGCTCGATCCGCAGGCCAACCTCGGTGTGGTAAAAGTGGACAGCGACGGCGCGGGCTACCACATACTTTGGGGGCTGACGGACGAAGCGGTACCAACCTCTGAGCTGCCGGCCCACTTCCTCTCCCACTGCGAGCGTATCAAGGCCACCAGTGGGAAAGATCGGGTGATCATGCACTGCCACGCCACCAACCTGATCGCCCTGACATTCGTGCTGGAAAACAATACCGACGTGATCACCCGCCAGCTGTGGGAAGGCAGCACCGAATGTCTGGTGGTGTTCCCGGATGGCGTCGGCATTCTGCCGTGGATGGTGCCGGGTACTGACGAGATCGGCCAGGCCACGGCGATTGAGATGCAAAAACACGCCCTGGTGCTGTGGCCGTTCCACGGCGTGTTCGGCAGCGGCCCGACGCTGGATGAGACCTTCGGTCTGATCGACACCGCCGAGAAGTCTGCCGAAGTGCTGGTAAAGGTTTATTCGATGGGTGGCATGAAGCAGACCATCACCCGGGAAGAGCTGATTGCGCTGGGCAAACGCTTTGGCGTTAACCCTATGCAGTCGGCGTTAGATCTGTACAAATAAGAACATCGCGCCCCGCTCATTGAGACGGGGCGAACTACACCTGCAATCCCTATACAAATCACCTCGTTAAGTGGAGTAAAAGCAATGAAAATAAAGACAAGCTTGATCCTCACCGTTGCCGCCCTGGCGTTGTCCGGTTCTGCTTTAGCGGAAGTAAAAATCGCCCTGGTGGCGAAATCCTTAGGTAATGGCTTCTTCGAAGCGGCAAACGTGGGTGCCCAAGAGGCAGCCAAAGAGTTAGGTGATGTCAAAGTGATCTATACCGGGCCGACCACCACCACCGCCGAAGCGCAGATCGAAGTGCTGAACGGGTTGATCGCCCAGGGGGTGGATGCGATCGCCATCTCCGCCAACGATCCTGATGCCGTGGTGCCGGTGCTGAAAAAAGCGATGCAGCGCGGGATCAAAGTGGTGTCATGGGACTCCGGCGTGGCGAAAGCCGGGCGTCAGATCCACCTTAACCCGTCCAATAACGCGCTGATTGGCGAGACCAACGTCAAGCTGGCAGCCGAAGCGCTGAAAGCGCTGAACGTGGAGAAAGGCGATGTGGCGGTATTGAGCGCTACTCCAACCTCCACCAACCAGAATACCTGGATTGCCGAGATGAAAAAGGTGCTGCCGCAGTACCCGTCCGTCAATCTGGTGACCGTGGCCTATGGCGACGATCTGTCGGATAAGAGCTACCGCGAAGCGGTCGGCCTGCTGAAAACCTACCCGGATCTGAAGGTGATCGTCTCTCCCTCGTCGGTCGGCATCGTGGCGGCGGCGCAGGCGGTGAAAGATCAGGGCAAGATCGGCAAAGTGTATGTGACCGGTCTCGGTCTGCCGTCTGAAATGGCGGGCGCGGTGAAATCCGGGGCCAGCAAGAGCTTCGCCATCTGGAACCCCATCGACCTCGGCTATGCCGCAACCTACTTAGCGGATGATCTGGTGAAAGGCACCGCCACCAAAGACGAAGCCAGCATGGGCAAACTGGGCAAAGTGAAGCTGGATGCCGACGGCAGCGGCGCGATGGCTGAGCCGTTTGTTTACGATGCCAGCAATATTGATAAGTTCTCGAAATTCTTCTGATTCTTTCTCCCTCTCCCTCCGGGAGAGGGGATCAAATGGAGAACTATCATGACCCCATTGCTTCAACTTAAAGGCATCACCAAGGTTTTCCCCGGTGTGCGTGCCCTGGAGAACGTGCAGCTTGAGCTCTGGCCCGGCAAAGTCACCGCCCTGATCGGTGAAAACGGCGCGGGCAAATCGACGCTGGTCAAAGTGATGACCGGTATCTACCAGCCCGACGAGGGCGAGATCCTCTACAAAGCCATTCCCATTCAACTGCCGACCCCCGACTCGGCGCACAAGGTGGGCATTACCGCCATCCACCAGGAGACCGTCCTTTTCGATGAACTGTCGGTCACCGAAAATATTTTTGTTGGTCAGTACCTCTATAAAGGCTTTTTCAAAAAGCTCGACTGGCCGGAGATGCACCGCCGGGCGCAGGCGATCCTCACCCGTCTGGAGGTGCAGATTGACCCGCGCGCGACGCTGAAAACCCTGAGCATCGCCCAGCGGCACATGGTGGCGATTGCCCGGGCGCTGTCCTTTGACGCCCAGGTGGTGATCCTTGATGAGCCCACCGCCGCCCTGTCGCAGCATGAAATTCTCGAGTTTTACCAGATCGTCGAACGCCTGAAGCAGGAGGGGAAAGCGATCCTGTTTATCTCGCACAAATTCGATGAGATTTTTGAGCTGGCGGATCACTACACCATTCTGCGTGACGGCGTGTTTGTGGGTGCCGGGGCCATCAACGACATCACCGAAGAGCGGATGGTGGCGATGATGGTGGGCCGCGCCATAACCCAGACCTTCCCGAAAGTGGCGTGCGAAAAAGGCGAGACCGTGCTGGAGGTGCAGGATCTCTGTCATCCGACCGAGTTCGCCAGGATCTCCTTTACCCTGCGCAAAGGCGAAATCCTTGGCTTCTACGGGCTGGTGGGGGCCGGGCGCACCGAGCTGATGCAGGCGCTTTCCGGCGTCTCACGCCCCTCTTCCGGCAGCATTGTGCTGAACGGCAAAGAACAGCATTTCCGCCAGCCGGCGGACGCCATCAAAGCCGGGATCGTCTGCGTGCCTGAAGAGCGCCAGAAGCAGGGGGCGATTATCGAGCTGTCGATTGCCCAGAACATCAGCCTGCCGCAGCTCAGCAAGCTGAACGCCAGCGGGGTGCTGAATGACGATCGCGAGTGGCAGCTGGCGGATGAATACGCCAGGCGCCTGCAGGTGAAAGCCTTTAGCTGGAAGCAGGCGGTGGAGACCCTCTCCGGCGGCAACCAGCAGAAAGTGGTGATCGGCAAATGGCTGGCGACCCATCCGGACGTCATCATCCTCGATGAACCGACTAAAGGGATCGATATTGGCTCCAAAGCGGCGGTGCATCAGTTTATGTCCGAGCTGGTCGGTCAGGGGCTGGCGGTGATCATGGTCTCCTCCGAACTGCCGGAAGTGATGGGCATGGCCGACCGGATCATCGTCATGCATGAAGGGCTGATGGTGGCGGAATATCAGGCGGGAGGCGCGACGGCGGAAACCATCGTCAGCGCCGCCAGCGGTGCCAGACAGGAGGCCGCATAATGGTGCAACAGCTGCTTAAACACCGCGAGGCGCTGCTGGCGGCGGTGATCGTGCTGATGGTGATCGCCATCGGTACCCGCGTCCCGTCGTTTATCGCCCCGGGCAACCTGGTGGAGATGTTCAACGACACCTCGATTCTGGTCATTCTCGCCCTCGGGCAGATGATGGTCCTGCTCACCAAGGGCATCGACCTGTCGATGGCGGCCAACCTGGCGCTGACCGGGATGACTGTCGCCCTGATTAACTTTAACTACCCCGAGGTACCGGTCTGGGCGCTGCTGATCCTCGCCACCGTGCTGGGCCTGGTGATGGGTATGATCAACGGCCTGCTGGTGTGGAAGATGGGGATTCCGGCGATTGTGGTGACGCTGGGCACCATGAGCATCTACCGGGGGATTATCTTTCTGCTCTCCGGCGGCGGCTGGGTTAACTCCAACCAGATGGGGGCCGATTTCCTCGGCCTGCCGCGGGCATCGGTGCTGGGTTTGCCGGTGCTGAGCTGGTGCGCCATTGCCGCTCTGCTGCTGGTGGGCTATTTCCTGCGCTACAGCCGCACCGGGCGGGCGCTCTACACGGCGGGCGGCAACGCCACGGCGGCGTATTACACCGGGATCAACGCCGGCAAAATGCAGTTCGTCAGCTTCTGCCTCTCCGGGGCGCTGGCCGGGTTCTGCGGCTATCTGTGGATCTCCCGCTTTGCGGTGGCCTATGTCGACGTGGCGAACGGCTTTGAGCTGCAAGTGGTGGCGGCCTGCGTGATCGGCGGCATCAGCACCATGGGCGGTACCGGCCGGGTGCTGGGTTGCCTGTGCGGGGCGCTGTTCCTCGGAGTGATCAACAATGCCCTGCCGGTGATTGGCGTGTCGCCGTTCTGGCAAATGGCCATCTCCGGGACGGTGATCGTAATTGCGGTGCTACTCAATGAGCGCGGCAACAAACGCAAAGGACGGCTCATCCTGCGCGATGCGGCGCTGGCTCGTCAGAAACAGGCGGTAAGATCATGAGTAAAGTTATGACGTCTGAAGAGATTAAAAGCCCCCCCGCTCCGGCGGGCATTTTCCAGCGCCTGCTGTGCTGGGAAGGTTTTCTGCTGGCGGTGACCCTGGCGGTGTTTGTGGGCAACGCCCTGGCCTCGCCGTACTTCCTCGATATCTGGAACCTGTCGGATGCGACCTTCAACTTCACCGAAAAGGCGATCATCGTGCTGCCGATGGCGATGCTGATTATCGCCCGTGAAATTGACCTGTCAGTGGCGTCCACCATCGCCCTGAGCTCCACGGTGATGGGCTTTTGCGCCGCGGCCGGGCTGGATACGCCGTGGCTGGTCTGCGTGGGTTTAGGGGTGGGTCTGCTGTGCGGGCTGTTCAACGGCCTGCTGGTGACCCGCTTTAACCTGTCGTCGATTGTGATCACCATCGGCACCATGAGCCTCTACCGCGGTATCACCTACATTCTGCTGGGCGACCAGGCGCTGAACGCGTACCCGGAGAGCTTCGCGTGGTTTGGTCAGGGGTACGTCTGGGGGGCGCTGTCGTTTGAGTTCGCGCTCTTTATCGTGCTGGCGGTGGTGTTTGCCTTCGTGCTGCACAGGACCAACTTCGGGCGTCGCACCTACGCCATCGGCAATAACCCGACCGGGGCCTGGTATTCTGGCATCAACGTGAAGCGTCACAACCTGATCCTCTTTGCCCTGGTGGGGCTGATGGCCGGGCTGGCCTCGGTGCTGCTCACCTCGCGGCTGGGCAGTACCCGCCCGACCATTGCGATGGGCTGGGAGCTGGCGGTGGTGACCATGGCGGTACTCGGTGGGGTTAATATTCTCGGCGGTTCCGGCAGCATGGTGGGCGTGATTATCGCCGCCTTCCTGATGGGGCTGGTCACCTTCGGCCTGAGCCTGCTCAACGTGCCGGGCATCGTGATGTCGGTGATTATCGGCGCGATGCTGATTGTGGTGATCTCCCTGCCGATCATCACCCGCCGGATAATGCAGCGAAGACGGATCTAAATGCGGGGCGGAGCTACGTGCAAGCGCAGCGCCGCCGGGCATAAAAATCACCGTAATTAAGGAGAATTATCATGAGCTTTATGTTGGCGCTGCCGAAAATCAGCCTGCACGGCGCAGGCGCAATCGGCGATATGGTTAAGCTGGTGGCGAACAAACAGTGGGGCAAAGCGCTGATCGTCACCGACGGCCAGCTGGTGAAAATGGGCCTGCTCGACAGCCTGTTTACCGCCCTCGACGCGCAGGAGATGTCTTATCAGCTGTTCGACGCGGTTTTCCCGAACCCGACCGAGGCGCTGGTACAAAAAGGATTTGCCGCGTATCAGGACGCGCAGTGCGATTACATTATTGCCTTCGGCGGCGGCAGCCCGATCGACACCGCCAAAGCGATCAAAATTCTCACCGCGAACCCGGGCCCGTCCACCGCGTACTCCGGCGTCGGCAAGGTACTTAACGCCGGGGTGCCGCTGGTGGCGATCAACACCACTGCGGGCACGGCGGCAGAGATGACCAGCAACGCGGTCATTATCGACTCCGCGCGTCAGGTCAAAGAGGTGATCATCGACCCGAACATCATCCCGGATATCGCCGTGGATGACGCCAGCGTAATGCTCGACATTCCGGCCTCCGTCACCGCCGCCACCGGGATGGACGCCCTGACCCACGCCATCGAAGCCTATGTCTCCGTGGGTGCCCATCCCCTGACCGACGCCAACGCCCTGGAGGCGATTCGCCTGATCGCCCACTGGCTGCCGGAGGCGGTAGACAACGGGCATAACCTCGAGGCGCGTGAGCAGATGGCCTTCGGCCAGTATCTGGCTGGCATGGCCTTCAACAGCGCCGGGCTCGGGCTGGTGCACGCGCTGGCCCACCAGCCGGGGGCGACGCACAACCTGCCGCACGGCGTATGCAACGCCATCCTGCTGCCGATCATCGAAAACTTTAACCGTCCGAACGCCGTGGCACGCTTTGCCCGCGTGGCGCAGGCGATGGGCGTTGATACCCGCGAGATGAGCGACGAAGCGGCCAGCATGGCGGCCATTCAGGCGATTCGTGACCTGAGCACCCGCGTCGGCATCCCGTCCGGCTTCAGCAAGCTGGGCGTCACCCAGGCCGATATCGAAGGCTGGCTCGACAAAGCCCTCGCCGACCCGTGCGCCCCCTGCAACCCGCGCAGCGCCAGCCGCGACGAGGTGCGCGAGCTCTACCTGGAGGCATTATGATCCGCAAAGCCTTTGTGATGCAGGTGAACCCTGACGCCCACGAAGAGTATGAACGTCGCCACAACCCGATCTGGCCCGAGCTGGAAGCGGTGCTGAAAGACCACGGCGCGCACCACTATGCCATCTATCTGGATAAGACCCGCAACCTGCTGTTTGCCACGGTAGAGATCGAGTCGGAGGAGCGCTGGAACGCGGTGGCGAACACCGATGTCTGCCAGCGCTGGTGGAACTATATGGGGGAAGTGATGCCCTCTAACCCGGACAACAGCCCGGTGAGTACCGGGCTGAAAGAGGTGTTTTATTTAGCGTAACAGCAAAGCAGGTGACGCGAAGCAAGTGTCACCTGCTCGTTAGCGCAAAGTCCTTAATCCAAAAACAGCAGCATTATGCTCCCATATGACGGTTTCATTTTTCTCTTTGGCGTCACGACAATGCTGTTCAATAACTGAAATCTGCTCGGGAGACAATGCACAATAAGGTTTGATATAGCGATAAATATCTAGCTCTTCAACAGAGCAAACACGCCTGGCATTTGCAAACAGCCCCACCTTCCTCATCACGTTAAGTAGATTGATATCAAGAGCTTCAATGACAAGTTCAATCTTGTTTATTTTGACTCTTATCGTATCGATGGCAGTCCTTGCATCATTCACATTGGGCGCTTTAACCCAGATAGGTTCATGATGGGATATACGGTTTCTGTACTCTCTCAGCTCGAAGATAATATCGATCAGTTCTTTTCTAAATTTTTGCGGATTCGCGTTGATTTTGGCGTAATTCTTAAAGACCTTACTCAACGATTTTGGCCATAAATACAGCGGATTTTCTCGTGGTGCAGGAGCACTGTATTCATTATTTAATACATAATGCCAGGTACTAAAATCCGTTGATGCCACAATCTGATCGTGAGACCAGTTCGGCACAGGTTGTGCCTGTACACCATTACCACGCCTGCGTCTCATCTCTTTTTTACGCCATTCTCGGGTAAGGCAATCTTTAGCCTTAATGATGTTTTTATAGAAATGGCATTCATCCCGACCTTTTGTGCTGTGAATACTTTCCCACCACATTTCGCCAAATCTTACCCGGGCTTCTCTATCAACGGCATTTCTTAAAGAGATCTCAAGATTCTGAAGGAGGGGATAAATAGACGCAGCGGCATGCTGAGACCAGATATAGATACCGTAGAGTTCGCACTCATCAACTGGGCGAAAAGTCGTGCGATAACTGTCCAGACGTATTGATGAAACTAATGAAATAATGGGTTTATAATTAGTAGCTTGCGGCATTTTTCTTGCTCCCATAACAATGAGCCGAAGCATACCATACACTTGAAGAAACGGTTGACGGGGGATCTCCCGACCTTTAGTATTTATGCCCAACAGCCTGTACTGTCTACTTCCCCTTAACTAGGTTCTAGTTGCGTACATCATAGGCAAAGCGATTTATGAAACCCACCTCTGGTGGGTTTCGTCGTTTTAGCGGGCTCTGATTTTGTCCGGCTTCACGCTGCCGCGCTTGCGGCAGCGTCTATTCAGTTCACTTCCACCGTATTGCTGCGCGCCGCAATTTCCTGCCTGCTGCTCAACGTAAACGCCGACAGCACCGTTACCGCCAGCACGAAACAGCCCAGCATCAGGTAGGTCTCCTGGAAGCCGATCCGGTCATACATATTCCCGGCAAAGGCGGAGAGGAAAATCGCCGCCAGCTGTTTGGCAAAGTTAAAGCCAATCAGGTAGATGGTTGCCGACAGTCGGGTATCGAACACGCCGGTGATGTATTTGAACGCCCCCACCAGCAGGAAGGGCACCTCCAGGGCGTGCAGCATCTTCAGGGCCACCACTTCCACGGCGGTGGTGGCAAAGGATGAACCTATAATGCGCGTCGCCATAATCACCCCGGCAATCAGCAGCGTGTTTTTCGCGCCAATGCGGTTAATGATCCACGGCGAGCAGAACATGATGATGGCGTTGCAGATCTCCCCGGCGGTGGTCGCAAAACCAAACGCTCGCGTGCCCTCCTCCGGCGTGGCGAAGAAGGTTTTAAAGAAGGTGGCGAACTGCTGATCGAAGACGTCATACACGCAGGCCACGCCAATCACGTACAGAATGAACATCCACATTTTGCGCTGGCGGAACAGGTTAATCACGGTTCTGGCGGTGATCTGCGGCTGGTTGGCGCCGAGGGCGTTCATCACCTGGGCGGTCTGGTTGGGCTTCGGTTTGGCGACCACCAGCAGCACCATCAGCACCAGCGCCGCCGCGGAGCCCATCCAGAACACATACGAGGGATCAATCCCGAACAGGATCCCGCCCGTCGAGGCGCATAACCCCCAGCCGAGACAACCAAACATTCGCGCCTTGCCGTACTCAAAGAAGCTGTTGCGGCTCACCCGCTCAATGTAGGCCTCAATCGCGCCCGACCCCGCCGAGAAGACGAAGCCGATATAGATCCCGCCGCTCAACGCCCCGAGCCAGATGTTGGTCTTCAGCAGCGGCGCGAAAACGTAAAGGAAAAAGGGCGCGAAGAGAAACAGCAGCACCGCAATGATCCACAGCAGGTGTTTTTTCAGCCCCAGCTTGTCCGACACTATCCCCAGCACCGGCTGGAACGAGATGGCAAACAGCGAGATACAGGAGAAGACGATCCCGGTATGGGTTTTATTCAGGCCGATGATATCCGACAGCCAGATCGGCAGAAACGGAAAGCAGGTGGCCATGATGAAGAAGTAGAGAAAGAAGAACGACCCGAAGATCCAGAAGTTAGGGTTGTCTTTGTGGGTACAGGCAGTCGTGTTCATTATTTTTATCCTCAACTCAGGGCCGGTTGCCCGGCCCATTGCCCTTATACGCGTTCAACGCCAATCAGGATGGCGGTTTCCGGATCCATCACCGGCAGGGCAAGCCCCGCCTGCATCAGCCATTCGCCGCTCACCGTTTGCGGGGTTTCCATCCACGCTGGCAGCTTGCGCATGGTATGCCCCCCTTCGCCGGTCAGACGGATATTGGGGTGATCGAGCAGCGTGATGCGGTACTGGGCGTTGGCCTCCAGCCCCGGCATGCGCAGCGGCATCATCAGGGTGTAATCCGGCATCGCCAACTGGCTGACAATAAACAGCCCCTGGCCCTGATCCTGACTGACGATCCCCTGCGCCAGGGTGGTGCTGTCGGGCATATCCACCCGCCACTGGGTGCCATGATGGATCACCTCGCGCCACTGCTTATGCAGGGTCGCATAGTGCCGGTAGCCTTCGCGCTCCTGCTCGTCCACGGCGAGGGGATCCAGCTCCAGCCCCATATGGCCGAACAGCGCCGTCAGGCCGCGGAAGGCGATGCTGTGCTGGCGGAAAGTGGCATGGCATTTATGATGACCGATATGCGCGCCCATTACCTCCGGTGGGAAGAAGTAGCTCATGCCACGCTGGATAGTATTACGTTCCAGCGCGTCGTTGTTATCCGACGCCCAGAAGCGATGGCAGCGGGTCAGCACTTCATAGTCGATACGCCCCCCACCGGAGGAGCAGGATTCAAACTCAACGTGCGGGAAGCGCTCGCCCAGGGTGTCCAGCAGGCGGTAGAACTGGCGGGTCTGGGCGTCGGCAGCGGCTTTGCCGTTGTGGCCCGGCTGCACCAGCTCGCGGTTCATGTCCCACTTCACATAGTCCACCTGATGCTCACCCAGCAGCCAGCTCATACGCTCCAGCAGGTAGTCGAAGGCGGCAGGAATGTTAAGGTTCAGCACCCACTGGTGACGGCCGGTGGCCTGCTCATAACCCGGTAAGGCCAGCACCCAGTCCGGGTGGGCGCGATACAGATCCGAGTTCGGGTTGATCATCTCCGGCTCAACCCAGATACCAAACTCCATCCCCAGGCTTTTGACGTGGTTGATCACGGGCGTCAGGCCGTTGGGGTATTTCTGTTCGTCGAGATACCAGTCCCCCAGCGCAGCATGGTCGTCGTTGCGCCCTTTGAACCAGCCATCATCAATGATAAAGCGCTCCACCCCCAGCGAGGCCGCCTCGTCCGCCATCCGCATGATGTATTCCGGATCGTGATTAAAGTAGATCCCCTCCCAGGTATTGAGATGCACCGGGCGCGGTTTGTTCTCCGGGAAGCGGATGATATTGCTGCGCAGGTAGCGGTGAAACTGCTGGCTCATGCCGTTCAGCCCGTTCGCGGAGTAGCTGGCATACAGGCGCGGCGTCCACAGGGTTTCGCCCTCCTCCACCGCCATTTCACCCGGCAGCCAGAGCGCTTCGGCCTGCAGATAGCGACGGCCATCGGTTTTGGCCTCCGCGCGCAGGCGGTGGTTGCCGCTCCAGCCCAGGTGCACGCCCCAGACGTCACCGTGCATTTCGCTAAAGCCCGGCGTACCGCCGATCAGGGCCGGAAAATGCTCGTGGGAGCTGCGGCCCCGGCGGTTTTCGATCACGAAGCTGTCGTGCTCCAGCAGCAGGCGATGCGGCTGGAATTCACGGATCCAGCGGCCATGAAACGCCATCACCTCGCGGGCGCGTTCCGCCACCGGCAGGGTGACGGCCAGGCGGTCAACCTGCCACGGCTGGCTTTTAAGGTTGGTCAGGCCGTGGCGAACCGCCAGCACGCCACTGTCATCAAGAGCGATCTCGCTGGTCAGACGCAGGCCAGCGGTGCCGTCTTCGGCGGTGAGGGTCAGGGTTTGTCCCTGCTGAGAAACGGCGACGGTGCGAAATTGCGGCGAACCATCCTGCCCCTGACGATGGCCCTCAATGCCCGGCGCACCGAACAGGCCGTGGGCAAGTTCCGCCATCAGCGTGACCGGCGAGTCCACGTCCAGTCTGCCGTTAGCGATTGGGCGGGAAAGCGTGGCCGCATCCTGCGGCGAAAAGTGGCGAAGGTGCGGCCCCCAGTAAAGAATTTCGGCGAACGGGTGAGTTTTGATTACCACATCGACCGTTTCGCTCGCGAGTCGTAAAACTGCCTCTTGCATCGGACATCTCCTGTCATCGGGATATCCTGAGTGTTGATCCGAAACGTTTCGGATACAAACCAAAACGTTTCGGATTTGTGATCGGGTTTAGAAATTGAGGAAATTTATGCCGTCTGGCCCGGGGAGAATTCCGGCTGCCACAGCACCTGAAGCTGGCTGATATCGTCGCCATTGATCAGCTGCAACACCATATCGGCAATCTGCTTGCCTACCCCCTGGCGGGTGGACTGGATCACCGCCGCCACGTCGATGTCGACAATGCTGTCCTGCGGCAGGCCATCGTACACCACCAGCGCCACGGCGTTCTCGCCGGTTAAGCGCCCCATCTGGGCCAGCGCCATCGCGGCACCGTCGCCATGGGTGTTGCAGTCGGTGACGATCGCCGTAGGAGGGACATCCAGCGCCAGCAGCGCCTGGGTGGTGGTGTAGCCCGCGCGACGGGAAGGCGGCATGGTACGTAGCCATTCGCTGGAGAGCCCCGCCTCTTTCAGGGCATCGAGATAGCCCTGACGGCGCTGGGTGATGAACGCCTGACTGTTGCTCTCACCTAACAGGGCGATGCGCTGATGACCGCCCTCGATTAACCGCCGGGTGGCGTTGTACGTGCCCGCATAGTTATCAAAGTCGAACCAGGCATAGGGCTTCGGCAAATGGCTGCGGCCGAGCGCCAGGAAGGGGAACCCGGCGGCCTGCAGCTGCTCAAGACGCGGATCGTTATCGAGGGTGTGTGCGACGATCAGGGCGTCCACGCGACGGCTCTGCACCATGCGCATGTAGCTGTGCTTGTCGGCCAGATCGTCATCAGCAATCAGGAGTAAATCGATCTCATGTTGCGCCAGCTCGTGGCTTATTTCGCCGACCATCTCCATAAAGACGCTGTTATTGAGCGGAACGGGATGCACCGGGAAAACCAGCCCTACGGCGTCGATCTTGCCCATCTTCAGACGACGGGCGAAGGTATTTGGCCGATAGCCGCGGCGCTGCGCTTCGGCTTCCACGCGGGCGCGCGTCTCGCTGGAAACGTCAAAATAGCCGTTGAGGGCGCGGCTCACCGTCGTTACCGACAGTCCCAGTTCTTTAGCAATGGCTTTAAGCGACATGATTATCCGTGTCCTGGGGTGTTAGTTTTGTTCCGACACCATGAGCGCCAGGGTATCGGGCTCAAGGGCTTTGAAGATGTGCGGCTGGTCGGCAGGATAGCAAATATAGTCCCCTTGCCCCAGCTCCTCGGGTGCGTCCATCAGGCCAATCAGCGCCCGCCCCTTCATCACGATAATATGCTCAACCGAACCCGCCGGGTGCGGATGCGAGAGACGGTCGGCCCCGGGCTGGGCCATCAGGATATAGATATCGCGTCGCGCCCCAGGTGGACAGGCCGCCAGTAAAATGGCCTCATAGTTTGCCTGTTCAGCCACCACTTTGGTGCCTTCGCCAAGGCGGATAACCTGTGTGGCAGGCTGATAGGGTTCCAGTAAACGGGCAAAGGGAATATCCAGCGCCACGCACAGCGACCAGAGAGTCTCGAGGCTGGGATTGCCGTTCCCGGACTCTAGCTGGGAGAGGGTGGATTTGGCGATCCCTGCCCGGCGAGCGATTTCCGCCAGTGAAAGCCCGGTGCGCATGCGCTCCCGCACCAGACTTTTAGCGATTACGCTGATTGGCTGCGTCATAAAAGGTCTCTTGTTCTATAAATCGAACGAATCGTTCATCTTGATAAACGAATGTGATGCGTTCATTATAATGGATACTCGTTCGATATGGCTAAAACTCTATGAAAAACGCGTTCTCTTGTCTTAAAGGCGACACCATCAAGGCGATTATTCTCGTGTGTCTGGCAGTGGGCGTCGTGGGGATGTCCTACGGCTCGCTGGCGATGGCGTATGGCTTCCCGCTGTGGGTGCCTTTTGTACTCTCCATTTCGGTGCTGGCGGGTGCCTCGGAATTTATGTTTATCGGCATCGTTGCCAGCGGGGGCAATCCCCTTGCGGCAGCAGCGGCCGGTCTGCTGGTCAACGCCCGCCATGTCCCTTTTGGCGTGACGGTGCGCGAGCTGGTAGGTAAACGCGGGGCCAGCCTCCTCGGCTGCCACATTATGAATGACGAAAGCGTGGTGTTTGGCCTGTCGCAAAAAACGCCGGAGCAGCGTAAAGCCGCTTACTGGCTCTGCGGTCTGGGCGTCGCCATTATCTGGCCGCTGGGCACCCTGCTGGGGGCGATGGTCGGCAAACTGCTGCCCGACCCGGAAACCATCGGGCTGGATGCCGTGTTCCCGGCCATTTTACTGGCGCTGGTCGTGCCCGCCTTTAAGAACCGCACTACCCTGATCCGCGCCTGTAGCGGTGCCGCGCTGTCGCTGGCCGCAGTGCCCTTTGCGCCGGTGGGCCTGCCGGTATTGCTCTCCCTGCTTGGTCTTGCGACGAGGAAGAAATAATGGAAAACATGACCGTCTTTATTCTCGGCATCGCCCTGCTGTCGGCGGGCACCTACCTGATGCGTCTCGGCGGGGCAAAACTGGGCAGTCGGTTAGCGCTGTCTGAACGCTCCCAGGCGCTGCTGTCGGATGCGGCAACGGTACTGCTGTTTTCAGTGGCGCTGGCGACCACCTTCTATGAAGGGGAACATTTTGCCGGGATGGCGCGGGTGCTGGGGGTGGCCTTTGCGGTATTCCTCGCCTGGCGCAAGGTGCCGCTGATTTTCGTGATCGTCGCGGCGGCCGTGGTGACGGCGTTATTACGCCTGGCAGGCATAAACTAAAAAAGCGCCCCGGGGGCGCTCTTTCGACAGATACTTTGCTGTTATTTGTTCAGTTCAGCGGTCATGTGTACACGGTTACCGGAGAAGGCCTGAGTAATGGTGTAAGACGATGCGCCTGCCTGCTGAGCCTGAGCCGCAATTTTAGCTTCTGCGCCATCAATGGTGCTGGCGGAGGCGGTAACAGACTGGGCAGCGAAAGAACCGAATGAGGTAGCCAGAGCGATTACTGCGACAAAAGTTTTGATGCTTTTCATGATGTAATTCCTTGCGATGAGTTGTTGGTGTAAGGCGTTGTGCCTTGATGTGATAAATAGTAGGCCTCATCACCGACAACTGATAGCGGAAGGATTTGCTCTCAACATTCAAAATTATTGATCAATTATCAGACGCTGCGGATGGGTATAAACCGTCGCTCTTCCTGGCTTGCAGAAGCCCACCAGCGTCAGGTTGCAGCGCTCGGCTACCTCCACCGCCAGGGTGGTGGCTGCGGAGACCGCAAACAGGATCTCCACCCCGCACATGGCCGCCTTCTGCACCATCTCGTAGCTGGCCCGACTGGAGACCAGCGCAGCCCCCTGCTGCCACGTCTCATTCTCTCCTGCGCGCCTGCCCAGCAGTTTATCCAGTGCCACGTGCCGCCCGACGTCCTCATGCCCGCCGGCAATCTCGCCGTTCGGTAATACCCAGGCGGCGGCATGGGTACATCCGCTCAGCTGCCCGATGGGCTGCACGTCGTTGAGATGCGCCAGCGCCCGATCGAGATGGGCAAGGTTAAAGCGTTGAGTGAAGGACAGCGGCACCACGGGCTTGCCGATATCGTTAAGCTGCTCCACGCCGCAGACGCCGCAGCCGGTGCGCCCCGCCAGCGCCCGCCGACGTTCTTTTAATCCCATAAAGCGGCGGCTGGAGAGTTCAATCTGCACTTCGAGACCATTGCAAACGGATATCACCTCCATGCCGTAGATCTCACGCGGGTGCTCAATGATGCCTTCAGACAGCGAAAAGCCGATGGCAAAGAGCTCCAGATCTTTCGGCGAGGCCATCATCACCACGTGAGAGATACCGTTATAAACCAGCGCGACGGGCACCTCTTCCGCCAGGAAATCGGGAGTCGGGAGGCTAATCTGAGGGGGTCTGTGTACCCGGCGCTCTGCCACGCCGACAGGCAGCGACGTAATGCGGGTATCACCATTTTGTTTCAACACAACGAATATCCTGAGCAACCACGGGGAAGGCCTGCTATTGCACCATACTTTTCCGGCCTGGCGCATAGTATGGATCAATTTTTACCGCCCTGTCCGCGCAACTTTACCGGAGATTCAAACCCGACGGAGAAACAGGTTTGTAACAGTTTCGAGGCGCCATGTGATCGATATCACATTTTATAATCATCACCGTGATAATACGTTCACTTTGTTTTAACGCCGTTGGAACAAGCGTACCGACATTGTGGTATTCTGACATACCCCTCGTGGAAATGAGGGTTTAACGCAAATTTTCAACTTTGCGGTCAAAAAAACAGCCGTGAAGTAAAACAATAATTACCCCCAATAATTCGCGCGCAGCGCGAGGAATGAAGGGTAGCAATGTCGAAACAAGGAGTGACCATGCAGGTCAGCAGAAGGCAGTTCTTTAAGATCTGCGCTGGCGGTATGGCAGGCACCACGGCGGCGGCACTGGGCTTTGCGCCCGGCGTAGCGCTGGCGGAAACACGGCAGTACAAACTGCTGCGCACCCGCGAAACCCGTAACACCTGTACGTACTGCTCTGTCGGTTGTGGGCTGTTGATGTATAGCCTCGGCGACGGTGCTAAAAACGCCAAAGCGTCTATTTTCCATATCGAAGGGGACCCGGATCATCCGGTTAACCGCGGTGCGCTCTGCCCGAAAGGAGCAGGTCTGGTGGACTTCATCCACTCCGAAAGCCGCCTGAAATTCCCGGAATATCGCGCGCCAGGCTCTGACAAATGGCAGCAAATCAGCTGGGAAGAGGCGTTCGATCGCATCGCCAAGCTGATGAAAGAAGACCGCGATGCCAACTTTATCGCACAGAATGCTGAAGGGACGACCGTTAACCGCTGGCTCTCCACCGGGATGCTGTGTGCGTCTGCCTCCAGTAACGAAACCGGTTATTTAACCCAGAAATTCACGCGCGCACTCGGTATGCTCGCGGTCGACAACCAGGCGCGTGTCTGACACGGACCAACGGTAGCAAGTCTTGCTCCAACATTTGGTCGCGGTGCGATGACCAACCACTGGGTCGACATCAAGAACGCCAACCTCATTGTGGTGATGGGCGGTAACGCCGCTGAAGCGCACCCTGTCGGGTTCCGCTGGGCGATGGAAGCCAAAATCCACAACGGTGCGAAACTGATTGTGATCGATCCCCGCTTCACGCGTACGGCGTCAGTGGCGGATTTCTACACCCCTATTCGTTCAGGTACTGACATCACTTTCCTGTCAGGCGTACTGCTGTACCTGATGACCAACGAAAAATATAACCGCGAATACACCGAAGCCTATACCAACGCCAGCCTGATCGTGCGTGAGGATTACCACTTCGAAGATGGCCTGTTCAGCGGTTACGACGCCGAAAAACGCAAGTACGACAAAACCAGCTGGAACTACGAGCTGGATGAGAAAGGCTTTGCGAAGCGCGATACCACCCTGCAACACCCGCGCTGCGTGTGGAACCTGCTGAAAGAGCACGTTTCCCGCTACACGCCGGAGGTGGTTGAGAACATCTGCGGGACGCCAAAAGCGGACTTCCTGAAGGTGTGCGAGATGATCGCTGAAACCAGCGTTCACGATAAAACCGCCTCGTTCCTGTATGCACTCGGCTGGACGCAGCACTCCATCGGTGCACAGAACATCCGTACCATGGCGATGGTGCAGCTCCTGCTCGGCAACATGGGGATGGCAGGCGGCGGCGTGAACGCCCTGCGCGGTCACTCCAACATTCAGGGTCTGACCGATCTCGGCCTGCTGTCGCAGAGCCTGCCAGGTTATATGAACCTGCCAAGCGAGAAACAGACCGACCTGCAAACCTACCTGACGGCCAGCACGCCTAAACCGCTGCTCGAAGGTCAGGTGAACTACTGGGGCAACTATCCGAAGTTCTTTATCTCGATGATGAAGGCCTTCTATGGCGACAAAGCGACAGCGGAAAACAGCTGGGGCTTTGACTGGCTGCCGAAGTGGGACAAAGGCTACGACGTTCTGCAGTACTTCGAGATGATGAACCAGGGCCAGGTCAACGGCTATCTGTGCCAGGGCTTTAACCCGGTGGCGTCGTTCCCGAACAAGAACAAGGTTGTGGCGTCTCTGTCGAAACTGAAGTTCCTGGTCACCATTGATCCGCTCAATACCGAGACCTCGACCTTCTGGCAGAACCACGGCGAATCGAACGACGTCGATCCGTCGAAGATTCAGACCGAAGTGTTCCGTCTGCCGTCCACCTGCTTCGCGGAAGAGAACGGTTCTATCGTCAACTCCGGCCGCTGGCTGCAGTGGCACTGGAAAGGCGCGGATGCCCCGGGCATCGCCATGAACGACGGCGAGATCCTGGCCGGTATCTTCTTACGCCTGCGTAAGATGTACGCGGCAGAAGGCGGCGCGAATCCGGAACAGGTTCTGAACATGACCTGGAACTACTCGACGCCGGAAAATCCAGCGCCGGAAGAAGTGGCGATGGAGAGCAACGGCAAGGCGCTGGCGGACGTTATCGATCCGGCCACCGGTACCGTGCTGGCGAAGAAAGGCGATCAGCTCAGCACCTTCGCGCACCTGCGTGACGACGGTACGACGTCGAGCGGCTGCTGGATCTTTGCCGGTAGCTGGACGCCGAAAGGCAACCAGATGGCCAACCGCGATAACGCCGACCCGTCGGGTCTGGGTAATACGCTGGGCTGGGCATGGGCATGGCCGCTCAACCGCCGTATCCTTTATAACCGCGCATCCGCTGACCCGCAGGGCAACCCGTGGGATCCGAAGCGTCAGCTGCTGAAATGGGACGGTGCCAAATGGGGCGGCGTGGATATTCCGGACTACAGCACCGCGCCTCCGGGCAGCGATGTCGGGCCGTTTATCATGCAGCCTGAAGGGATGGGACGTCTTTTCGCGATCGATAAGATGGCGGAAGGTCCGTTCCCGGAACACTACGAGCCGTTTGAGACGCCGCTGGGCACCAACCCGCTGCACCCGAACGTGGTCTCTAACCCGGCAGCCCGTATCTTCAAGGGCGATTTCGAAGCGCTGGGTAAAAAGGACAAGTTCCCGTACGTGGGTACCACCTACCGTCTGACCGAGCACTTCCATTACTGGACCAAGCACGCGCTGCTTAACGCCATCGCGCAGCCGGAACAGTTTGTGGAGATCGGCGAGAAGCTGGCGAACAAGCTCGGCATCGCCCACGGCGATACCGTCAAGGTCTCTTCTAACCGCGGCTATATCAAGGCCAAGGCGGTAGTGACCAAGCGTATTCGCACGCTGAACGTCCACGGTCAGGAGGTGGATACCATCGGCATCCCGATTCACTGGGGTTATGAGGGCGTGGCGAAGAAAGGGTTTATCGCAAACACCCTGACGCCGTTCGTCGGCGATGCGAACACGCAGACGCCGGAGTTTAAGGCCTTCCTCGTGAACGTGGAAAAGGTGTAACGGAGACGACTTATGGCTTATCAATCGCAAGACATTATCCGTCGTTCCGCGACTAACAGTTTCACCCCCGCGCCTCAGGCGCGGGACCACCAGCAGGAAGTGGCGAAGCTTATCGACGTGACCACCTGTATCGGCTGTAAAGCCTGTCAGGTGGCCTGTTCGGAGTGGAACGACCTCCGTGATGAAGTGGGTCACAACGTCGGGGTGTACGATAACCCCGCCGATCTGACCGCCAAGTCCTGGACGGTGATGCGCTTCTCGGAAGTAGAGCAGAACGACAAACTGGAGTGGCTGATCCGCAAAGACGGCTGTATGCACTGTGCGGATCCGGGCTGCCTGAAGGCGTGTCCGTCAGAAGGGGCGATCATTCAGTATGCCAACGGCATCGTCGACTTCCAGTCAGAGCAGTGCATCGGCTGCGGCTACTGCATCGCCGGCTGTCCGTTCGACGTACCGCGCCTGAACCCGGAAGACAACCGCGTCTACAAATGTACACTGTGCGTTGACCGCGTCACCGTCGGCCAGGAGCCAGCGTGCGTGAAGACCTGTCCAACCGGTGCCATTCATTTTGGCTCCAAAGAGGACATGAAAACGCTGGCGGGCGAGCGTGTCTCCGAGCTGAAGACCCGCGGTTACGACAACGCGGGCCTGTACGATCCGGCCGGTGTTGGCGGTACGCACGTGATGTACGTGCTGCACCATGCCGACAAGCCGAATCTGTATCACGGCCTGCCGGAGAACCCGGAAATCAGCGCCACCGTGAAGTTCTGGAAAGGCATCTGGAAACCGCTGGCAGCGGTCGGTTTTGCTGCCACCTTCGCAGCGAGCATCTTCCACTACGTCGGCGTTGGTCCGAACCGCGCGGAAGAGGAAGACGACAACCTGCATGAAGAGAAAGACGAGGTGCGCAAATGAAAAGACGTGACACCATCGTGCGCTACACCGCGCCGGAACGTATCAACCATTGGGTCACCGCCTTCTGCTTCATGCTGGCGGCGATAAGCGGGCTGGGGTTCTTCTTCCCCTCCTTTAACTGGCTGATGCAGATCCTCGGTACGCCACAGCTGGCGCGCATCCTGCACCCGTTCGTCGGGGTGGTGATGTTCGCCTCGTTCATCATCATGTTTTTCCGCTACTGGCACCATAACCTAATCAATCGGGATGATATCTTTTGGGCGAAGAATATTCGTAAGATCGTCGTCAACGAGGAAGTAGGTGATACCGGGCGTTATAACTTCGGCCAGAAATGCGTATTCTGGGCGGCGATTATCTTCCTGGTCTTGTTGCTGGTGAGCGGCGTGATCATCTGGCGTCCGTACTTTGCGCCTGCTTTCTCAATCCCGGTGATCCGATTCGCGCTGATGCTGCATTCATTTGCCGCAGTGGCGTTAATTGTGGTTATCATGGTGCATATTTACGCCGCCCTCTGGGTGAAAGGCACCATTACCGCGATGGTGGAAGGATGGGTTACTAAGACGTGGGCGAAGAAACATCACCCGCGCTGGTACCGTGAAGTCCGCCAGAAACAGGAAAAGTCATCTGAATGAGTATTCGCATAATCCCGCAAGATGAGCTGGGTTCGAGCGAGAAACGCACGGCGGAAGTGATTCCGCCGCTACTGTTCCCCAGACTGAAAAACCTCTATAACCGCCGCGCGGAACGCCTGCGCGAGCTGGCTGAGAACAACCCGCTTGGCGACTATCTGCGCTTTGCCGGGCTGATCGCCCATGCTCAGGAAGTGGTGCTGTACGACCATCCGCTGCAGATGGACCTGACCGCGCGCATCAAAGAGGCAAACGCTCAGGGCAAGCCGCCGCTGGATATCCACGTCCTGCCGCGCGATAAGCACTGGCACAAGCTGCTGCACTCGCTGATTGCCGAGCTGAAACCCGAGATGAGCGGCCCTGCGCTGGCGGTGATTGAGAATCTTGAGAAAGCCTCAGAGCAGGAGCTGGAGCAGATGGCGAGCGCGCTGTTTGCCTCTGATTTCTCTTCAGTCAGCAGCGATAAAGCGCCGTTTATCTGGGCTGCCCTGTCGCTCTACTGGGCGCAAATGGCCAGCCTGATCCCAGGTAAAGCCCGCGCCGAATATGGTGAAGCACGCCAGTTCTGCCCGGTGTGCGGTTCTATGCCGGTCTCCAGCATGGTGCAAATCGGTACCACTCAGGGGCTGCGCTACCTGCACTGCAACCTGTGCGAAACCGAGTGGCACGTGGTGCGCATCAAGTGCAGCAACTGTGAGCAGACCCGCGATCTGCACTACTGGTCGCTGGAAAACGAGCAGTCCGCGGTGAAAGCCGAAAGCTGTGGCGACTGCGGCACCTACCTGAAGATTCTGTATCAGGAAAAAGACCCGAAAGTGGAGGCCGTCGCTGACGATCTCGCCACGCTGATCCTGGACGCCAAAATGGAGCAGGAGGGCTTTGCCCGCAGCTCTATTAACCCGTTCCTGTTCCCGGGTGAAGGGGAGTAATCTCCGGTGATAGTGCCGGGCGGCGCAAGCTTGCCCGGCCTACAATTGATATTTTGGCTTCATGACCGTGCCTGCGGGCCCCCACCATGACTTCTATCCACGTAATCGGACTCACTGCCCGGTGCGATGCAGTGCCTTCAATGACGTCAGCAGCCTCACGGCGATTATTGAAAAGATCGAATTGGCATAAAATAGCGAACACTTTTGCGAGCCGCTTTCCAGATTCTTATCCCCACCCAAATCCGCTGTTTTCATCCACCGTAAATCAGGCTATAACGCTGTATATCCATACAGATTGAAGGTTTAAACTATGGCACTGGAAAAGGGTATTGATAAGCTGGTTCAGGACTTTATCGCCGCAGGGCGACCCTCTTCGCTCCACCAGAATATTGATGAACGGAGGGCGGGTTATGTCGCCAGTACGGTGCTTGCCGGGGAGAAGGAAACACACGTCCAGGTGGCAACGCAGGAGCTGGAAGGAATAACGTTGCGGATCGTCTCCCCGCTCAACGCACCGGAAACGCTGCCCACCGTTATCTACTATCATGGCGGATGTTTTGTCAGTGGTGGATTTGATACCCATGATAACCAGCTGCGTCAGCTGGCATATTACGGCCACTGCCGGGTGATTGCGGTGCAGTACAGGCTGGCCCCCGAATACACCTTCCCTGCCGCGCATGACGATGCTGAACGAGGCGCAAATCTGGTCTGGAAGTATGCGGACACGCTCGGGGTGGATCAACATTGCATCACCCTTTGTGGTGACAGCGCAGGAGGCCATCTGGCCCTGGTCACGGCGCTACGGCTCAAGGCCGCAGGTCTGTGGCAACCAGCGCAGCTGATCCTTATCTATCCTATGCTCGACGCAACGGCGTATTTTGAAAGCTACACCCGCAATGGACTGGATTATGTTATTACCCGCGATACGCTCCTCAGCGGATACGCCATGTACCTTCCCCATACCGAACGCCAGAATCCTGAAGCCAGCCCAGTGTGGCGGGATGACTTTCATGGCCTGCCGACAACCCATATTATCACCGCCGAGTACGACCCCTTATGTGACGAAGGCGAAGCCTTGCATCACCATCTGACCGAACAAGGCGTCAACTGCACCTGTCAGCGCTGGTCCGGCGTGATACATGGTTTCTTTCAGCTAGGTGGCATAAGTCAGGCAGCGCGGGATGTTATGCGTAATATCGCATGGCGGGCGGGAGCTATGGCAGGACCTTGTTCAAAAGAGTGAAACGGAAGCGTTACCACGGGTAACGCCCCTGCATTTTTTACTCTTCCTCGTTCCCACCCTCTTCATAGGCGCCATACGGCTTCGCCGGAAGAACGATGTAGGTGCCTTCAAATACCGCGCCCGGCGTTTCGTCACCGAACAGCTCCACCTGCATCTGCACGCGCGCTTTTCGGCCTCGCGCCAGGCGGTCGAGATCGCCACCCAATGCGCCCAGGTCCGCCACCGCGCTCGGCTTGCCGCTGATCGGCGCGCTGTAACGGATATGCGCATCGGCCAGAATAATGGTGCCGCCCAGATGACGCTCGCGCAGCATCAGCCAGATAAGCCCCCAGCCGGTGAGCGTCGCCAGCGAGAACAGGCTCCCGGCGAACAGGGTATGGTGCGGGTTCTGATTGCCGATCTCCGGCATGGTGGTGATAAATTTTTGCCCGGTGTACTGCTGAATGCGCACCCCCATCTTTTCGCTCAGCGGGATGTGCTGATACCAGGCCTGCTGCAGCTGACCGCACCAGTCGGCACGATGCAGAATATCATCCAGCGAGGCGATAGGTTTGATCATCAAAAAGTGACGAATCGGGGTGGTTTGCGGGGTGGTGATTTCACCCTGGTTAATAAAACCCAGCTTGGCAAAAAACTCTACTGCATCTTCGCGCGCGCTACAGGTGACGCGCTTCACACCCTCCTGACGGGCGACGGATTCCAGGGTCATCGCCATCAGCGTGCCAAGGCCTTTATCCTGTACAGAAGGATGCACCGCCATAAAGCGGATGGAGGCTTCATTATCAGCATTGATATACAGTCGACCTACGGCGACCAGATTGCCCTCTTCATCCATCACCATCTGGTGATGCGCCATGGCGTCCCAGGCATCGCGTTCCGACCCTTTCGGCTGATGTAATGGCTTACGCAGCATCTCCCAGCGGAACTGGTAGTAAAGCGCCAACTCTTCTTCCGTTTGCGGTACTCGAAGGTGATACATAGCTGTACTCTCTCTTGTTACCCGCGGCCAGACCGTCAGCTCACTCATACCTGGAGCCAGAACGTGACGGGGCCGTCATTTACCAGCGAGACCTGCATATCTGCAGCGAATCGTCCGGTCTGTGTATGCATCTCTTGCTGACGGCAACGGTCAACAAAGTATTCATATAAGGCTTCTGCCCGATCCGGCGCCGCCCCTTTTGAGAAGCCAGGACGCATGCCGCGCCCGGTATCGGCGGCCAGCGTAAACTGCGACACCACCAGCACGCTGCCCCCTGCCTGCTGGACGTTAAGGTTCATTTTGCCTTCCGCATCGCTGAAGATACGGTAACCCAACACGCGCTCGCATAAGCGGTTGGCTTTTTGCTCGTCGTCATCCTTTTCGACACCTAACAAGACTAAAAGTCCCTGGCCAATTTCACCCGTCACCTCTCCCTCCACGGTGACGCTGGCACGGGTTACGCGCTGGATTAATGCAATCATGGTTGGTCTGTTTCTCGTCGTTTTTCGGCTTCTGCTGCTTTTTTTAGCTCGCGGTATACCCCGAGAGTGACAGTAATTTCTGCGCCAAGCAAGACGATACACCAGGTCCAGTAAACCCAGAGGAACAAAATGGGGATCACCGCCAGCACGCCATAAATCAGCTGATAGGAGGGGAACATGGTGATGTAAAGCGCGAAACCTTTCTTGCCGAGTTCGAAAAGCAGAGCCGCCACCAGCGCCCCCACCATCGCATCCCGATTAGGCACGCGCGTGGTCGGCACAATGCTGTAAAGCAGCCAGAACGCGAGCCAGGACAGAAGCAGCGGGAAGATGTGCAGCACGTCGTCAATCACGCTGTTGAGATCGCTGGCCCAGCGTAACGAGAGCAGATAGGAGCTGATCGCCAGGCTGGCCCCGGCCAGCAACGGCCCCAGAGTCAGGATCATCCAGTACACGGCGAAAGAGTAAACTTTAGGTCGCGCCCGGGTGCTGCGCCAGATAGTGTTGAGCGCACTATCAATGGCATACATCAGCAGCAGTGCGGTAACGATAAGCCCGCATGCTCCAACCGCCGTCATCTTGCTGGAGTTGGCGACAAACTGCTCGATGTAATTCTGAATCACATCCCCGGTGGCAGGCATGAAGTTAGCAAAAACAAAATGGCGGAGCTGCAGGCTGACGTCCGAAAACATCGGAAAGGCGGCAAAAAGCGCAAAGATGACGGCCACCAGCGGCACCAGAGACAACAACGACACGTAGGCGAGGTTGCCTGCCAGCGTGGTCATGTTGTCCTCATCGATGCGGTGCCAGAGGAGTTTTAGCCACGCACGCAGCGGTCGGGTGTGGTGGCTGGCTTTTTGATGAACGGTTTTTAGCATAACTGCTTCGCAAAATAGTCGGGGATCGTCTGTTTTCCGGTCACCAGAATTGACGTGATACCCAACTGGTTAGCTCCCTCTATATTATCGACGTTATCGTCAAAAAAGATGGCATCGGCGGCAGAGAATCCTTCCGCCTGCAAAACGGCCTGATAGATCCGCGCTTCCGGCTTACGCATGCCCATCTCCTGGGACAGGTAAATTTTATCTGCTGCCGCTTTCACTTCCGGATATTCATCCGGCCAGAAGGTGGTGTGCAGCCGGTTGGTGTTCGACAGCACCACCACCCGATGCCCCTGCTCGCGCAGCTTGTGCATGATGGCAATCACCTCGGGACGAACCCCGACAAAGATCGCCTGCCAGCCGTGGGAAAATTGTTCGTAACTGAGGGGAAGCTCCATCTCATGGCAGAGCTTTTCGGCAAACTGTTCATCCGAAATCTCACCGCGCTCGTGCTGATGGAAAGCGTCGCCCATGGTAAAACTCTGCTTAAGCGTTGCCAGCGGAACGCGGCTGAAATCACTCCATGTACCCAGCACACGATTGAAGTCGATATCGACGATTACGTTTCCTAAATCAAAGATATAGAGCATGTGGTTCTCCTTTTCGCCGTGAAAATTAACTGTAGCGGGAAAGAAGATGTTTGGCTATGAGGCGCGTGACACGGCAGAAAAGAAAAACCCCGCCAGAAGGCGGGGTTTCAGAGAACGGAGAGAAGAAAATTAATCTTCTTTCGGGCCGCGCATGGCGCGTTTACGATCGTTCTCAGTCAGGTGACGTTTACGGATACGGATAGAGGTTGGAGTTACTTCTACCAGTTCGTCGTCATCGATGAATTCCAGAGCCTGCTCCAGAGTCATCTTAACCGGTGGAACCAGAACCGTTGCTTCGTCAGTACCGGACGCACGCATGTTGGTCAGTTTCTTACCGGTCAGGCAGTTTACAGTCAGGTCGTTAGAACGGCTGTGAATACCGATGATCTGGCCTTCGTAGACTTCTGCACCGTGACCCAGGAACAGCTTACCGCGGTCCTGCAGGCTGAACAGGGCGAACGCAACCGCTTTACCCTGACCGTTGGAGATCAGAACGCCGTTGTTACGCTGGCCAACTTCGCCCGGACGAACGTCGTCGTAGTGGCTGAAGGTGGAGTACAGCAGACCGGTACCGGAAGTCATGGTCATGAACTCTGAACGGAAGCCGATCAGACCACGGCTTGGGATCACGTAGTCGAGACGTACGCGGCCTTTGCCATCTGGATTCATGTTTTTCAGGTCGCCTTTACGCTCACCCAGCGCCTGCATGACAGACCCCTGGTGCTGCTCTTCGACGTCCAGCGTTACGTTTTCGAACGGCTCTTGTTTACGGCCGTCGATTTCGCGGAAGATTACTTTCGGACGGGAAACCGCCATTTCGAAACCTTCACGACGCATGTTTTCGATCAGAACTGACAGGTGCAGCTCACCACGACCGGAAACGCGGAATGCGTCAGCGTCTGGCGTTTCTTCAACACGCAGCGCAACGTTGTGCACCAGCTCTTTGTTCAGGCGGTCAAGGATCTGACGAGAGGTAACGAACTTACCTTCTTTACCACAGAACGGAGAGGTGTTGACGTTGAAGAACATGGTTACAGTCGGTTCATCAACAGACAGGGCTGGCAGCGCTTCTACCGCTTGCGTGTCGCAAATGGTATCAGAGATGTTCAGCTCGCCCAGACCGGTGATCGCGATGATGTCGCCCGCTTCAGCGATGTCGCTCTCGATACGCTCAAGGCCCAGGTGGGTCAGTACTTTACCGACTTTACCGTTACGGGTTTTACCTTCGCTATCGATGATAGTGACCTGCTGGTTAGGCTTCACTTTACCGCGCTTGATACGACCAATGCCGATAACGCCAACATAGTTGTTGTAGTCGAGCTGAGAGATCTGCATCTGCAGGGTGCCTTCAACATCGACGTTCGGCGCAGGAACACGGTCAACAATCGCCTGGTACAGCGGGGTCATGTCTTCAGCCATTTCTTCGTGGTCCAGACCCGCGATACCGTTCAGCGCAGAAGCGTAAACGATAGGGAAGTCCAGCTGCTCGTCGGTTGCGTCGAGGTTAACGAACAGGTCGAAGACCTGATCAACAACCCAGTCGGGACGCGCGCCAGGGCGGTCAACTTTGTTGATAACCACGATTGGCTTCAGACCATGGGCAAATGCCTTCTTGGTAACGAAGCGCGTCTGCGGCATTGGGCCATCCATTGCGTCAACGACCAGCAGCACGGAATCGACCATGGACATTACACGTTCAACTTCACCACCGAAGTCGGCGTGCCCCGGGGTATCAACGATGTTGATACGGTAGTCATTCCATTTGATAGCGGTGTTTTTAGCGAGGATGGTAATCCCACGCTCTTTCTCCAAATCGTTGGAGTCCATCACACGTTCTTGAGTTTCGGCACGCGCGTCGAACGTACCGGATTGCTGCAGCAGCTTATCAACCAGGGTAGTTTTACCATGGTCAACGTGCGCGATGATGGCGATATTACGCAGATTTTCGATCACAACTTTGCCTCAGGCATTTAGAAATAGCGCGTTATTGTACACGGATTAATCGCACTACAAAACAGGATCACAAACATCCCCCGCAAACAAGTATCGCAGAGATGCTTTGTGATCGCTTTCACGGAGCGGTAAAAGGGCACTTTAACGTAAATTGCACCAATATGGTGCTCAATGTTCACATTGAAGCACTATACTGGTGCAACAAAACCATCATGGTGCAGCCCTTTTGCACTATGGTGCGCATGATAGCGCCTTTTTGGGGTGTTTTAAAAGTTGGCACAGATTTCGCTTTATAAAAAATACATGGCACCAGCCAGTACAAACAGAATTTGAAGACCTCGTTACCACGACGACAATGACCAATCTGGAGAGTTAAGTATGTCCGCTGAACACGTTTTGACGATGCTGAACGAACATGAAGTGAAGTTTGTTGATCTGCGCTTCACCGATACCAAAGGCAAAGAACAGCACGTCACTATTCCTGCTCATCAGGTGAATGCCGAATTCTTTGAAGAAGGCAAAATGTTTGACGGCTCCTCGATTGGCGGCTGGAAAGGTATCAACGAATCCGACATGGTTCTGATGCCTGACGCATCCACTGCGCTCATTGACCCGTTCTTCGAAGAGTCTACCCTGATCATCCGTTGCGATATCCTCGAGCCAGGCACCCTGCAGGGCTACGACCGCGACCCACGCTCTATCGCTAAACGCGCTGAAGAGTACCTGCGCTCCACCGGCATCGCTGACACCGTTCTGTTCGGGCCAGAGCCAGAGTTCTTCCTGTTCGACGACATCCGTTTTGGTGCGACCACTTCCGGTTCCCACGTTGCTATCGATGATATCGAAGGCGCATGGAACTCCTCCACCAAATACGAAGGCGGTAACAAAGGTCACCGTCCTGCTGTTAAAGGCGGTTACTTCCCGGTTCCACCGGTCGACTCTTCACAGGACATCCGTTCTACCATGTGTCTGATCATGGAAGAGATGGGCCTGGTTGTTGAAGCGCACCACCATGAAGTTGCGACGGCGGGCCAGAACGAAATCGCCACCCGTTTCAACACCATGACCAAGAAAGCGGACGAAATTCAGATCTACAAATACGTTGTGCACAACGTTGCGCACCGTTTCGGTAAAACCGCGACCTTCATGCCAAAACCAATGTTTGGCGACAACGGTTCCGGTATGCACTGCCACATGTCTCTGTCCAAGAACGGTACCAACCTGTTCTCTGGCGACAAATATGCCGGTCTGTCCGAGCAGGCGCTGCACTACATCGGTGGTGTTATCAAACACGCTAAAGCGATCAACGCCCTGGCGAACCCAACCACCAACTCTTACAAGCGTCTGGTCCCAGGCTACGAAGCCCCAGTTATGCTGGCGTACTCTGCCCGTAACCGTTCTGCTTCTATCCGTATCCCGGTTGTTGCGTCTCCGAAAGCACGTCGTATCGAAGTGCGCTTCCCGGATCCAGCGGCTAACCCATACCTGTGCTTCGCAGCACTGCTGATGGCGGGTCTGGACGGTATCAAGAACAAAATCCACCCAGGCGAAGCCATGGACAAAAACCTGTACGACCTGCCGCCAGAAGAAGCGAAAGAGATCCCACAGGTTGCCGGCTCTCTGGAAGAAGCACTGAACGCCCTGGATGCAGACCGTGAGTTCCTGACCGCTGGCGGCGTGTTCACTGATGAAGCGATCGACGCTTACATCGCGCTGCGTATCGAAGAGAACGATCGCGTTCGCATGACGCCACACCCGGTTGAGTTCGAACTGTACTACAGCGTCTAATCTTCAATCCCTTTCGCGCGGACTTTCCGCGCGAGATTGATAGCCGTTTTTTTGTTGCCGTGGAAACTTTTCAGCCCATCTCCGGATGGGCTTTTTTCTCCACCAACAAACTGATCTTACGCGCTTTTTACCGCAGAAACGCTATACTGCACTAAAATAGTGCAACCAACTCCAGGAGACTGCTGAATGGCAACTGGCACGCTGCCCGATGCTGGGCAGATCCTCAATTCTCTTATCAACAGCATTTTACTGGTCGACGACGATCTGGCGGTGCATTACGCCAATCCAGCGGCCCAGCAGTTGCTTGCTCAGAGCTCACGCAAACTGTTTGGTGCGCCGCTACCCGAGTTGTTGAGTTATTTTTCCCTGAACATCGGCCTGATGCAGGAGAGCCTGCAGGCGGGACAAGGCTTCACCGATAACGAAGTGACGCTGGTGATCGACGGGCGCTCGCATATTCTCTCCCTGACGGCGCAGCGGCTACCGGAAGGCCTGATCCTGCTGGAGATGGCACCGATGGATAATCAGCGTCGCCTGAGCCAGGAGCAGCTCCAGCATGCCCAGCAGATTGCGGCCCGCGACCTGGTGCGCGGCCTGGCCCACGAGATTAAAAACCCGCTCGGCGGCCTGCGCGGCGCGGCACAGCTGTTAACCAAAGCCCTGCCCGACCCGGCGCTGGCGGAATACACCAATGTCATTATTGAACAGGCCGATCGCCTGCGTAATCTGGTCGATCGCCTGTTAGGCCCGCAGCAACCCGGGATGCACGTTACCGAGAGCATTCACAAGGTGGCCGAGCGCGTCGTCAAACTGGTGTCAATGGAGTTGCCGGACAACGTCAGGCTGATTCGGGATTACGATCCCAGCCTGCCGGAACTGCCGCACGATCCCGACCAGATTGAACAGGTACTGCTGAACATCGTGCGCAATGCCCTGCAGGCATTGGGGGCGGATGGCGGAGAAATTATTCTGCGTACCCGCACCGCGTTTCAGCTCACCCTGCACGGGACACGCTACCGCCTGGCAGCCCGCATCGACGTGGAAGATAACGGCCCGGGCATCCCTTCCCATTTACAGGACACGCTGTTTTACCCGATGGTCAGCGGCCGGGAAGGCGGAACCGGGCTTGGCTTATCGATTGCCCGTAATTTGATAGATCAGCACTCCGGCAAAATTGAATTTACCAGTTGGCCGGGTCATACCGAGTTTTCGGTTTACCTGCCAATCAGGAAATAGAGGGTTAGGTTATGCAACGAGGGATAGTCTGGGTAGTTGATGACGACAGCTCCATCCGCTGGGTGCTTGAACGGGCGCTTACCGGAGCAGGATTAAGCTGCACCGCTTTTGAAAGCGGGGCCGAGGTGCTGGATGCACTGACCACTAAAACCCCGGACGTGCTGCTGTCCGATATCCGTATGCCGGGGATGGACGGTCTTGCGCTGTTAAAACAGATTAAGCAGCGCCACCCGATGCTGCCGGTCATCATAATGACCGCGCACTCCGATCTGGATGCGGCGGTCAGCGCCTATCAGCAGGGTGCGTTCGATTACCTGCCGAAACCGTTCGATATTGACGAGGCGGTGGCGCTGGTTGAACGCGCCATCAGCCACTATCAGGAACAGCAGCAGCCGCGTAACGCCCCGGTTTTCGGTCCTACCACCGATATCATTGGCGAAGCGCCGGCAATGCAGGATGTGTTTCGCATCATCGGCCGCCTGTCGCGCTCCTCCATCAGCGTGCTGATTAACGGCGAGTCGGGCACCGGGAAAGAGCTGGTTGCGCATGCCCTGCATCGCCACAGCCCGCGCGCCAAAGCCCCGTTCATCGCCCTGAATATGGCAGCGATCCCCAAGGATTTGATTGAGTCCGAGCTTTTCGGCCACGAAAAAGGGGCCTTTACCGGCGCCAACACCATTCGTCAGGGCCGCTTTGAGCAGGCCGACGGCGGGACGCTGTTTCTGGATGAGATCGGGGATATGCCGCTCGACGTCCAGACGCGACTCCTGCGCGTGCTGGCGGACGGGCAGTTCTACCGCGTGGGCGGCTATGCGCCGGTCAAAGTCGATGTGCGTATTATTGCCGCCACCCACCAGAACCTCGAGCTGCGTGTCCAGGAGGGGAAATTCCGTGAGGACTTGTTCCACCGCCTGAACGTCATTCGCGTTCACCTGCCACCGCTGCGCGAGCGCCGGGAAGATATCCCCCGTCTGGCACGTCATTTCCTGCAGGATGCAGCCCGCGAGCTGGGGGTGGAAGCCAAACTGCTGCACCCGGAAACCGAAGCCGCGCTGACGCGTCTGGCCTGGCCCGGCAACGTGCGTCAGCTGGAAAATACCTGCCGCTGGTTAACGGTGATGGCCGCAGGCCAGGAGGTGTTGATTCAGGATCTTCCTCCTGAGCTTTTCGAAACCCATGTTCCGGAAAGCAGCACCGGCCAGACCCTGCCCGACAGCTGGGCTACGCTGCTGGCGCAATGGGCCGACCGTGCCCTGCGTTCCGGTCATCAAAATCTGCTCTCCGAGGCACAGCCGGAGATGGAACGCACGCTGCTCACCACCGCGCTGCGCCATACCCAGGGACATAAACAGGAAGCGGCACGCCTGCTCGGCTGGGGACGCAATACCCTGACGCGTAAGCTAAAAGAGCTGGGAATGGAGTGACATTTTACCGCTGTGTAAATGAGGTTAACTAAGCGCAAACTGGCGTTATTTTGCGCTTTACTGTTCCGATGAGTTGAGTATTATCTTGCCCGGGAAATCGGGGGGGATCATCATGCTGGAATCTATCGTTACAATCTTGTCTGGCGGCGTCGAAGCCAGCGCAGCAGCGGGACATACGCCACAGGCGGCCATTGCAGCTGTGCTGTGTGCGGCGCTGGTTGGGTTGTTTAGTTAGAGGGTTTGCCGGGTGGCGGCTACGCCTTACCCGTATATGGACACCTCCCGTTATGCAAGCCATTCTGCATTTGTGTAACGGGAGTAAGATGCTTTCGTATATCCGGCCTCTCTTCCGG
>NZ_JBBCMA010000009.1 GCF_037152535.1 Leclercia sp. AS011
TTTCAGAGTCAAGCGATTATTTCGCGCTTTTCCCTGCTGACCCGGCGGCTTGTTTGCCGTTGTTCCGTGTCAGTGGAGGCGCATTATAGGGAGTTCTTCGGCGGTGACAAGCATAAATCTCAAAAAGTTTTTCGTTCGCTTACTTTTCAAGCTTTACGTTTATTAAAGCCGCGAATTGCGGGTTAATTGCGCGATTTCCCGGGCGAAACTGGAGACCTGGGGCCAGTCGGTGTAGACCACTTCTTTACGTGTATCCGTTTCACCGCCGGTCATCTTCATAATAAGACGAATCATAAAGCGATCGTACCAACGATAGCGCGGGTAACGCAGGGCACCGGCAAAGACGGCACAGGCCACTGGCTTCCAGGGCGAGTTCAGCAAAAACTTACGCGTGTAGCTGTTAGTCTGCGGGGTACGCTTTTCCGCTTTACGCGCCACCAGGTTCACGGAGAAGAAAGCGCCCGGCAGGCTGTTCAGCATTGCCGTGTGCTTTTTCACAAAACGATCCACCGCCGGATGGAAATGGCCGTAGCGAATCGATGCGCCGATCACTACACGGTCATACTCCTGCCATGCAATCTCTTCGGTGCGGTTCAGGTTGATGACGTCGGCATAGATGCCCTGCTCTTTTAACTCAGACGCCAGAAAAGCGGCAATCTCGCGCGTTTGCCCGTCGCGCGTTGAAAATAGAATTAATGTTTTCACAAATGGCTCCCTTTATTCGCGCCAGAATGTTGGGGTAAAGAGGACCAACAGCGTAAAGACCTCAAGACGCCCGAACAGCATGTTGGCAATCAGGATCCACTTCGCGGTCGGATTCATGCTGGCAAAGTTATCTGCGACCACGCCAAGGCCGGGTCCCAGGTTATTCAGTGTGGCGACAACAGAAGCGAACGCCGAGAAGTCATCCACGCCCGTGGCGATAATCGCCAGCATGCTGACGATAAAGACCAGCGCGTAGGCGGAGAAGAACCCCCACACCGCTTCGAGAATACGTTCCGGTAGCGCGCGGTTACCCAGCTTGATGCTGTAGACCGCATTCGGGTGCACCAGACGTTTAAGCTCGCGGTTACCCTGTTTAAACAGCAGCAGAATACGGATCACTTTCAAGCCGCCCCCCGTCGACCCGGCACAGCCGCCGATAAAGGCCGAACAGAGCAGCAGGACCGGCAGGAAGAGCGGCCAGCGCGCAATGCTGTCGGTGGTAAAACCTGCGGTCGTCGCCATCGACACCACCTGGAAGAAGGCCTGGTTCAGCGTAGTCACCGCCGAGGCATAGACATCGTGTAACCACAGCACCAGGGTGCAGATCGCCACCAGCGTCAGCTGCACGCCGATAAACATGCGGAATTCCGGATCGCGCCAGTAAACCTTCAGGTTACGGCCACTGAGTAAAGAGAAGTGCAGACCGTAGTTACAGCCGGAGATCAGAAGGAATACCGCAATGATGGTGTTGATCGTCGGGCTGTCAAAATAGCCGATGCTGGCATCATGGGTTGAGAACCCCCCGATCGCGATGGTGGCAAAGCTATGGCCGATAGCATCAAAGGCCGGCATCCCGGCAAACCACAGCGCCAGCGCACAGGCGACGGTCAGCAGTACATAGATGAGCCACAGGGTTTTAGCCGTCTCGGCGATACGCGGCCGCATCTTGTTATCTTTCAGCGGCCCCGGCATCTCGGCCCGGTAGAGCTGCATCCCCCCGACACCCAGTATCGGCAGAATAGCGACAGCTAAGACGATGATCCCCATCCCGCCAAACCACTGCAGCATCTGCCGGTAGAAAAGGATGGCATGAGGAAGCGAGTCCAGCCCCACCAGCGTGGTGGCCCCGGTAGTCGTCAGCCCGGAAAAGGATTCAAAGAACGCATCGGTGATCGTCAGGTTGGGCTGTTCAGAGAAGATGAAGGGCAATGCCCCCACGCTGCCCAGCACGGTCCAGAACAGCACCACGATAAGGAAGCCTTCGCGGGATTTCAGCTCCCCTTTCTCACGGCGGTTAGGCCACCACAGCAGGGAGCCAATCATCAGCGCGACGAAAAAGGTCTGTGTAAAGGCCCGGCCCGCACCATCCCGATAAATAAGCGCCACCAGTCCGGGGAGGATCATCGTCCCGGAGAAGAGTATGACCAGCAATCCAACGATTCGGGTTATGGCACGAAAATGCATCTCTGCCGCTTCCTTAGGTATTCAATAAGTAAGGTGGGGATTATTCTTCAATCGGCCGTAATTGCAACGAACCACGACTAAAATCAGCCAGTTTTGCTGAGAATACCGGAAGCGACGCTTGGGGTAGCGCCACACGCAATTGCACCGTCGCCTGGTAATCACTGTGCACAATCAGGCCCTGATACTGCTTCAGCAACGCTTCGATGCCGGATAACTGGGCGTAATCGCACAATAAAGTATATTCGGTAAGTGGCGTTTTGCGGATCGTTGTCAGGTGATTCAGCGCCTGCTGGACGCCGCCGCCATAGGCCTTAACCAGCCCGCCTGTTCCGAGTAATACGCCGCCGTAGTAACGCACCACGACGGCGGTGATTTCGCCAATGCCGCTGCCCATTAACTGAGAGAGCATCGGTTTGCCCGCCGTGCCCGCCGGTTCACCATCATCCGAGAACCCGAGCTTTTGTGAATCATCAGGCGGCCCGGCCACCCATGCCACACAGTGGTGGCGGGCGTCAGGATGTTCTGCCCGTACTGACTCAACAAAAGCTTTTGCCGCCTCCACGCCGTCGGTATGGGCCAACAGCGTGATGAAACGGCTCTTTTTGATCTCTTCCGTAAAGGTGACCGGCGCTGCCGGTATGAGCCAGCTTTCCATTACGCCAGCTTCAGGTCTCGCGTCATGTTTTCCGTACCGTTTTCGTGGATCACCACGTTATCTTCGATACGGATGCCACCAAACGGCTTCAGCGCCTCAATTTTCTGCCAGTTGAAGTGCTTGCTGAACTGCCCTTCGCGCCACGGCGCCAGCAGAGACTCAATAAAGTAGATGCCCGGCTCGATGGTCAACACCATGCGCGGCTGCAGGATGCGGGTGCAGCGCAGGTAAGGATATTTGGACGGTGCCGCCAGATGGGTACCGGTGTCATCCTGCATAAAGCCAGCGGTGTCGTGCACCTGCAGACCCAGCGGATGGCCGATACCGTGCGGCATAAACGGTCCGGTCAGGTCGTTTTCCACCATCGCCTCTTCGCTCATATCGCTGACGATCTGATGCTTACGCAGCAGCTTCGCAATACGCTGATGGAACTGAACGTGGTAATCCACGTAGCTCACGCCGGCCTTCATGGTAGCGATCAGAGCCAGCTGCTCTTCATTGACGTCTTTGATCAGCTGGGCGAACTCGGTATCGCTGTTGCCGGCCCAGGTGCGGGTCAGGTCAGCGGCATAGCCGTTGTACTCCGCACCGGCATCCAGCAGGAAGCTGCGCATTTCAGACGGCGCGCGGTGATCGAGTTTGGTGTAGTGCAGCACTGCCGCATGCTCATTCAGCGCCACGATGTTGCTGTACGGCACGTCGGTATCACGATGGCCGGTGGCGGTCAGGTAGGCCTGGTTAATGTCGAACTCGCTCATGCCGGACAGGAAGGCTTCGTGCGCCGCACGGTGGCCGTTGACCGCGGTTTTTTGCGCTTCGCGCATGCATGCCAGCTCATAGTCGGTCTTATAGGAGCGATAGTAGTGCAGATAGTCGATAACGCCTTTCGGGTTGATGTTATCCGCAGCGATCTCCAGACTGCGCGCACGTTCCGGTACCGGGCCAATATAGGCCATGTTGCCGCGGGCGGTTGGTAACTGGCTGCCAATGCCGTCAGCTTTCGGCAGGGCAATCACCTCAATTTCTTCCGTCCAGAAGGAGGTCGGCAGCGGTTCCACGTTGTGCCAGTAATCCACCGGCAGGTAGAACCACAGTTTTGGCTTGTTCACGCCATCCACCAGCAACCAGCAATTGGGAACCTGGGTTACCGGCACCCAGGCTTTAAATTGCGGGTTAACCTTGAAGGGATAGGCGTGATCGTCGAGAAAGACATTAAACAGCTCGCCGGAGTGGATGAGTAAGGCATCCAGCTTAAAGCGGGCCAGTACGTCGCGGGTACGTTCCTGTAACGTAACAATGTGATTTTTATACAGCGCGGCCAGTGAGTCCATCATTCTTCCTTTTGTTTTGACCTCAAGTCACCGCATCTTAGCACACCTCAGAAAAGCTGCGTGATCTCCGCCGAGCGTGATCAGACCTACAATTATTTAATGACTAATTTGCATTTCATTAACACAAAACCCACACTCCGAATCATCTGGTATGACCAGATCCAATTGCTGGATTCAGGAGACCGACATGCTCTACAAAGGCGACACCCTGTACGTAGACTGGCTGGAAGGTGGCATTGCCGAACTGGTGTTCGACGCCCCCGGCTCAGTGAATAAACTGGACACCGCAACCGTGGCCAGCCTTGGACATGCGCTGGACGTGCTTGAAAAACAAGCCGATTTAAAAGGTCTGCTGCTGCGTTCCGAAAAAGCGGCATTTATCGTCGGCGCAGACATCACCGAATTCCTCTCCCTGTTCCTGGTGCCCCAGGAGCAGCTGAGCCAGTGGCTGCATTTTGCCAACAGCGTCTTTAACCGCCTGGAAGATCTGCCGGTCCCGACGATCGCTGCGGTCAACGGCTATGCCCTCGGCGGCGGCTGCGAATGCGTGCTGGCGACTGATTACCGTCTGGCCACGCCGGATCTGCGCATTGGTCTGCCGGAAACCAAGCTGGGCATTATGCCGGGCTTTGGCGGCTCGGTCCGACTGCCGCGCCTGCTGGGTGCTGACAGCGCCCTGGAGATCATTGCGGCCGGTAAAGACGTGGGTGCCGATCAGGCGTTAAAACTCGGTCTGGTGGATGGCGTGGTCAAGCCTGAAAAACTGCAGGAAGGGGCGCTGACTATTCTGCGTCAGGCGATCAACGGCGACCTCGACTGGAAAGCGAAACGTCAGCCGAAGCTGGAGCCGCTGCACTTAAGTAAAATTGAAGCCACCATGAGTTTCACCATCGCCAAAGGCATGGTGATGCAGACGGCGGGTAAACACTATCCGGCGCCGATCACCGCGGTGAAAACCATCGAAGCTGCCGCGCGTCTGAGCCGTGACGAAGCACTGCAATTAGAAAACCAAAGTTTTGTCCCGCTGGCTCACACCAACGAAGCCCGCGCGCTGGTCGGTATTTTCCTCAACGATCAGTTCGTGAAGGGTAAAGCGAAGCAGCTCACCAAAAATGTCGAGACGCCAAAACAGGCGGCGGTACTGGGCGCAGGCATCATGGGCGGCGGCATCGCCTACCAGTCGGCGTGGAAAGGCGTGCCGGTGGTGATGAAAGACATCAACGAGAAATCGCTGAACCTGGGCATGACCGAAGCGGCCAAGCTGCTGAACAAACAGCTGGAACGCGGCAAGATTGATGGCCTGAAGCTCTCCGGCGTCATCTCCACCATCCATCCGACGCTGGAATACAGCGGGTTCGATCGCGTGGATGTGGTCGTCGAAGCGGTGGTCGAAAACCCGAAAGTGAAAAAAGCGGTGCTGGCGGAGACAGAAGACAAGGTACGCCCGGATACGGTGCTGGCCTCCAACACCTCTACTATTCCAATCAGCGAACTGGCGAGCGTCCTTAAGCGTCCGGAAAACTTCTGCGGTATGCACTTCTTTAACCCGGTGCACCGTATGCCGCTGGTTGAAGTGATCCGCGGGGAGAAAACCTCTGACGAAACCCTCGCCAAAGTGGTGGCCTGGGCCAGCAAGATGGGCAAAACCCCGATTGTGGTTAACGACTGCCCGGGCTTCTTCGTCAACCGCGTGCTGTTCCCGTACTTCGCCGGTTTCAGCCAGCTGCTGCGTGACGGGGCGGATTTCCGCAAGATCGACAAAGTGATGGAAAAACAGTTCGGCTGGCCGATGGGCCCGGCCTATCTGCTGGATGTGGTCGGGATTGATACCGCCCACCACGCCCAGGCGGTGATGGCGGCAGGTTTCCCGCAGCGGATGCAAAAAGATTACCGCGATGCTATCGATGCCCTGTTCGAATCGAACCGCTACGGTCAGAAAAACGGCCTCGGCTTCTGGCGTTATAAAGAAGACAGCAAAGGCAAGCCGAAGAAAGAGGAAGACGCCGCCGTGGATAGCCTGCTGGCAGAGGTCAGCCACGCGAAGCGCGATTTCAGCGACGAAGAGATTATCGCCCGCATGATGATCCCGATGGTCAACGAAGTGGTGCGTTGTCTTGAAGAGGGCATTATCGCCAGCCCTGCGGAAGCGGATATGGCGCTGGTCTACGGCCTGGGCTTCCCTCCGTTCCACGGCGGCGCGTTCCGCTGGCTGGATACGCTGGGCAGCGCCCGCTATCTGGATATGACGCAGCAGTATGAGCATCTCGGCGCGCTGTATCAGGCTCCGGAAGGACTGCGTACCAAAGCGCGTAATAATGAAGCGTACTATCCCCCGGTTGAGCCTGCCCGTCCGGTTGGCGCACTGAAAACGGCTTAAGGAGTCACAATGGAACAGGTTGTCATTGTCGATGCAATTCGCACCCCGATGGGCCGTTCGAAGGGCGGCGCATTTCGTAACGTGCGCGCGGAAGATCTCTCCGCGCATTTAATGCGTAGCCTGCTGGCGCGCAACCCGGCGCTGGACGCTACCGCGCTGGACGATATCTACTGGGGCTGCGTGCAGCAGACGCTGGAGCAGGGCTTTAACATCGCCCGTAACGCGGCGCTGCTGGCGGAAATCCCGCATTCGGTACCGGCAGTCACCGTCAACCGCCTGTGCGGTTCATCGATGCAGGCCCTGCACGATGCGGCACGGATGATCATGACCGGCGATGCGCAGGTGTGCATGATTGGCGGCGTGGAGCACATGGGCCATGTGCCGATGAACCACGGCGTCGATTTCCACCCAGGCATGAGCCGCACCGTGGCGAAAGCCGCGGGCATGATGGGGCTGACCGCAGAAATGCTCTCCCGCCTGCACGGCATCAGCCGCGAAATGCAGGACAGCTTTGCCGCCCGCTCCCACGCCCGTGCCTGGGCTGCGACGCAGTCCGGTGCGTTCAAAAATGAAATTCTGCCGACCGGCGGTCACGACGCCGACGGCGTGCTGAAGCAGTTCTACTTCGACGAAGTGATCCGTCCGGAAACCACCGTTGAAGCGCTCTCGACGCTGAAACCGGCCTTTGATCCGGTGACCGGTACCGTGACGGCGGGCAGCTCTTCTGCTCTGTCCGATGGTGCAGCGGCGATGCTGGTGATGAGCGAAAGTCGCGCCCGCGAGCTGGGCCTGACGCCGCGCGCCCGTATCCGCTCGATGGCGGTGGTGGGTTGCGATCCGTCCATCATGGGTTACGGCCCGGTTCCGGCCTCAAAGCTGGCGCTGAAAAAAGCCGGACTCGCCACCAGCGATATCGACCTCTTCGAGATGAACGAAGCCTTCGCCGCGCAGATCCTGCCGTGCATTAAGGATCTGGGACTGATGGATCAGATCGACGAGAAGATTAACCTCAACGGCGGTGCCATCGCGCTGGGTCACCCGCTGGGTTGTTCCGGGGCACGTATCAGCACCACGCTGATCAACCTGATGGAACGCAAAGATGCTCAGTTTGGTCTGGCGACCATGTGTATCGGCCTGGGTCAGGGGATCGCGACGGTATTTGAGAGAGTGTAATCGAAGAATATTCCCCTAAATCATTCGCGTTGCATCGCGGCGGCAACTGCGCGAATCCCCGGGAGCATAGTTAACTATGTGACCGGGGTGAGCAAAGGCAGCCAACAAAGAGGCAGCGTGAATGATGACGGGGAAAGGTTTAGTTGCCGTTTTCCCGCCTGTCAGGGGCGGGTTTTTTTCGTCTCAGATAAATGCAAATGCGTCGCCGAACAGGCGATCTTCACGGGCGTTACGTTCATTGCAGAACAGGTCCCGGGCAATTTTCGCCATCTCAAACCGGCCGGCAATATAGATATCGTGATTCACCAGCGTACCGTGATCCTGCAGTACCGCCGTTAACACCGTGCCGCTGCGACCGCGCCATCCCTCTTCCGGCTGCTCAACCACCGGCTCAACGCGCAGGTTCGGATGGGTCACGCTCAGCGCTTCCAGCTCAGACAGATCGTAAAGATGCTTCGCCTCGCGGCCACCCCAGTAGATGGTGATGTCGCGGTCCGGGTTACGCGCCAGCGCCGTCAGCAGAATGGAGCGCACGTAGGAGAAGCCGGTACCGCCCGCAATCAGGATCAGCGGACGCTCTTCGTCATCGCGCAGCCAGGCTTCGCCGTGAGGAATATCAATTTCGATCTCGTTCTCTTTCAGGATGCGATCCATCACCGCCATCGCATACAGGTTGAGCTCAGACGCCCCAATGTGCAGCTCGATAAACTCTTGCTCGTCCGGCGTCGAGGCCATTGAGAAAGGACGCTTATCCCGCTCATCCATCACCACCATTAAATACTGGCCAGCGCGGAAGGAGAACGCCGATTCAGGTACTAAACGGACGCGATATACGGTGTCGGTGATAGCGTCTACCGAAGTCACTTTACAGCTTAAGGTTGTCATTCGCTCTCTCTGTCGGGAAGTCTAAAGGGCATAACGGCGCATTCAGGCGTCTTTACCGTTATTCATTATGGCCAGTTCATCCCAGATCGCGTCAATTCGCGCAGTCACCTCAGGATCCTTTTTGATCGGACGACCCCATTCACGTTGGGTTTCGCCGGGCCATTTATTGGTGGCATCCAGTCCCATTTTTGAGCCAAGACCGGAAACCGGCGAGGCAAAATCCAGGTAATCTATCGGCGTGTTTTCAACTAACACGGTATCGCGTGCCGGATCCATACGGGTGGTAATGGCCCAGATCACGTCATTCCAGTCACGGGCGTTGACGTCATCATCGCAAACGATCACAAACTTGGTATACATAAACTGGCGCAGGAAAGACCATACGCCCATCATCACCCGTTTAGCGTGACCCGCATACTGCTTCTTAATGGTTACCACCGCCAGGCGATAGGAGCAACCTTCCGGCGGCAGATAGAAATCAACGATTTCCGGGAACTGCTTTTGCAGGATCGGCACGAAGACTTCGTTCAGCGCCACGCCAAGCACCGCGGGTTCATCCGGCGGACGGCCCGTGTAGGTGGAGTGGTAAATGGCATCTTCACGCTGGGTAATGTGCGTCACGGTAAACACCGGGAAGCTGTCAATTTCGTTGTAATAGCCGGTGTGGTCGCCATAGGGTCCTTCCGGTGCCATCTCGCCCGCCTCGATGTAGCCTTCGAGCACGATTTCGGCGCTGGCAGGCACTTCCAGATCGTTCGACACGCACTTCACCACTTCGGTTTTAGTGCCGCGTAGCAGCCCGGCAAAGGCGTATTCCGACAGGGTGTCCGGCACCGGCGTAACGGCACCGAGAATGGTGGCCGGATCGGCACCCAGCGCCACGGCGACCGGGAAGCGTTCGCCCGGATGGGCCGCGCACCACTCCTGGAAATCAAGCGCGCCGCCGCGATGCGACAGCCAGCGCATAATCAATTTATTCTTACCAATCAGCTGCTGACGATAGATCCCGAGGTTCTGGCGCTCTTTATGCGGACCGCGGGTTACGGTCAGACCCCAGGTGATCAGCGGGGCGGCGTCTTCTGGCCAGCACTGCATGATCGGGATACGCGTCAGATCGACCGCATCGCCTTCCAGGATTTTCTGCTGGCAGGGGGCGCCGCGCAGACGTTTGGTCGGCATATTCAGGACTTGCTTAAACTGCGGCAGCTTATCGAAGAGATCGCGAAACCCTTTTGGCGGCTCTGGCTCTTTTAAAAAGGCCAGCAACTTACCCACTTCACGCAACGCGCTGACATTCTCCTGCCCCATTCCCATCGCCACCCGTTTGGGTGTGCCAAACAGGTTGCACAGGACCGGCATGGTGTAGCCTTTCGGGTTTTCAAACAGGAGCGCTGGCCCACCGGCGCGAAGCGTGCGGTCGGCAATCTCTGTCATCTCCAGATAAGGATCGACAGGAAGGGTGATGCGTTTAAGTTCGCCCTGCTTTTCCAGCAGTTCCAGGAAGTCGCGTAGATCGTTGTATTTCATGCAGTTAGTCAAGCTCTCTCTTTAAGCGTTTCATTATACGGCGTAAGACTGCCTGATGCTGTATTTTTGTTAAATAAGCGTGAAGATTCACGTCTTCTTCTGCGTACGGCCAGTATAATCAGCTTAGCGATCCCGCCAGGGTTTTGATATGCTTGCCGGCATAACAAGCGGAAAAGAGTCATTATGCAGGCCTGGTATTTACTGTATTGCAAGCGTGGGCAACTTCAGCGTGCTCAGGAACATCTGGAACGCCAGGCGGTGAACTGTCTGACGCCTGTGATCACGCTGGAAAAAATGGTTCGTGGTAAACGCACCACCGTCAGTGAGCCGCTGTTCCCTAACTACCTGTTTGTTGAATTCGACCCGGAAGTGATCCACACCACCACCATCAATGCGACGCGCGGTGTCAGCCACTTTGTGCGCTTCGGCGCGCATCCGGCCACGGTGCCCTCATCCGTGATCCACCAGCTCTCGGTCTACAAACAGCCTGAAGGCATTACCGATCCCGATACCCCCTTCTCCGGCGACGATGTGGTGATCACCGAAGGGGCCTTTGAAGGGCTGGTGGCCATTTTCGCGGAGCCGGACGGTGAAGCCCGCTCCATGCTGCTGCTGAACTTGCTGAATAAAGAAGTGAAGCAGAGCGTGAAAAATACCAGCTTCCGCAAAGTTTAAAAGTCGACACCAAACAGACGACGCACGTTGTTATCCGTCTGCGCAGCCAGCCACTGCGCCTCTTCGCCGCGCCAGTGGGCGATCCGCTCCATGATATGCCCCAGATAAGCCGGTTCATTGCGTCCCGATGCCGGTTTAGGACGGAGATCGCGCGGCAGCAGATAAGGTGCGTCGGTCTCCACTAACAGACGATCGGCAGGAATGACCGGCAGCAGCTCGCGCAGCTCCAGCCCGCGCCGTTCATCGCAGACCCAGCCGGTGATCCCCAGATACAGCCCACGTTCCAGACACTCTATCGCCTCCTGCCGCGTGCCGGTAAAACAGTGCAGCACCGCACCGGGCAGCTTATCCAGCCAGGGTTCCAGCAGTGCCAGAAAGCGTTCGTGCGCGTCCCGGCAGTGCATAAACACCGGCATGCCCAGCTCCGCGGCTAACGCCAGCTGGGCGCTAAAGGCATGCTCCTGTTCGGCGGGAGTCGAGAAGTTGCGGTTAAAGTCGAGACCACACTCGCCGATAGCCACCACTTCAGGCGCGGCGGCTAAGGCCCGGAGCCTGTCGGCGCTTTCCGCGGTCCACTGGCTGCTGTCGTGCGGATGGACGCCCGCCGTTGACCAGCAGCGATCGTAGCGCTGCGCCAGCTGCTGCGCCTGTTCGCTTTCGTGCAGACTGGTGCCCGTCAGCAGTAAGCCGTTAACCCCGGCGGCGACGGCTCTGGCCACCACCTCATCGCGATCCCGGGCAAACTGCGGGCTGGTCAGGTTCAGACCGATATCAAACATACAGGCTCCCATATGACAACCGCCCTGGCGGGCGGTTGGTGTTATTCTTCTGTTCCTTCGGACTCTTCGTCGTGATCTTCACGTCGCTTACCGGTATAGAAGCGCGAGAAGAAGACACCCACCTCAAACAGGCAATACATCGGGATCGCCAGCAGGGTTTGCGAGAAGACGTCAGGCGGCGTGAGCAGCATGCCCACAACAAAGGCACCCACCAGAATATAAGGCCGCTTTTTGCGTAATTCATCCGGAGTGGTGATCCCCATCCAGCAGAGCAGCACGATGGCCACCGGCACCTCAAACGCCACGCCGAAGGCCATGAACAGCGCCATCACAAAGCTCAGATAGCTGGCAATGTCCGTCGAGACCTGGACCCCTACCGGTGCGGTATTGGCCAGGAAGCCAAACGCCAGCGGGAAGACCACGAAGTAGGCGAAGGCCATGCCGATATAAAACAGCAGCGAGCTGGAGACCAGCAGCGGGATCACCAGGCGGCGTTCATGCTTATACAGCGCAGGGGCAATAAAGGCCCAGACCTGATAGAGGATCACCGGCGCAGAGGCAATCAGCGACACCCAGAAGGTCAGCTTAATCGGCGTGAAGAAAGGGGATGCCACGTCGGTGGCGATCATCGTTGCCCCGAGCGGCATCTGCTTAATCAGCGGCGCAGAGACCACCTGATAGATGTCGTTGGCAAAATAGACCAGGCATAAAAAAATGAGGCAAACTGCAATAATGCAGTTCAGCAGGCGTTTACGCAGCTCGATAAGATGCGCAATCAGCGGTTGAGTTTCATCTACTGCCATGTTTACGCTTTATCACTCGACGAGGGGGACGCGTCAGCAGCGGGTGCAGGCTTTTTCTCTGCGGATGCTGGCGTCGGTTCTTGTTTCGGGGTCACCGGCTCGGCTGGCACCTGTTCGGGCGCAGTGGCCTGATGCTCAGCAGTGGCAGGCGTCACGCCTTCATGCTGCGCTTCGTTATCTTTGACCAGCGGGTTGCGAATGGTATTGGCTTCGTCGCTCGCTTTTTCCGGATCGTTAATGCTGTAGGAGCGCTTCATGGATTCCGCCGCTTCGCGCAGTTCGTCCATCGAGGCTTTCAGTTCCGGCGTCAGGTTTTCCATGCTCGCCTTTTCAACCTTTTTCAGGCTGTCCTGAAACTCCTGCAGCTTGAGCTCCTGGGCCAGCTCATTTTGCACCGTGGTCGCCAGCGATCGCAGCGCACGCACCCAGCCTGCCACCGTTTTCACCGCCACAGGCAGACGTTGCGGCCCCAGGACAATAAGGCCAATCACAAAGACCAGCAGCAGTTCACTAAAACCGATATCGAACACGAATTACACCTGCTCGTTATCGTGGCGTTTAGCATTTTCCTTTTTGGCATCGTCTTGTTTGTCGGCGATAGATTTAGCAGTGAAATCCGCATCCTGGCTGGATTTGTCCTGCTTCTCGTCATCATCTTTGATCGCTTTCTTGAAGCCTTTGATGGACGCGCCGAGATCGGACCCGATAGAACCGAGTTTTTTGGTCCCGAACAGCAGCACGACGATGACGGCAATGATCAACAATTGCCAGATACTGATACCACCCATACATCTTCCCCAGTTGTAGATGATTAATTAATCAGGCCGCATTATACGTTACGCGGCCCTGCTATAGCGACGCAATTCAGCGCGTTTTGCGCCATCCGGCTAGCCAGACAACCACGCCACCCGCCATCAACCAGGCAGGCATGAGCTCCCACTCAGGACGATTGATCAACAGCAGCGTGCCGCTTAACATCAGTATCGCCCCAATGCCAAACAGATACCGGGACTGCCCCTGACGCACATGATTGGTTTGCAACTCGCGGGCAATTTTATCCACGCTGTGCTGCAAGTTTTTGCTCTGACGCAAACTGTCATACACCAGTTCAGGAATTTCAGGCATTTTTTCAATCCAGAACGGCGCTTTCTCTTTCAGGGAGCGCACCAGCGCTGGCAGACCCACCTGATCCTTGATCCAGGATTCAAGGAAGGGTTTTGCCGTTTTCCATAAGTCTAACTGAGGATAGAGCTGCCGCCCCACCCCTTCAACGTAAAGTAATGTTTTCTGGAGTAAAACTAACTGGGGCTGCACTTCCATATTAAAGCGGCGGGCGGTATTGAACAGGTTCAGCAGCACATGGCCGAATGAGATCTCCGCCAGCGGCTTCTCGAAGATAGGCTCACAGACCGTACGAATGGCGAACTCAAACTCTTCAACGTTGGTATCCGGCGGAACCCAGCCGGAATCGACGTGCAGCTCGGCCACTTTGCGGTAATCGCGGTTGAAGAAGGCGATAAAGTTCTCGGCCAGATAGCGCTTATCTTCTTTGTTCAGCGAGCCGACGATACCGCAGTCGATGCCGATATACTGCGGATCTTCAGGGTGCTCGTAGCTGACGAAGATGTTGCCTGGGTGCATGTCGGCGTGGAAGAAGCTGTCGCGGAACACCTGGGTGAAGAAGACCTGTACGCCACGCTCGGCCAGCAGCTTCATGTTGGTGCCCTGCTTTTCCAGGGTCGCGACGTCCGAGACCGGGATCCCGTAAATACGCTCCATCACCATCATGTCCTGGCTGCAATAGTCGGAATAGACCTCCGGCACATACAGCATCGGGCTGTTTTCAAAGTTGCGGCGCAGCTGAATGGCGTTCGCCGATTCACGCAGCAGGTTCAGCTCATCAATCAGCGTCTTTTCATATTCGCGCACCACTTCCATCGGGCGCAGACGGCGGCCATCCGGCAGCAGACGCGGCACCCAGCGGGCCAGGCGGTAGATGAGCTTCATGTCGGCTCTGATGATCGGCAGAATGTCCGGGCGGATCACCTTAATGACCACCTCTTTGCCATTCTCTTTCAGCCGCGCGGTATGAACCTGCGCAATGGAGGCCGAAGCCAGCGGCTGAATGTCGAAGTCATCAAACCAGGTTTCAACCGGGATATCGCCCATCGCTTTTTCGATCTGCTGCTTAGCCAGCTTGCCATCGAAGGGGGCAACTTTATCCTGCAACATCGCCAGCTGATCGGCGATCATCGGCGGGAACAGATCACGACGGGTAGAGAGCATCTGGCCAAATTTGATCCAGACAGGCCCCAGCTCCTGAAGCGCCAGACGCAGCCGTTCACCCAGCAGTTTGTCCTGATGGCGATTGGGCATCCAGAATAGCGTTCGCCGCCAGAGACGCAGCGGCAGTGTGATGCGCATTCGGGGGATTAGCTCGTCGAGCCCGTAACTCAAAAAGGTGCGGATGATAAAGTAGAGGCGCCGAATTTCACCAGGCGTCATTTGCCCTCCAGTTTTTCAAGCCGTTTTGTCAGTGCATCAACCGCACGCTCAACCGCGGCAGTCTCTTCTGCAAACCATGCCGCTTCCAGCGGCCCCGGCGCCATGCGCCATTCCTCGGTTAACACTTCCGCGGCATAGCGCTGCTGGCGCTGAAAACCTTTCTTCAGCAACGAGGCGCCGCCACGCAGCACTTTACCGATCCCCTCAGCGGCAATATCGCCGGTCCAGGGAGCCAGCAGTTCTGCCGGGTCGAACTCGGCCAGATCGGCCAGCGCGACAAAGTTTTGCACTACCTGGATATCGCCTTCAACTTCCAGCTCGCCGCTGCGGATCAGGGCGGTAAGCTGCTGGCGATCGCGCAGTTTGGGCAGCGTGTTCAGATGAGTGATGACGGAGCAGTCGGCCTCGCCTTCCCATTCGCCGAGCACGTCGAGCTGACGCTCGCTGAATACCAGCACCAGCGGCGTCGAAAACTCTTTTAATACCACCCGCAGCACTTTGCCGTTCAGACGCTGACGCGCCGTTTTCAGCGCGGGAGACCGGTACAGAAAGGTATTCAGTACGTTTTCCACACCGGCTGTGATCAAGGGTTTAAACGGCATTTGCCACCTCCACTCAGAACTTATAACCGCGATGCAGCGCGACAACGCCTGCCGTCATGTTGAAGTAGTCAACATTGTCGAAGCCCGCATCCTGCATCATGGCTTTTAGGGTGTCCTGATTAGGGTGCATACGGATGGATTCGGCCAGGTAGCGGTAGCTGTCTGCGTCATTGGCCACCATTTCGCCAATACGCGGCAGAATGTGGAACGAATAGGCATCGTAGGCTTTGCTCAGCGGCTCAATAATCGGTTTGGAGAACTCCAGCACCAGCAGGCGTCCACCTGGTTTCAGCACGCGGTACATGGAGCGCAGCGCTTTCTCTTTATCGGTGACGTTACGCAGACCGAAAGAGATGGTGATGCAGTCAAAGGTGTTATCCGGGAAAGGCAGCGCTTCCGCGTTCGCCTGGACATATTCAACGTTGCCAACCACGCCAATATTGCGCAGCTTTTCACGCCCCATTTTCAGCATGGAGTCGTTGATATCAGCCAGCACAACGCGGCCCGTTTCGCCCACCAGACGCGAGAATTTCGCCGTCAGGTCGCCGGTGCCGCCGGCCAGATCCAGCACGGTTTGTCCACGACGCACGCCGCTACAGTCAATAGTGAAGCGCTTCCACAAGCGATGAATGCCGAATGACATCAGGTCATTCATTACATCGTACTTCGCCGCCACGGAATGGAATACGTGGGCCACCATGTCAGCTTTCTGCGCTTTAGCGACAGTCTGAAAGCCAAAGTGCGTTGTGTCTTGTGAATCTTCAACCATCTCAGAGCCTGCTTATCAGTCAAATGTTCGAGAAGTGTAACAGATTGGGCGCATTTGCCCTACGATTCAACCACCCCGGGAATAACGCTCCAGGGGGTCTGCCGACGCCTGCGCGCCTGCTAAGGTGTTGTTTGTATTTTGAACTGGCCCGTCACTGCGCAGCCGGTACTCCTCATCCTGCGATGTGGCCTGCTCAACCAATTCCGGATTAATCTCGCGTTTAACGTCCACGCCAAGGCTGCGGAACGATTCAGCCTGAGCCAGCAGGTTACCGCGCCCGGAGGCCAGCTTTTTCATCGCCTGGCGGTAGTTGTCCTGAGCGCGATCCAGGCTCTGCCCGACCGACGACATATCGTCGACGAACAGACGCATTTTGTCGTACAGGCGGCTGGCTCGATCGGCAATCTGCTGGGCATTGCGGCTCTGGTGCTCATAGCGCCACAGATTGGCAATGGTGCGCAGCGCCACCAGCAGCGTGGTAGGGCTGACCAGCATAATGTTGTTTTTTAGCGCCTCGGAGATCAGCTCCGGCTGGCGGTCCAGCGCCAGTAAGAAGGCCGGTTCAACCGGGATAAACATTAGCACATAGTCAAGCGAACGCAGGCCGGGCAGCTGCTGATAGTCTTTACGCCCCAGCAGGCGAATATGGTTACGCACCGAGGCGATATGCTCCTGCAGCGCCGACTCGCGGGTGTAGTCATCTTCGGCGTTAAAGTAGCGCTCATAGGCCACCAGGGTCATTTTGGCGTCGATGACCACGTCCTTCTCCTGGGGCAGACGGACAATGACGTCGGGCTGCATCCGCGCGCGGCTCTCGGTTTCAATGCTGACCTGGGTTTGATATTCGTGGCCCTCGCGCAGGCCGGAGGCTTCCAGCACGCGGGTCAAAACCACCTCCCCCCAGTTGCCCTGGGTTTTATTGTCGCCTTTCAGCGCCCGGGTGAGGTTGATGGCCTCCTGCGCCATCTGGGCATTCAGCTGCTGGAGGTTGCGGATTTCATGGGCCAGCGTGTGGCGTTCACGCGCCTCCTGACCAAAGCTGTCCTGCACCTGGCGACGAAAGCCGTCCAGCTGTTCGCGCAGGGGCGACAGCAGGCCGTTCAGGCTCTGGCGGTTTTGTTCCTCGACGCGGCGGTTACTCTGCTCAAAGATGCGGTTGGCAAGGTTTTCGAACTGCTCGCTCAGGCGCTGCTCGCTATTGATCATCTGGCGGATTTTGTCTTCCGCATGCAGCTGGGTGGACTCCAGCCGGGTGGTGACTTCACGCAGGTCGGCTTCCAGCGAGGTGTTGATATCCCGCAGATTGCGCAGCTCGTTGTTGAGCAGCTCGCATTCGTCACGCCAGTGCCCGCTCTGGGCGATGTTCTGTCGCAATGCACTGAGATCGGCCACCATCTCTTCACGTTCGGCAAGCTGATCGGCCTTCTGTTGCGCATGCTGATAGCTGGCGAGCAACCAGCCCACACCGACGCTGACCAGCGCAATAACGGCATAAAAAAGGATGGAAATATCCACGACGCCCCCTGCATCAAGGTATGACCCGCACAAAATAGAATTGTGCTGTATAAACGTCCAGTTTGAAAAGGGTTTTCTGCGAGGCGCTACGCAAAGAAAAAGGCCGAACAGGTCGGCCTTTGGCAAAGAAAAGGGGAAATTACAGCAGGCGGCGGGCCGCTTCCACCACGATTTTCACCGCGTGGCTTTCGGTCTGCTTCATGGTCTCGGCGTTCGGGATCTCTTGCTGGGTACGGTTAACAATCACACCCGCAACCATACCGGCACGCAGACCCTGGCTTGCGCACATGGTCAGCAGGGTGGCAGATTCCATTTCGTAGTTCATCACGCCCATAGACTGCCACTCTTCCATCGAACCCTTGAAACGGCTGACTACGCGACCGGAGAAGGTGTCGTAGCGCTCCTGGCCCGGGTAGAAGGTATCAGAGGAGGCGGTCACGCCAACGTGAGTGGTCGCACCGACGGATTTCGCGGCTTCCACCAGCGCGGTGGTGCACTCGAAATCGGCCACTGCCGGGAACTCCATTGGCGCAAAGTGCAGGCTCGCGCCGTCCAGACGCACGGATGCGGTAGTGACCAGGACGTCGCCAACGTTGATGTGCGGCTGGATCGCACCGGTGGTACCGATACGCAGGAAAGTACGGATGCCCAGCTGTGCCAGCTCTTCAACGGCAATAGAGGTAGACGGGCCACCGATACCGGTAGAGCACACGATCACCGCTTTGCCATCCAGCTCTGCCCGCCAGGTCGTGAATTCGCGATGGGCTGCCAGCTTAACCGGCTTATCCATCAGCGCGGCGATCTTTTCCACACGCTCAGGATCGCCAGGGACGATAGCGAGCGTAGCCCCTTGTAAATCGTTTTTAGTGAGGCCGAGATGAAAAACATCAGACTTAGACATAGAAAACTCCTCTGTGGGTCAGTTTGTCAGCAGAAGCAAAGCGGTACTTTACCGAAGGAACCGGCTTAGTTTCGTGACAGACATCACCATGAATAAAATTGATTGCAGTTAATTACCATGAAATAGTGATTAACATCACATTAACGAGTTATATCGTTATCTGTTGCACAAAAGATAGCCTGTTTCGGGCACTGTGGATTGTTAACCTGCGGACTATATTTACTTTTGCGCTAATTGGTACGGAGAATGCCATGACTGGAACATCTGGATTTGCCCCTGCTGCTGATCTGCAAGCCGCAACCGTTGTCACTACCCCCGACGAGGCGATTACCGCCGGGGAGACCTCCATTCCGACTCAGGGCGATAATATGCCCGCTTACCATGCCCGGCCCAAAAATGCGCAAGGGGCATTGCCGATCGTCATCGTGATTCAGGAAATTTTCGGCGTACATGAGCATATTCGCGATCTCTGTCGCCGCCTGGCGCTGGAAGGCTATCTGGCCGTCGCGCCTGAACTCTATTTCCGTCAGGGCGATCCGAATGATTACAGCGATATTCCCACCCTGTTCAGCAATCTGGTGAGTAAAGTACCGGATGCCCAGGTGCTGGCAGATCTTGACCACGTCGCCAACTGGGCGGCGCGCAACGGGGGCGATCCCCATCGTCTGCTGGCAACCGGCTTCTGCTGGGGCGGGCGAATCAGCTGGCTGTATGCCGCGCACAACCCGCAATTGAAAGCCGCCGTAGCGTGGTATGGCAAGCTGGTGGGCGAAAAGACGCTGAATTCACCGAAACATCCGGTGGATATTGCGACCGATTTGAACGCGCCCGTCCTCGGACTCTATGGCGCAGAAGATACCGGGATCCCGCTGGACACGGTAGAGACCATGCGCCATGCGCTACGTGCAGCGAACGCAACGGCGGAGATTGTGGTTTACCCGGGAGCCGGGCACGCCTTCAACGCCGATTATCGTCCAAGCTATCATGCGGAATCAGCCAAAGATGGCTGGCAGCGGATGCTGGCCTGGTTCCAGCAGTACGGCGCTAAAAAAGGTTAAGCGGCTCACACTTCGCTACGCAAAGTGAGGTGACTGTTTGACTTTTAAACACAATCTGGACGATATAAAAAGCACAGGCGTGTAACTACGATCCGTAGGCAAGACCTGAACCCCCTCTCCGTTTTCGAGCGGAGAGGGGGTTCAGGTCTTTTTTTTTGCTCTGGAGACAGGGGCCAGAACATGAACCACTTGCAAACAGCGCTGGAGATCATCGCCCAGGTCGGCGGTGCTGAGAATATCGAACATATCGAACACTGCTCCACCCGCTTGCGGCTGAGCCTGTACGACAATGGCAGGGTCAACGAAGCGGCGCTGGCAAAGGTCGACGGCGTGCTGGGCGTGCGCGTGAACGTGCAGTGCCAGGTGATTATTGGTCACGAGGTGGTGCAGGTCTTTGAGGCGGTGCGCTCGCTGGTGGGCTCCCCTCAGGCGGGCGGGCAACATACGCCTGCCAGAATCAGCCGTGGCGCGCAGGTTATCGATTTCGTCATCAGCGTTTTTCAGCCGCTGGTGCCTGCCATTGCCGGTGGCGGGGTTCTGAAATCGCTGCTGCTGTTGCTGGACGTGATGGGCTGGCTCAGCCGGGACAGTTCGACCTACAAGGTGCTGGATAATATCGGCTCCGCGCCGCTCTACTTCCTGCCGATCCTGGTGGCGATCACCACGGCAATGAAGCTGAAGGTGAACGTGCTGGTTGCCGTCTCGGCGGTCTCCGTGATGGTGCTACCCGCGATGACCAAACAGCTGGCCGACGGGACGGCGTTCATGTCTTTCGATCTGCGCAACGTGGCCTACGCCTCGCAGGTCTTTCCCGCCATTCTGTGCGTGCTCTTTTACGCCCAGACGGAGAAGCTGTTCAACCGCTACTCCCCCGGCGCGCTGCGTATTTTCCTCTCACCGATGCTCTCTCTGCTGGTGACGGTCCCGGTCACGCTGCTGATCCTCGGGCCGCTGGGTTACGAGCTGGGCGCCGGGCTGGCAACGGTAATTTTATGGCTCTATGGCAAACTCGGTTTTGTGGCAACGGGGCTGCTGGCCGCCGCCCTGCCCTTTATGGTGGCCGCCGGGATGCATAAACCGATGCTGCCCTACGCCGTAGCCTCCATGAGCCAGTTCGGGCGTGAGATGCTCTACCTGCCCGCGTCGCTGGCGCACAATATTGCCGAGTCCGGCGCATGTCTGGCGATTGCCCTCAAAAGCAAAGATAAGGTACTGAAATCCACCGCCTTCTCCGCCGGGATCTCCGCCCTGTTCGGCATTACCGAACCGGCGCTGTATGGCGTCACCCTGCTGAACAAAAAAGCGCTCTACAGTGTGATCCTCGGCAGCATTGTCGGCGGGGCCTTTATCGGCTGGATGGCGATTGAGGCCTTTGCCCTCGTCGGCCCGGGTCTTGCCAGCATCTCGATGTTTGTCTCCCCGGATAACCCGATGAACATCGTCTGGGCCTTTGCCGGGGCGGGATTATCCTTTGCCGTGGCCTTTATCAGCGCCCTGCTGCTGTGGCGTGATAAAGCGGCGGAAAACAGCGACGCGCTGAGCTTCACCCGCCCGGTGGAGGGACAGATTATCCCACTCGAGAAGGTTAACGATGACGTTTTCTCCCGCAAAATCATGGGCGACGGCATCGCGATTATCCCTTCCCAGGGCGTGCTGCGGGCCCCGGCGGATGGAACCATAGTCAATGTGTTTGACAGCGGCCATGCGCTGAGCCTGCTCACCGACGCGGGCGTCGAGCTGATTTTCCATATCGGCATAGACACCATCCGACTGCAGGGCGAAGGCTTCTCCCCGCGGGTGGTGGAGGGCCAGCATGTTAAAAGCGGTGACACGCTAATTGAATTTTCACTCGACACCATTACCGCCGCCGGGCTCGATCCGGTGGTGATGATGGTGGTCACTAACGGCGAACGCTTTTCGCTGACACCAGGTAATACCGACGATAAAAATCCAGACCCGCATATCATCATGACGCTTAAGGAGTCCGTGTAATGGAGAAATCCCTCCCGTTTCCGCAAGGTTTTTTATGGGGCGGCGCCATAGCCGCCAATCAGGCCGAAGGGGCATGGAATGTGGATGGCAAAGGGCCGTCCGTCGCAGACGCTATCACCTGGAAGCCCAACCTGTCCGTGAAGGATTACAGCGGCCATATGGCGCTGACGGACGAAAACATCCGCGACGCGTTTGAAGGTAAAAATGACGCGCTCTACCCGAAACGCCGCGGCATCGATTTTTATCACCATTATAAGGACGATATCGCCCTGTTTGCTGAGATGGGCTACACCGTGCTGCGGGTGTCCATCGCCTGGTCGCGTATCTTCCCGACCGGTGAGGACGCCGCGCCAAACGAGGCGGGACTGCAGTTTTATGAGGATATGTTCCGCGAGCTGCGCCGCCATAATATCGAGCCGCTGGTGACCCTCTCTCACTACGAAATGCCGCTGGCCCTGAGCGAAAAATATAACGGCTGGGTGCACCGCAACGTGGTGGACGCTTTTGTGCGCTTCAGCAATGTCTGTTTTGACCGCTACAAAGATCTGGTCCGCTACTGGCTGACGTTTAATGAGATCGACAGCATCCACCGTCACCCGTTTACCACGGCGGGCATCCGGGAAGAGAAAAGTCTGCCCGGCAAAGCGCAGCAGGACATTTATCAGGGGCTGCATCACCAGTTTGTCGCCTCGGCGCTGGTGACCCGCGACTGCCACGCCAAAATCCCGGGCAGCCAGGTCGGATGCATGCTGACCAAGCTCACCACCTATCCGCACAGCTGCCGTCCGGAAGATGTGGAAGCGACGCTGAAGAAGAATCTGGAGAACTACTTCTACGCCGATGTGCAGGTGTTTGGCGAATATCCGCCGCTGATCCTGCGCGATCTGGCGCGTCGGGACATCCAGATCGAAATGCAGGCCGAGGATCGGCACATTTTAAAAGATCATACCGTCGACTTCGTCTCCTTTAGCTACTACATGTCGATGACCGAATCGACTCAGCCGGACGTGGAGCGCATCCCGGGAAATACCGTTCTCGGCGTGAAAAACCCGTACCTGCCGACGTCCGAATGGGGCTGGCAGATCGATCCTGTCGGGCTGAAAATCTCCCTGCTGGAGCTGTACGACCGCTACCAGAAGCCGCTGTTTATCGTGGAGAACGGCCTCGGTGCGAAGGATGTGGTGGAAAACGGCGCGATCCACGACAGCTACCGCATTGACTACTTCCGCGCCCACTTCGAGCAAACTTTGGCAGCTATAAATGAAGGGGTAGATGTGATGGGATTTACCACCTGGGGATGCATCGACATTATCAGTGCGGGCACCTCGCAGATGTCCAAGCGCTACGGCTTTATCTATGTCGATCAGGACGATGAAGGCAACGGCACGCTGAAACGGCTGAAGAAAGACTCCTTCTGGTGGTACAAAAAAGTGATCGCCAGCAATGGCGCAGACATGAGCTAACCGGCCATGCCGCAGGAATAACCGTGATAACGATAAAAAAGTCGCTTAATAACAGCATGCTGCTGGTCGACAACGACCAGCGGGAGATGATTTTGTTCGGCAAGGGGATCGGCTTTGGTGCGAAACCCGGTACGAATATTGACCTTGCGCAGGTGGAAAAAGTGTTCCTGCCGCTGAGCGATCTTAAATCCCGCCATTTTTTATCCCTGACGGACACCATTCCTGCGGCGTTCTTCGACATTAGCCATGAAATTCTTATCCTCGCGCGCCGCCTGTGCGGGGATAAGCTCAATTCCGTGTTGCTTTTTACCCTTGCGGAGCATCTGCACTTTGCGGTGGAGCGCAGCCGCAGCGGGCAGAGGATCCTCAATAAGCTGAGCTGGGAAGTGAAGCGCTACTACCCCCAGGAGTACAGCGTGGGGTTGCAGGCTCGCGCCCAGGTTAATGAGAAGTTTGAGGTTGAGCTACCCGAAGAAGAGGCGGTAAACATCGCCTTTCACCTGATCAACGCCAGCAGCCAGGACAACGACAGCACCGCTCACCAGCAGGTTGAGCTGGTCAACCGCATCGCCGATATCGTGCGCTATAAGCTGGGCAGAACTATCGACACGCAGTCGGTTAACTACATGCGCTTTATCACCCATCTGCGTTATTTTGCCGAGCGGGTACTGGCCGGGAAAATCGCCCTCAGTGAGACCGAAGATTTTTATCAGGAGCTGATGCGCCACCGCCCGGACGCCATGACCGTGGCCTGGGCGATCCGCGACTACGTCCAGGATAAATATCAGCTCACCCTGCCGAAAGATGAGCTGACGTGGTTGAGCATCCATATTAGCCGGTTGATGGATGGGCAGGCATAAATTGCCCGGTGGCGGCTACGCCTTACCGGGCCTACAGGACATCATGCCTGACGCAAATTCTGCGCTGCCTTAACCATGTTCGCCAGCGCGGCGCGGGTCTCCGGCCAGCCGCGGGTTTTCAGGCCGCAGTCCGGGTTTACCCACAGGCGCTCGGCGGGGATACGCAGGGCCGCTTTTTTCAGCAGGGCTTCAATCCACTCCACACTCGGCACGTTCGGGGAGTGAATGTCGTATACGCCCGGCCCGATCTCGTTCGGGTAGTCGAACTCCTCAAACGACTCCAGCAGCTCCATATCTGAACGCGAGGTCTCGATGGTGATGACATCGGCGTCCAGCGCGGCAATTGAATCCATGATGTCGTTAAATTCGCAGTAACACATGTGGGTGTGGATCTGGGTGTCGTCCTTTGCGACCGCGGCGTTGATGCGGAAGGCTTCCACGCCCCACTGTAAATACGCATCCCAGTCGCTGCGGCGCAGCGGCAGGCCTTCGCGCAGAGCCGGTTCGTCAATCTGGATAATGCCGATCCCGGCAGCTTCGAGATCCGCCACTTCGTCACGCAATGCCAGCGCAATTTGCTTCGCGATGGTTTCACGGGTCACGTCTTCGCGCGGGAACGACCAGCAAAGAATCGTTACCGGACCGGTGAGCATCCCTTTCACCGGCTTGTCGGTCAGGGACTGGGCGTACTTCGCCCACTCGACGGTGATCGCTTCCGGGCGGCTGACGTCACCAATCACCACCGGTGGCTTCACGCAGCGGGAGCCGTAGCTTTGCACCCAGCCGTTCTGGGTAAAGACAAACCCGTCCAGGTGTTCACCAAAGTACTCCACCATGTCGTTACGCTCGGCTTCACCGTGTACCAGCACGTCGAGGCCTAAACGCTCCTGCTCCACAATCGCCTGCTTGATATGTTCGGCGATGCCGGTGCGGTAGTTGCCCGCATCCAGATTGCCCTTTTTGAAATCCAGACGCAGGCCGCGGATCTCGGTGGTCTGCGGGAAGGAACCAATGGTGGTGGTCGGCCACGCAGGCAGATTGAAGCGGGCGCGCTGGGCTTCGGCGCGCACCTCATACGGGCTCTGACGCTGGCTGTCCCGGGCGGTAATGGCGGCCAGACGTTTTTCCACCGCCGGATTATGGACGCGAGCCGAGTGACGACGGGCCTGAATCGGGGCGCTCCATTCGGCGATCGCCGCCGTGTCGCCGGTGTTCAGGGCATCGCGCAGCAGAGCCAGCTCTTCACATTTTTGCAGAGCAAAGGCAAACCAGCTTTTCACCTCCGCATCCAGCCGGGTTTCAACGCTCAAGTCGATCGGGCTGTGCAGCAGAGAGCAGGATGAGGCCACCCATAGCTCGCGAAGGCCGACGATATCTTTAATCTGTGCATATTTCTCGGTGAGATCGGCGCGCCAGACGTTACGCCCGTTCACCAGCCCGGCAGAGAGCAGCCAGCCTGACGGCAGGCGCTGGTGCAGCTCAGCCACGTCATCTTTACCGTGAACCAGATCCACGTGCAGGCCCTGAACCGGCAGCGCGGTAATGGTCTTCAGGTTCGGCGTCACGCCTTCGAAATAGGTGGTCAGCAACAGCTTCACCTGGCCCGCGAGGGCGTCATATGCCGGTTTGAAGGCATCCAGCCACGCCTGTGACAGCTCCAGCACCAGCGCCGGTTCGTCGATCTGCACCCACTCAACGCCGCGTTTTGCCAGTTCGCCCAACACCTGTTGGTACACCGGCAGGATGTCGTTAAGCAGGCTCAGGCGGTCAAACTGCTCGCCCTTCACTTTGCCCAGCCACAGGTAAGTGACCGGGCCCAGCAGAACGGGTTTGATCTTGTGCCCCATCGCCAGCGCTTCGTCCACCTCATCCAGCAGTTGGGTCCAGCTCAGTTTGAACTGCTGACCCTTTACGAACTCCGGCACCATGTAGTGGTAGTTAGTGTTGAACCATTTCGTCATTTCAGCCGCTGCCGCAGGCTCACCGGTGGGTGCACGGCCACGGCCAATGCGGAACAGGGTGTCGATATCCACCGATCCATCTTTGTTCTGATGACGAGCCGGCACGTTGCCAAGCAGCAGGCTGGTGGTCAGAACATGGTCGTACCAGGCGAAATCGCCCACCGGGAGCAGATCAATGCCTGCCTGCTTCTGCTGATCCCAGTGACGGGCGCGCAGTTCGCGACCTACCGCCAGCAGTTCGTCACGAGTGGTGTTACCCGCCCAGTAGCTCTCTTGTGCTTTTTTCAGTTCGCGACGAAGGCCGACGCGCGGGAAACCGAGGGTGTGGTTAATGATTGTCATGGTATGCCCCTTGTGAAATTCGTTATTTAGCCGTCCAGATGTTTACACATCTATAATTGGCAGGTACTGTATATTCCTCAAGCGCATAATGTTCATGGCGAAGTGAAGGACTTTCATGATCGAGATAAAACACCTGAAAACGCTCCAGGCGTTGCGAAATAGCGGTTCGCTTGCGGCGGCGGCGGCCACGCTGCACCAGACGCAATCCGCCCTTTCTCACCAGTTCAGCGATCTGGAACAACGCCTTGGCTTCCGTCTGTTCGTGCGTAAGAGCCAGCCGCTGCGCTTTACGCCGCAGGGGGAGATCCTGCTACAGCTGGCCAATCAGGTGCTGCCGCAGATCGCCAGCGCATTGCAGGCCTGCCATGAGCCGCAGCAGACCAGACTGCGTATCGCCATTGAGTGTCACAGCTGTATTCAGTGGTTGACCCCAGCGCTTGAGAATTTCCGCCAGAAGTGGCCGCAGGTGGAGATGGACTTTAAATCCGGTGTGACCTTTGATCCGCAGCCGTCCCTGGTGCAGGGCGAGCTGGACCTGGTGATGACCTCAGACATTCTGCCGCGTAGCGGTCTGCACTATTCGCCGATGTTTGATTTCGAAGTGCGGCTGGTGCTGGCACCGGATCATCCCCTGGCCGCGAAAACGCGCATCACGCCGGAAGATCTGGCAACCGAAACGCTGCTGATCTACCCGGTGCAGCGCAGTCGTCTGGATATCTGGCGTCACTTCCTGCAGCCGGCAGGCATCAGCCCGCAGCTGAAAAGCGTGGATAACACCCTGCTGTTGATTCAGATGGTGGCGGCCAGAATGGGCATCGCAGCCCTGCCGCACTGGGTGGTGGAGAGTTTTGAACGCCAGGGTCTGGTAGTGACCAAAACCCTGGGCGATGGACTGTGGAGCCGGTTGTACTCTGCCGTGCGCGATGGCGAGCAGCGTCAACCGGTTACCGAGGCCTTTATTCGCTCAGCGCGGAATCACGCTTGCGATCATCTGCCGTTTGTCCGGAGCGCGGAGCGACCCAACGGCGATGTACCCACAGTGAAGCCAGGATCACCGTTCCCCCAATAATGAAGCTCGGCCAGTGCGGTTGCTCCTGCCAGATGGCGAGGTTCACCAGCAGGCCCGCAGGGACGTGGACGTTGTTCATGATCCCCAGCGTCCCGGCGTCCACCTGCGTGGCGCCGTAGTTCCACATGAAGTAGCCCAGCCCGGATGCCACTACCCCCAGCCAGATCAGCACGCCCCATTGCAGCGTGGTGGTCGGCAGCTTCTGCGGATTACCCAGCATAAACCACGCCGCTACGGCAACGATCGCCGCCCCCATATAGAACCAGGCAAAGGCGTTGTGCTGCGGCATCGGGCGAGTTTCCATCAGGCGTTTATAGCCCACCATGCCGATCGCAAAGCTGATATTGGCGAGCTGAACGAACATCAGCCCGGTCCAGAAGTGATCGCTCACTTTGTCGTAGCGAATGATCGCCGCGCCCACCACCGCCAGCGCGGCGCTCAGCAGATAGCCCCAGCGCAAACGGCGTTTGCTCAGCAGATCGTAAATCAGCGTGATATAGAGCGGCGTCAGTACGGTAAACAGCAGGAATTCCGATACCGACAGATAGACGTAAGCCCGGAAGCTGAACAGGTACATGATGCCAAGCTGCATCGCGCCCACCAGCATATAGAGCAGAATGGTTTTCAGCGTTTGCCCGCGCGTGCGCAGGAACGGCAGGAACACCAGCGCCGCCAGCCCGACGCGCATCAGCACCGAGAAGTAGCTGTCGACGTGTCCGGCAAGGTATTCACCGATCAGGCTAAAGGAGAAGGCCCACAGGATAGTGGTGATGATGAGTAGCGCCACAATGCTTGTCTCTTTGAAAGATGGACAAGCATTGTAGCGAACTCCTCGGTTGACAACTGAACGTTAAACAACCAAATGAAGATTATTCAAGGAACAGCTTACGCAGGTATTTTGGCACCGCGTTGTCGCCGTTGGTGCCAATCACTTCCAGCTCCGGGTGCAGGTCTTTCAGGCGTTGGTGGGCGTTTTCCATGATGCAGCCTTTACCCGCCATGGAGAGCATTTCGGCATCGTTCATGCCGTCACCAAAGGCGATGCAGTCCTGCAGATTAAAGCCCAGACGTTTGGCCACTGCCTCCAGGGCATGGCCCTTGGAGACGCCGCCCGCCATCACTTCCAGACAGGTGAGCGTGGAGAAGCTGACGTTCACCCGGTCGCCCCAGCGGGCATTAATCGCCTGCTCCAGCGGCAGCAGCGCTTCGTGACTGTCGGTGGTGAAGAACACCTTGCTGATGCCTTCCGGCTCCAGCAGGCCCGGTTCATACAGGGAGTAGTTAAAGACCGCCTCTTTAAAGAAGCGCATCTCGTCCGGGCGGTGACGGTTCATAAACCATTCATCATCGCGATAGACGTTGGTGATGATATCGGGGTTGTTATGCATGATACCGAACAGATCGGTGGCGATGTCGCGATCGAGGTTGTGGGTGAAGATCAGATTCCCGTCCAGATCGTGCACCCGGGCACCGTTGGAGGTGATCATGTAGGATTTGATCTCCAGATTATCGCGGATCTGCCCCACATCAACGTGGTGGCGGCCGGTGGCGAAGACAAAATTTACGCCACGGGTAGTCAGGAGTTTTAAGGTCTCTTTCGCGTAAGGCGATAAAGTGTGGTCGGGAGAGAGCAGCGTGCCATCTAAATCAGACGCGACAACCTGGTACATAGGAAAATTTAACCTCTGGTGAATATCAGTTATGCCTGTCGAAAAAGTCGACGATGGCGTTGAGTGCGACTGAGCGCATGGCGTCCTTTTCGAAAAGGATCTCATGGTACGCGCCGTTTATGACCAGCGGTTTATCCCCTTCACAAGGGTGACCGGCTGCGGCTCGCAGTTCACAGAAGCGGTCGTGCATGCGGTTATCCACTACCCGCTCCTCTTCTGCCTGAAGGATAAGCGTGGGGGTATCGTCCTTGCTGGCGCCTGCCAGGGCTTCTTCACCTGCCAGGATACCTTCACGCACCCAATGGTAGGTAGGCCCGCCGACGCGTAAACGCGGTTCATCAGCATAAAAGCGCAAATTACGGCGATAACGCTGCCGACTGTGGGTTAACACGTTAATGGCAAACGGCAGGGCGCGCCAGCGCCCGGTGCCGATGGCATAGCCTTCGCGAATGCGCTGATGGCCCTCAGCCCAGTCGAGAATATGACGTACCATCCAGTCCGGGAAACGCATGACGATGCCAAACATCGGGGCGCTTAGGGCAATGGCATCACACTGGTGTTGCGGGTGGCGCTGTAAAAACAGCGTGGCGATTGCGCCGCCCATCGAGTGCCCCAGAATAAACCGTTTTCGCCACCGACCGGGCTGCACTTCCTGCTGCCAGAAGGTGGCAAAATCATCGACGTAATCGCTGAACTGGCTCACATGGCCGCGGTGGGTGTCGGACAACATCCGCCCGGAGCGGCCCTGCCCACGATGGTCGATAATCAGCACGTCATAACCCAGCCGGAAGAGATCGTAGGCCAGCTCGGCATACTTAACGTAACTTTCGATCCGACCAGGGCAGATGACGATTACCGAATCATGAGCTTCGGCCTGGAAACGCACAAAGCGGACAGGAACATCATCGACGCCTGTGAACCCGCCTTCCTCGCGCTGGCGCCAGAAATCGGTCAACGGCCCCATGGAGAAAGCAGCAAAAGCCTTTTCTCGCGTTTCCCAGTCCCTATTCTGCTGAAACATCGGGTTTACACCCCTGTAAGCCAAGGAATATCGTTTTTTTGTGACGGGTCGTAAAATGACGCAACATTAGCGTATTGTGGCATAAAAATAGACGATTCGGGAGCTTCAAATGACCTTCGAGTGGTGGTTCGCTTACCTGCTGACATCCATCATCCTCAGCCTTTCACCGGGATCCGGGGCCATTAACACCATGACCACCGCCATGAACCACGGCTATCGCGGCGCGGCGGCATCGATTGCCGGATTGCAGACCGGGCTGGTTATTCACATCGTACTGGTCGGCATTGGGCTGGGCACGCTCTTCTCCCGCTCGGTGCTGGCCTTTGAAGTGCTGAAGTGGGCCGGTGCGGCCTATCTTATCTGGCTGGGGATCCAGCAGTGGCGCGCTGCGGGTGCACTGGATCTGAATACGCTCGCCCAGACCCAGAGCCGGGGTCGCCTGTTTAAGCGCGCGGTCTTTGTGAACCTCACCAACCCGAAAAGCATCGTCTTTCTGGCCGCCCTGTTTCCGCAGTTTATCGTGCCGCATCAGCCCCAGATCATGCAGTACGTGGTGCTCGGGGTGACCACCATTGTGGTGGATATTATTGTGATGATTGGCTATGCGACGCTGGCAACGCGGATTGCGACATGGATTAAAGGGCCTCGTCAGATGAAGGCCCTGAATAAAGTGTTCGGTTCGCTGTTTATGCTGGTGGGTGCGCTGCTGGCGTCAGCAAGGCACGCTTAACGCGACAGGATCAGATGGATGCCGAAGCCGGCGAATAACGCGCCGGCCACGCCATCAATCCACTTGGCCAGACGCTGATAGCCACGACGCATCGACGGAAGCGCAAACAGGCTCGCCACCACCGTGAACCAGGCGAAAGTTTCCACCACGATCAGCAGGAAAATGCCCCAGCGCGCCCCGGCCCCGACCTCTTCACCGACGAACAGTGAAAATACCGAGCCGAAATAGATAATCGCTTTCGGATTGGCGAGGTTGGTCAGCAGCCCTTTAATAAAGCTACGCCCGCTGGCCGCCAGCTCCATTTTTGGCTCAGGCGCCTCGCGGTCCTCTTTCTTAAACGCCCCACGCAGCATCTGATAGCCCATCCAGCACAGATACAGACCGCCGCCGACCATAATGATGTTGTGCAGCCACGCCATTTTTTCGAGGATCAGATTCAGGCCCAGCAGCGCTACCGCAGCCCACACCATAACGCCAAGGGTAATACCCAGCACGCCCATCATCGCCTCTTTGCGGGAGCGGCTCACCGCCGTTTGGGAGACGAAGAAAAAGTCAGGGCCAGGGCTCATCAGCGCCACAATATGCACCAGCGCCACGGTCAGAAACAGGGTTAACATAATTAACTCGCGGGGGAATAGTTCAGGGAGTCATCATCCTGGCACTTTTTTGCCGGGCTGACTACTCCTCATCATCACCATCGGTATGGGAACGAATCAGCGCCATAAACTCTTTACCAAAACGCTCCAGCTTACGCGTGCCGACGCCGTTAACGCTGAGCATTTCGCTGGCGCTGAGCGGCATCTGTTCAGCCATTTCAATCAGCGTCGCATCGTTAAACACCACGTACGGCGGGATATTCTCCTCATCCGCGATGGCTTTGCGCAGCTTACGCAGCTTGGCGAAGAGTTTGCGATCGTAGTTGCCGCCGTAGGATTTCTGCATTACCCGCGGCTTCAGCGCCACCACGCGCGGCACGGCGAGCTTCAGCTCAACGTCACCACGCAGCACCGGGCGTGCCGCTTCGGTGAGCTGCAGCGCGGAGTGCTGGGCAATGTTCTGGGTCGCAAAGCCAAGGTGGATCAGCTGACGGATAACGCTGACCCAGTGCTCATGGCTCTGATCGCGACCAATGCCGTAGACCGGCAGCTTGTCATGGCCCATCTCGCGGATACGCTGATTGTTGGCCCCGCGCAGCACTTCCACCACATAACCCATACCGAAGCGCTGGTTGACGCGACCAATGGTGGAGAGCGCCTTACGGGCGTCCATCAGCCCGTCATACTGCTTCGGCGGATCGAGGCAGATATCGCAGTTACCGCACGACTCCTGGCGACCTTCGCCAAAATAGTTAAGCAGCACCAGACGGCGGCAGGTTTGCGCTTCGGCGAAGGCCCCCATCGCGTTGAGCTTGTGGCGTTCGATATCCTGCAACGGGCCCTGGGGTTTCTCTTCAAGGCAGCGACGCAGCCAGGCCATATCGGCCGGATCGTAAAACAGCATCGCCTCGGCGGGAAGGCCATCACGCCCGGCGCGACCGGTTTCCTGATAGTAGGATTCGATATTGCGCGGAATGTCGAAGTGCACCACAAAGCGCACGTTCGGTTTGTTGATGCCCATACCAAAGGCGACGGTTGCCACCACGATTTGCAGGTCGTCGCGCTGGAATTTCTCCTGCACCTCGGCACGAATGTGGTTTTCCAGCCCGGCATGATAGGCCGCGGCGCTAAAGCCCCGGCTCTGCAGACGTGCAGCGGTGTCTTCCACCTTCGCCCGGCTGTTGCAGTAGATGATGCCCGACTTGCCGCGTTGCTCCTGGACATAGCGCAGCAGCTGATCCAGCGGCTTGAATTTCTCCATCAGCATGTAGCGGATATTCGGGCGGTCGAAGCTGCTGACCTGGATCAGCGGATCGTTCAGCCCCAGCAGACGCACAATGTCCTGACGGGTAGTGTCGTCGGCGGTCGCGGTGAGCGCCATAAACGGCAGCTCGGGGAAACGCTGGCGCAGCTGGCCGAGGGCAGCATACTCCGGACGGAAATCATGGCCCCACTGGGAGATACAGTGCGCTTCATCCACCGCCAGCAGCACCGGGTTCCAGTGCGCCAGATGCTCAAGGAAGTTATCCAGCATCAGGCGTTCCGGGGCGATATACAGCAGACGCACCTGCCCGGTGCGGCACCCGGCCATCACCTCCTGCTGCTGCTCGCGGGTTTGGGTGGAGTTGATACAGGCCGCCGCCACGCCGTTCGCCAGCAGCTGGTCGACCTGATCTTTCATCAGCGAGATCAGCGGGGAGACCACCACCGTCAGGCCATTCATCACCAGCGCGGGAACCTGATAGCACAGCGATTTCCCGCCGCCGGTGGGCATGACCACCAGACAGTCACGCCCCGTAAGGGCGGTGTTAATGATGGTTTCCTGGCCCGGGCGGAACTGCTGGTAGCCAAAGGTTTCATGCAAAACCTGTTTAGCCAGCAACTCCTGATTTACGACTTCCGCCTGCACCACATCAACCCCATTTGCTGAAATAAAAACAGGCGCTATTTTCAGCGCCTGCGAGAGAAACTTCAACGTTTAAGACAAAAACATTCGAGGAGGCTAGAAAAGATCGTTCAGCATCACGCCCACGCCGACGCGGGTCTGGTTGAAGTTGTAGTCGATCAGCGATTCGCCGTAGCCGCTGTAGACCTGGGTATAGAGACGAACATGTTTGGTCAACGGATAGCTGACGCCCATCTCCGCGCCGCCATAGCCGGTGTTCCAGTTGTACTGCCCCTTCACACTCAGCACCGCTTCGCCCAGCTGATAGCCCACCCGCAGCTGGTAGTAACCCATGTATTTAGTGATATCCGGGTTATCGTCGGTGTTGCCGACCACGTACCAGGGTTTCACCTCCACCAGCCAGTTGCCGTTCTGCGCCATCAGGCGGCTATAGAGGCGGTTCCAGCTGCGTGACGTCGGGTCGGAGCGACCGTTAGATTGATGGTTATAGCCAAACTCCACGTCCCGCAGCGTCCAGCCCGCCAGCGAGTAATCGGTGGCAAAGCCGAGGAACAGCTGCGGCTCATAGTTGGTCTCGCGGAAGGGTGAAGATTCATCGCTGTTCGACAGCTGCCACCACGACTTCTGCGTGTAAGAGCCACCCAGAATCGAATTCGGCCCCAGAATACCGCGCCATAACGGGAAGGCGAGGCTCAGCTGGAACTTCACCTCATCCTTTTGCGAATCGTCGGCCCAGTCATAGGTACGGATCGCCTCTTTATTGAGGTCGCTGGTGACGGTGTAAATGAGGTAGTTGCTGTCATAGGGATAGAGCGTAAAAGGATTATCGTGCTCTTCTAAAAGGTTAGCGATAATGCTGCCGCGCACGGCAGGCACCTCCTGTGTTGCCGCGTCCTGCGCAAATGCCACAGAGGGCAGCGTAACCGCCGCCAGGAACCCGGCCTGATATATCCGCATCGCTGATGCTCTCCTGCGAAATTGTTTTGATGAATAGTTATGGTTTATTCATTTTACAGAATTAATGATTAACTGCTTATATCCGGGCTCCGAAAGTAGAAATTCACATTAATGAGGCATAAAATCAACAGCCTTTTAACACTAAGGATGTGACGCGCTATGTCTGCCACGCTTACTGCCGACGAAGCCCTGAAGCTTGTCGGTGAGATCTTCGTCTACCATATGCCGTTCAACCGTGCGCTGGGGCTCGAGCTGGAGCGTTACGAGAAAGATTTTGCCCAGCTGAGTTTTAACAACCAGCCGATGATGGTGGGTAACTGGGCACAAAGTATTCTCCACGGCGGGGTGATCGCCTCTGCCCTCGACGTTGCCGCCGGTCTGGTCTGCGTCGGCAGCACCCTGACCCGCCACGACACCATCAACGAAGACGAGCTGCGCCAGCGCCTGTCGCGGATGGGCACCATCGATCTGCGCGTCGATTATCTGCGCCCCGGTCGCGGGAACCGCTTTACCGCCAGCAGCAGCCTGCTGCGGGCCGGTAATAAGGTTGCGGTCGCGCGCGTTGAGCTGCACAACGAAGATCAGGTTTACATCGCCAGCGCAACCGCCACTTATATGGTGGGTTGAGAAGGTAAAATCGGGTAAAATTGCGTTACTTTTTTGTAACGGATTTTCCTGATGGATGCTAAACAGACGCGGCAGGGCGTTTTACTTGCGCTCGCCGCTTATTTTATTTGGGGTATCGCGCCCGCGTACTTCAAGCTGATTCACTACGTTCCCGCCGACGAAATTCTTACCCACCGCGTGATCTGGTCGTTTTTCTTTATGGTGGCGCTGATGAGCGTAAGCCGTCAGTGGTCAGGGGTAAAAACGCTCCTGCAAACGCCGAAGAAGATATTCCTGCTGGCGCTGTCGGCCGTGTTGATTGGCGGCAACTGGCTGCTGTTTATCTGGGCGGTGAACAACCAGCATATGCTGGAGGCGAGCCTGGGCTACTTCATTAACCCGCTGGTAAATATCGTGCTGGGGATGCTGTTCCTCGGCGAACGCTTCCGCCGGATGCAGTGGCTGGCGGTGTTCCTCGCCCTTTGCGGCGTTCTGGTTCAGCTGTGGACCTTCGGCTCGCTGCCGGTGATCGCCCTGGGGCTGGCGTTCAGCTTCGCCTTCTATGGCCTGGTGCGTAAGAAAATCGCCGTGGAAGCACAAACCGGGATGCTGTTTGAAACCCTGTGGCTGCTGCCCGTGGCCGCGATTTACCTGTTCGGCATTGCCGACAGCAGCACCAGCCATATGGACAGTAACCCCTGGACGCTGAACGTGATGCTGATGGCGGCCGGTGTGGTCACCACTATCCCTCTGCTGTGCTTTACCGGTGCGGCGACGCGCCTGCGCCTGTCGACGCTGGGCTTCTTCCAGTACATCGGCCCGACGCTGATGTTCCTGCTGGCGGTGCTGTTTTACGGCGAAGTGCCGGGCGCGGATAAGATGGTGACCTTCGCCTTTATCTGGGTGGCGCTGGCGGTGTTTGTAGCGGATGCGATTTATACCCAGCGCAGGACGCGCAAGGGGTTGTGATGTTGCCCTCTCCCACAGGAGAGGGAATGTGATCGTAGGGCGGGTAGCGCAGCGCCACCCGCCAGATTTTTACAGCCAGTTCCTGCGCTTGAAATAGAGATAGGGCGCGAGACCGGCGAGCACCATAAAGACAATCGCTCCCGGATAACCAAAGCTCCATTTCAGCTCCGGCATAAACTCAAAGTTCATCCCGTAGCTTGAAGCCACCAGCGTAGGCGGCAGGAACACCACCGAGACCACCGAGAAGATCTTGATGATGCGGTTCTGCTCGATGTTGATAAAGCCCATCGCCGCCTGCATCAGGAAGTTGACCTTCTGGAACAGGGATTCGTTGTGCGGCAGCAGGGATTCGATATCGCGCAGGATCTCCCGCGCCTGCTCAAGCTGACCGCCCGGCAGACGCGCCTTGCGTACCAGGAAGTTCAGCGCGCGCTGGGTATCCATCAGACACAGACGCACCTTCCAGCCGATATCTTCCAGCTCTGCCAGGGTCGAGAGCGCTTCGTCGTACTCATCGCCCTGATGGCCTTCCATGATCACCCGGCTCAGCTCTTCCAGATCGCTGTAGATGTTTTCAATCTCGTCCGCCAGCTGTTCAATTTTGGTTTCAAACAGGTCGAGCAGCAGCTCATAGGCATTGCCGTCCACCATCGACTGGCTACGGGCACGCATACGGTACAGGCGGAAGGCGGGCAGTTCACGCTCACGCAGGGTAAACAGGCGACCATCGCGGATGGTGAAAGCGACGGTGGAGTTACCGGCGTGATCTTCCGCATCTTCGAAGAAGAAAAAGGAGTGAATGTGCAGACCGTCTTCGTCTTCGAAGAAACGGGCCGACGCCTCGATGTCTTCCAGTTCCGGGCGGGTGGCCAGGCTTTGTCCGAGTTCCGATTGTACGCGCAGACGTTCGTCGTCGTCCGGTTCGACCAGATCCACCCATACGGCATCAATGAGGGGCTGTGACTCTTCGGCTTCAAGCCGAATCAGTCGGTTTTTTTCCAGTTGAAATGCGCTCAGCATGACCGGGACTCCAATGCAAAAAATATCGGACAGTTCGGTGGGCACACAGAAACAAATTGGGTTTCAGACCATTAAACAGCCTGACTCAGCGCGACGGGAATAACTGCCGCTGACAACCACTAAGGGCATCAGCGTGAGGAGATAGCCTTAGGAGTGGTTCCTGGATGACAGGGAATTGAGCCAGTATCTACTGGGTGTGTCCAAGGCGAATGTCCTCAAGCGTAATCGTGCGCGCATGTTACGCCAGCAGTAACTGTGGCGTCAACCCATGTTCATCGTGTTGAAAACCGAACTAAAGCAGCTACAGCATAGATGATGAATTCGCTTATTGGATTCAGATTAGCGACCCATTTCCCCGTTAATCTTTATAAATTCTGATTTATTCCGCTCACTCTGTATGGTTTTTGCGTTATTTATTACCATCTTTTAGGACATTTCTGTCAACTCAAAGGAAGGAATTGAAAATGAGGAAGATTTTTCTGACGTCCGCACTCTGTTTTACCCTGGCGGGATGCGCAACCGGCGCGCCTGATATGATGATCCTGCAGCAGGCCACGTCCAACGAATTAGGCCTGGCCTCAACCGATGAAGTGACCATTTCGAATGTGGTAAAAGGTAAGCCAAGCGCGCTTGGCGGTAGCACCGTAACGTACGACGCTGTCACTGCGAAAGGGCGTCAATTTACGTGCAACACCATGATGATGCCCAATCTCAATCCGCTGGAAAAGCCGACCTACACCAGCTTTAAGTGCCAGCCGAAATAATCTGTTTGCGCCGTTACGGCGCAAACCTTCACACCGTCTCCAGCCTCGCGTAAGCAGCCACCAGCCATTTGATCCCCTGCCCCTGGAACGCCACCTGCAGGCGACTGTGTTCTCCGCTGCCTTCCAGGTTCACAATAGTGCCTTCGCCGAATTTGGCGTGACGCACACGCTGGCCGAGTTTGAATCCGCTGTCGTTTTCCGAGATCGGCGCACCCAGGCGCTGATGGCTCACCGGACGGCTGATGCTGGCCCGCAAACGCACCTCTTCCACGCACTCTTCCGGCAGTTCGCCAATAAAACGCGACGGCCGGTGGTAAACCTCTTTCCCGTACAGACGGCGGGTTTCCGCATAGGTCAGGGTGAGTTTCTGCATCGCGCGGGTCACGCCGACGTAGGCCAGACGACGCTCCTCTTCCAGACGGCCACCCTCATCCAGCGACATCTGGCTCGGGAACATCCCCTCCTCCATGCCGACGATAAACACCTGCGGGAACTCCAGCCCTTTGGCCGAGTGCAGGGTCATCAGCTGGACGGCGTCCTGCCAGGTGTCAGCCTGCCCTTCGCCCGCCTCCAGCGCGGCATGGGACAGGAATGCCTGCAGCGGCATCAGGTCTTCGTCTTCGTCGTTGTAGCTGAACTGGCGCGTTGCCGTCACCAGCTCCTCTAAGTTCTCGATACGGGTCTGGCCCTTCTCGCCCTTCTCCTGCTCGTACATCATGCGCAGGCCGGAGTCTTTGATGACCCGATCAGTCTGCACGTGCAGCGGCATGTCGGCGGTTTCCTGCGCCAGGGCTTCGATCAGCTCCAGGAAACGCTGTAAGGCGCTGGCCGCACGACCGGCGAGGGCTTTTTCCTGCAGCAGCTCGCGGCACGCCTGCCACAAGGTCAGCTGGCGATCCCGGGAGGTCTGGCGCACCACGTCGAGGGTGCGATCGCCGATGCCGCGCGTAGGCGTATTCACCACGCGCTCAAAGGCCGCGTCGTCGTTACGGTTGGCAATCAGGCGCAGATAGGAGAGCGCGTCTTTGATTTCCTGGCGTTCGAAGAAGCGCATCCCGCCATAGATGCGGTACGGCATACTGGCCTGCAGCAGCGCCTCTTCCAGCACGCGCGACTGGGCGTTGCTGCGGTAGAGAATGGCGCACTTCTCCAGCGCGCCGCCGTTGTCCTGCCAGGTTTTGATCCGGTTGACCACGAAGCGGGCTTCGTCCAGCTCGTTAAAGGCGCAGTAGAGCGAGATCGGCTCACCGTCGATGCCCTCGGTCCACAGCTTTTTACCCAGACGCCCGTTGTTGTTTTCAATCAGGGCGTTGGCCGCGCTCAGAATGTTGTTGGTGGAGCGGTAGTTCTGCTCAAGGCGGATGGTCTCGGCACCCGGGAAGTCCTTCAGGAAACGCTGGATGTTTTCTACCTGGGCGCCGCGCCAGCCGTAGATCGACTGATCGTCATCGCCGACAATCATCACCTTGCTGGAGTCGCCCGCCAGCAGGCGGATCCACGCGTACTGAATGTTGTTGGTATCCTGGAATTCGTCCACGAGGATGTTGGTAAAGCGTTCGCGGTAGTGCTGCAGGATATGCGGCTTGTTAAGCCACAGCTCATGGGCACGCAGCAGCAGCTCGGCGAAATCCACCAGCCCGGCGCGATCGCAGGCCTCCTGATAGGCCTGATAGACCTTCTGCCAGGTCTGCTCAATCGGGTTGCCAAAGCTCTGGATATGGTGCGGGCGCAGCCCTTCGTCTTTCTGGCTGTTGATGTACCACATGGCCTGACGCGGCGGCCACTGCTTCTCGTCGAGGTTCATGGCCTTGATCAGGCGCTTCAGCAGACGCAGCTGGTCTTCGCTGTCGAGGATCTGGAAATCTTGTGGCAGCCCGGCATCCAGATGGTGCGCACGCAGCAGGCGGTGCGCCAGCCCGTGAAAGGTGCCAACCCACATGCCGCCCTGGCTGGTGCCCATCAGCTGGGCGATACGGTGGCGCATCTCGGCCGCCGCTTTGTTGGTGAAGGTCACCGCCATAATCGAGTACGGCGAGCAGTTCTCCACGCTTTGCAGCCAGGCGATGCGGTGTACCAGCACGCGTGTCTTACCACTGCCCGCCCCTGCCAGCACCAGCATATTGGTGCGCGTCGCGGCAACCGCGTCACGCTGTTTGTCATTAAGGCTGTCGAGCAGGTAAGAAACGTCCATTGGGCACCGCCACAAAGAGGTCATCCGGCGGCCATTAGCCGCCGGATACACTGTTAATTTATACAGAACTACTGGTGATTATATCAGCGTGGTGAGGGATGCCAACCGTGAAATTTCGATGTGCGGCAGCAGGCGGCTGTCGGCGGTCTGCATCAGATCGGCCTTTTCCGGCTTGATCCAGCAGGCCTGCATCCCGCAGCGGATCGCGCCAGCGACGTCGGTGGTCAGGTCATCGCCCACGTGCAGGATCTCACCCAGCGGCAGGTCGAGCTTCTCCGCCGCCAGATGGTACATATCGTTGAACGGCTTGGAGCGCCCGTGCGGGCCTGCGCGCAGCACAAACTCGAAGTAGTCGCCCAGGCCAAACAGCTCCGGCTGGGCATTGCCGTTGGTGATGGCCACCAGCGGCCACTTTTCACCCAGTTTCGCCAGCGTGTCGTGGGTCTCCTGGGGTACGTCGATGCGGCTGCGCCATTGGGCGAAGTGCGCCATCGAGGCTTCTGCGCCAAGGGCGGCTTCGGCAGCGGTCAGGCCGGCATTAAGCATCGCCTGCTCAACGGCACGGCGACGCCACTCGGTGACGTCATGATAGATTTCCGGCTCGGTTTGCCGTAACGCCTGGCGCAGGCGGTGAAACTCTTTATTCTCCAGCGTCTTTAACGCCGGATGGTAGTTTTGCACAAACGCCAGCGCTTCCTGCTCGGTTCGCAGGATCACTTCGCGGTTGTCATAAAGGGTGTCATCAAGGTCGAACGTCAGTGCTGAGATGTGGCCTAATGGACGATAAAAACGCATTATTTCCCCCGTTTGGCGCGTGGATGCGCCGCGTCGTACACCGAGGCAAGGTGTTGAAAATCAAGATGGGTATAGATCTGGGTGGTGGACAAATTGGCGTGGCCCAGCAGCTCCTGCACGCCGCGCAGATCGCCGCTGGACTCCAGCATGTGCGTGGCGAAGGAGTGGCGCAGTTTATGCGGATGAACATGGCTGTTCAGCCCCTGCTTGATCCCCCATTCGGCAAAACGTTTTTGCACGTTACGCGCCGAGATCCGCTTCCCGAGCTTCGAGAGGAACAGCGCATCCTCTTCAGTGCCGAACAGGCCGCGCAGATCGAGCCAGTGTTCAATCCACGCCACGGCGTTGCGGCCAATGGGCAGGCGGCGCTCTTTGCTGCCTTTGCCCATCACCCATACTTCGCCGGTGTCGAGATCGAGGTGTTTGATATCGAGGTTCACCAGCTCGGAAAGACGCAGTCCCGCCCCATACATCACCTCCAGCATCGCCCGATCCCGTACCGCCAGCGGATCGTTGAGATCGATATCCAGCAGGCGGTTAACGTCATCGACATCGATATTTTTGGGCAGGTAGCGCGGCGCTTTCGGCGCGGCGATCCCTTTCGCCGGGTTGGCGTTGAGTTCGCCCTGGCTAACCAGCCAGTCAAAGAAGCTGCGCAGCGCGGAAAGACGCAGCGCGAGGCTGGCAGGACCCAGCCCTTTCCGGCGGCTGCGCACGGCAAAGGTTCGCACCGTGGCGGCATCACATTGCTGCCAGCTCGTCAGGCCGATCTCTCCGGCAAGCTGCATGATGGCATCAAGCTGACGCTGGTAGTTGAGCAGGGTGATCGGGCTGAGCTGGCGCTCAACGCCCAGATAGCGCAGAAAACGCGTGACGGCAGGTGCCAGCAGAGCATCCGTCATACGCGTTCAATCCAGCGTTCCAGCAGCTCGGGCAGCATCTGCGCGATCTCCTGGATCAGCTGCGTTCCTTGTCCCTGCTGATAGTGTTGCGGATCGCGGCTGGTGAACAGTATCACCCCGAGATCGCCGTCGCGTCCCATCAGCGACATTGCCACTGAACCTATGGCTTTGGCCTCCGGCAGAACCACCAGCAGCTCCGGGCCATGCAGCGGCCCAAGATAGTGGTTCTCGCATCCCATGCGCTGAATGCGCAGTGGCTCAAACGCCTGCCGCGATAGCGCCAGATGGGTAAAGCTGGAGGGCGCGCCAATGCGCCAGCGGTCCGGGAACAGGCGCAGGGTTGCCCCGGCCAGACCCAGCTCCCGCGCCCAGCGATGCAGACGCAGCAGAAATTCGTCCAGGCTGCTGGCCGAGGCCAGCCGCGACTGCAGGTGCAGCAGACGATAGAACAGACCTTCATTACTGGTGGCCTGCTCCATCAGCAGCGAGATGTTCTCTTCCAGATGGTTGATATGGTTACGCGCGCGCGCCATATGCCATTCGACCAGCGAGACCGTTCCGCGGATCGGATGCGGCACGCGCATCGCTTCAACCACGCGGGCATTGCGAATGAAAAACTCAGGATGGCGCAGCAGATAATCAACAACCGCCCGGTCGTCCATCTCCGTCAGCGTTTCCTGCAGTTCTTCTCCTGGTTGTTTCATAGATGGATAAACCCGTCGTAGACTTGTGTCGCCGGGCCCGTCATATACAGAGGCTGACCCGGGCCTTTCCAGGCGATATCAAGACGGCCGCCTGGTAAATCCACGCGAACCTCTTCCGCCAGTAAACCCTGTGCAATTCCCACCGCGACGGCTGCGCAGGCACCGCTGCCGCACGCCTGTGTTTCACCTGCTCCGCGTTCATAGACGCGCAGACGGATGTGATCGCGAGTGATGACCTGCATAAATCCAATATTGGCGCGCTCAGGGAAACGTTCATGACTTTCCAGCACCGGACCGAGCGTCTCAACGGGCGCGGTCGCGACGTCATCAACCTGAATCACGCAGTGCGGGTTCCCCATAGAGACCACGCCGCACAAGACTGTCTGTTCCGCGACGCGCATGATATAGGTCTTTTCCGCTTTGTTAGCGCGAAACGGCACCTGCGACGGCTCGAAGTTCGGCTCGCCCATGTTGACCCGCACCAGCTCGTCGTCGGTGACGCTCAGCACCATCCGCCCATTGGCGGTGCTGACGCGAATATCGCGCTTGTTGGTCAGCCCCTTCAGACGAACAAAGCGGGCAAAGCAGCGCGCGCCGTTGCCACACTGGGAGACTTCGCTGCCATCGGCATTAAAGATGCGGTAGTGAAAATCGAGATCCGGATCGTAAGGCGGCTCAACCACCAGCAGCTGATCAAAGCCGACCCCGAGGTGCCGATCGGCCAGACGGCGGATCAGCTCCGGAGAAAAGAAGACATTCTGCGTTACCGCGTCGACGACCATAAAATCATTGCCAAGGCCATGCATTTTAGAGAACTGCATTATTTACTCCATTGCGCGGTTCGCAACGCGCGTCAGTAATTCACCTGGCTTGGGCCGCCATTATCGCCGCGGTCGTTACGATCTGGCAGGGTGGTTTGCACCGGGCTTTGCACTTTTTTGGTTGGTGGCGGCGCGGTTTTATCTGCCGGTGGGAAATAGAGCGGCCCTTTCAGACCACAGCCACTCAGGCTGAACAGTGCGAGGAGAACGGCAAGCGTTCCAAAAACGTTTTTCATTATCAGGTTGCCTGTAAGTTCATGCTTTCTGTTTTCTATCATCGCAGGAGAAGGCACAAAAGCAAGAGTTTGCCGCTAACCTGCAACCGGAATTATTTAGCGTTATACTGCCGCCATCACGAAAAACAGGAACAGAACCATGAATGACAGTGAATTCCATCGCCTCGCCGATAACCTGTGGCAAACCATCGAAGAGCGCCTTGACGACTGGGATGGCGACAGCGACATCGATTGTGAAATCAACGGCGGTGTGCTGACCATCAGCTTTGAAAACGGCAGCAAGATCATTATTAACCGCCAGGAACCGCTTCACCAGGTGTGGCTGGCCACCAAACAGGGCGGCTACCATTTCGACCTCAAGGGCGATGAGTGGATTTGCGATCGCAGCGGTGAAAGGTTCTGGGATCTGCTGGAACAGGCCGCGACCGCCCAGGCGGGTGAAGAGGTGAAATTCAGTTGAGGTTTATTGCCCGGTGACGCTTGCGCTTACCGGGCCTACAACGGCTCAGGAGAAATACTGCTGCAACAGCGGGGTACTGGCGTCCTGGTTAGCCGGTGCGGCGGCAATCACCTGGGTGCGGAACGGGATCACCTGCGCACGGCCATCGACCTTCACAATCTGGTAGAACTGCGGCAGGTTGAAGTTGATAAAACTGGAACCATAAGTGAAGCGGTCGTGTGAGGACGAGTAGAAGCGGCTGACGTCGCGCACCAGCTCCTCTTTGCTGCCTTCACAGTGGTGATACACCTCGGCGCGGTTGGTTTCATCAAGGATATAGATATTGAAACCGGCATCGTCCCCCGACTCTTCAAAGAAGAACTGAATAATCCCTTCGCTGGCAAAACCATCCACCACCTGCGGCAGTTTGACGTGGTTGGTTTCCACCTGCACCGAGAGACCGTGCAGTTTGTTGTGTGAGATGGCACCGTAGAACTCAATGGCGTTTTCCAGCTTCTGCACCGACACGTTCAGACGCTCAAAGAACAGGCCCCAGGTCTGCCCGGAGACGCGCAGCGCTTTGAAGCGCCCGGTTTCCTGACGGGTGCTGGAGAGGCGCAGATCGATACACTCGGAGACCAGCTGCTGCACGCGGGTACGGATCAGGCCACGCAGATGCTGGCTGTAGCAGAAGACCTCGACGCTGTCCGGCGGAGCAGCATCCTGGTGCATCTTGCCGAGAATAGTTTTCAGCGCTTCGATCATCGCCTGTTCGCCGTTGAAGTGCAGAGTACGCACTTCGTTCCACGAGTTGCGGTAGAGCAGATCGACGCTGCCCACCAGGCAGTTTTGCTGCTCGCCAAAGCTGAACACATCCAGCTTACGGAAATCGAAATGCACCACCTGATTGCGGAACGCCGCCGTCGGGTCATATTCCAGGTTAACGATAATCGCCAGATGGCGAATTTCACACGGGCTGTAGAGCGCTTTCGGCGTAGGAGCCGGCAGACGCAGCGGGAAGTGGTGCGAGACATCCGCCACCATCTCCTGCAGTTTGGCGAGATCGACGATCTCGTTGCCCTTAATAAACAGACGGGTACGTGACGTGAGCAGTCCGTTAAACCAGGCCCAGGCCACCAGCTTGTTCAGATAGCGGTTATATTCCAGCGGCTGATGGCTGATGATCGAGTCCATGCTCGGCGCACGGTTGTACAGATACCACCCGGTGCGGTTGGCGCGACCCGGCGGCACATAGATAAAGGTCAGGTTCGGTTCAGACAGGTCCGGCGAAATCTGTGGGTTTACCAGGGTCACTTTACCCGGCAGCGCTTCAAACGCGGCGTACAGCTTACGGGTCAGCACCCCGATATCCTGCGGGCTGGCGGAAACGCTGAGGTTGTTACGACGGGCAAAGCGGATCAGGTTACGGTAGCTCTGCATCATGGCATCGAGCAGCTCGTTGTGCGCTTCACGCACCTGATCGATCTTCCAGTTGGCGCGATTATCGAGCATCGACAGACGCTCTTCGTCCCATCCCCACTCTTTGACTAACTGACTGAGCACTTCACGACGCCAGCCGACGCATGCGCGTTCGCGGCTGAGCTTCTCACAGACTTTGAGATAGAAACATCGACGGACCAGGTCGAGACGGGTCGGATCGTCGATGGCTTTCAGGTATTCGGTGACGCGCTCGAGCATCATGCAGTAGGCATCAAGACCGAAAGAGACGATCTCGCCATCATGCAGACGCTGTTTAATGTCTTTCGCCAGCAGACGCGGCGTTGGGTATTCCCACGAGTAGGCTTCAAGCAGCAGGGTTTTGAGCACCGCTTTGTACGGGGAATCAATACTTTTATACAGCTGCCACAGGCTTGCGCCGAAATACTCTTCGGCGGAGAGGGAGCTCAAGCCACCCAGATCCAGCCACTCGTTTGGCGTCAGGACCCCCTGGGCGTAGAGCTTCATGACGTAATCGTCGTAATGCTCTTCTTCATCGCACGGCACCATACTCCAGAGAATACGCTTCCCGGCCAGGCGCACGGCGGTACGGTAAAACTCATCCAGCAATAAGATGTGCTGCGTCGAGCCGCAGTCTTCACCACCCAGACTGCCGCTTTCATTATGGCGGAAACGGTTTTCATCAATCAGGAAGAAACTCACTTCCACGCCGAGCGAGGCGGCCCAGCTCTCCAGCAGGCTGCATTTACGCTGCAGCAGCTGACGCTCGTCGTTATCGAGCCACGACTGATGGCAGACCCAGATATCCAGGTCCGAAGAACAGCTTTGCCCAACCGAAGAGGTACTGCCCATGGTGTAGACGCCGGTGATCGGCAGTTCGCCTTTCGGGGATACCTGCGGCGGCATGCCACGGTAGAGCTCCAGCTCTTTCAGGTAGTGTTCTTGGGTTTCATCAGGCGTGTAAAGGCAGATGCCCTTGGGAACGTTACCGTCGAGGTAACCCGGCATCAGTGGGTGGTGATAGTGCAACAATGTCGGCAGAAGACTGTAAACCTGCTGGAATGCAGGGCCCATCGCCGCAAGCGCGCGATCGACACGCAGTTGGTTGATGGCATCCAGTCTCTGTTTCAGAGTCTCAATATAGAGGTACAAGACGTATCGCCTGATGTTCAGAAGGCATTAATCCTCACCAGGACCGAGGATTACGCGTTCACAGTATTTCGAAAGTAACCGTCGCCCTTTTTCGCCCTTATCTTTCTGGTCTCGGAGACGAAAAAATGGTCTAAAACGTGATCAATTTAACACCTTGCCGTTTGACCGTAAAGAAAGATGCGCTACATACAAGTGTAGCACCGTTCTGTACGTGTAAATTCCTGAATACGGCAGCAGGCAACCTCTATCCCTGCCCTGTCCTGACCCCTCAACGTCCGTAAACCTGACACTCCCAGGACAACAATGTTAGGATGGTCAGTAGATGATTAAGACGGTAACAAGCATGTTAGACAATGTTTTAAGAATTGCCACACGCCAAAGCCCTCTCGCGCTCTGGCAGGCACATTACGTTAAGCAGCGCCTCGAAGCCTGCCATGAAGGCTTGCGTGTTGAGCTGGTACCGATGGTAACGCGTGGCGATGTCATTCTTGATACACCGCTGGCGAAAGTGGGCGGCAAAGGCCTGTTCGTGAAAGAGCTGGAGCTGGCACTGCTTGAGGATCGCGCCGATATCGCGGTCCACTCCATGAAGGACGTCCCGGTTGATTTCCCCGAGGGGCTGGGCCTGGTCACCATTTGCGAGCGCGAAGATCCGCGTGACGCCTTTGTTTCAAACCGCTACGACTCGCTGGATGACCTGCCGCAGGGCAGTATCGTTGGCACGTCAAGTTTACGCCGCCAGTGTCAGCTGGCCGAGTCCCGCCCGGATCTGGTTATCCGCTCCCTGCGCGGTAACGTCGGTACCCGTCTCGGCAAGCTCGATAACGGCGAGTACGACGCCATCATTCTGGCGGTAGCCGGTCTGAAACGCCTGGGCCTGGAGTCGCGCATTAAGGTGGCGTTGCCACCGGAGCAGTCGCTGCCGGCCGTCGGTCAGGGCGCGGTGGGCATTGAGTGCCGACTCAACGATAGCCGCACCCATGCGCTGCTGGCACCGCTCAATCACGACGAGACGGTCATTCGCGTCAAGGCGGAGCGCGCCATGAACACCCGCCTTGAAGGGGGATGTCAGGTACCGATTGGCAGCTATGCTGAATTAATTGCTGGCGAACTGTGGCTGCGTGCGCTGGTTGGCGCGCCGGACGGTTCGCAGATGGTGCGCGGCGAACGCCGTGGTAACCCTCAGGATGCAGAACAGCTGGGTATTTCGCTGGCAGAAGAGCTGCTCGACAACGGTGCCCGTGAAATTCTCGCGGAAGTCTATAATGGAGAACCCCCGGCATGAGTATTCTCGTCACCCGCCCTTCTCCCGCTGGAGATGAGTTAGTGAGCCGTCTGCGCACACTCGGGCAGGTGGCGTGGAGCTTTCCGCTGATTGAGTTCTCCCCGGGCCGGGAACTTCCCCTGCTCGCTGGCCATCTTGCTGCGTTGCAGGCCGATGACATGCTGTTCGCTCTGTCACAACACGCCGTGGAGTTTGCCCACGCCCGGCTGCAACAGGACGGCCAGCGCTGGCCGGATGCACCGCACTATTTCGCCATCGGCAGAACCACCGCCCTGGCGCTGCATACCGAAAGCGGCAAAGACATTCGCTATCCGCTGGATCGGGAAACCAGCGAAGTGTTGCTACAATTACCTGAATTACAAACTGTTGCGGGCAAGCGCATTCTGATTTTGCGCGGCAACGGTGGGCGAGAGCTGCTGGGCAATACGCTGCGTGAGCGCGGAGCAGAAGTGACATTTTGTGAATGTTATCAACGTTGTAATAAACATTATGACGGTGCAGAAGAGGCGATGCGCTGGCAGTCTCGCGGCGTTACCACTCTGGTAGTGACCAGCGGCGAAATGCTACAACAGCTCTGGTCGCTGATCCCGCAATGGTATCGTGATAACTGGTTACTCCGCTGTCGGCTTCTGGTCGTCAGTGAGCGTCTGGCGAACCTCGCCCGGGAACTGGGCTGGCAAGATATTCGGATCGCTGATAACGCCGACAACGATGCGCTGCTGCGCGCATTACAATAACTCTCATAATGGGAAGCCATAATGACGGAACAAGAAAAATCCTCCGCCGTGGTTGAAGAGACCAGGGAGACTGTGGACACCACGCCACAGCCAGAAACGACAGAGAAAAAGCATGGCAGCAATAAAACCAGTCTGGCGTTAAGCGCGATTGCCATCGCCATCGCGCTGGCTGCAGGTATCGGCCTGTACGGTCTGGTGAAGAAACAAGCCACCAATCAGACCGCCACCAGCGACGCGCTGGTGACTCAGGTCACCGCCCTGCAACAGGCCCAGCAGGCGCAGAAAACCGAGCTGGAAGGGGTGATCAAACAGCAGGCGGCCCAGCTGGCCGACGCGAACCGTCAGCAGGCCGAGCTGGCGAAACAGCTGGATGAAATGCAGCAAAAAGTGGCGGCCATTTCCGGCACCGACGCCAAAACCTGGCTGCTGGCGCAGGCAGATTTCCTGGTCAAACTGGCCGGACGTAAGCTGTGGAGCGATCAGGATGTCACCACTGCCGCCGCGCTGCTGAAAAGCGCCGACGCCAGCCTGGGCGATATGAACGACCCGAGCCTCATCACTGCCCGTCGTGCCCTCACCGAAGATATCGCCAGCCTGGCGACCGTCTCGCAGGTGGATTACGACGGCATCATTCTGAAAGTGAATCAGCTGTCGAACCAGATCGATAACCTGCGTCTGGCAGACAATAACGACGACGACTCCCCGATGGACTCCGACAGCAGCGAACTCTCCAGCTCACTGAGCGAGTGGCGCATCAACCTGCAGAAAAGCTGGCAGAACTTTATGGACAGCTTTATTACCGTGCGCCGCCGCGATGAAACCACCGTGCCGCTGTTAGCCCCCAATCAGGACGTCTACCTGCGCGAAAACCTGCGCTCACGCCTGCTGGTGGCCGCGCAGGCGGTTCCTCGCCATCAGGAAGAGACCTATAAGCAGGCGCTGGACAACGTCTCGACCTGGGTGCGTGCTTACTACGATACCGACGATGCCACCACCACGGCCTTCCTCGACGATGTGGACAAGCTGAGCCAACAGAACATCACCATGAACGTCCCGGATAAGCTGGCGAGCCAGCCGATTCTGGAGAAGCTGATGCAGACGCGCGTGCGCAACCTGCTGGCACAGCCGGGCGTGGCCGCAGAGCAGGCTCCCGCTGCTGCTCCGGCCCCTGACAGCGCGCCGCAAGGAGAGTAATCATGTTGAAAGTCCTGTTACTCTTCGCACTGCTGCTCGCCGGGATCGTGCTGGGTCCTATGCTGGCGGGTCATCAGGGTTACGTGCTGATCCAGACCGATAACTACAATATTGAAACCAGCGTCACCGGGTTGGTGATCATTCTGATCCTGGTGATGGTGGCGTTTCTGGCGATCGAATGGATCCTGCGCCGCATCTTCCGTACCGGGGCCCATACCCGCAGCTGGTTTGTTGGCCGCAAGCGCCGCCGTGCCCGCAAGCAGACCGAACAGGCGTTGCTGAAGCTGGCGGAAGGCGACTATCAGCAGGTTGAGAAGCTGATGTCGAAGAACGCCGATCACGCGGAACAACCGGTGGTGAACTATCTGCTGGCCGCCGAAGCCGCCCAGCAGCGCGGCGATGAAGTGCGCGCCAATCAGCATCTGGAGCGCGCTTCCGAGCTGGCCGAAAACGATCCGATCCCGGTGGAGATCACCCGGGTGCGTCTGCAGCTGGCACGGAACGAAAACCATGCCGCCCGTCACGGCGTCGATCGCCTGCTGGAGATCGCCCCGCGTCATCCGGAGGTGCTGCGTCTGGCAGAGCAGGCCTATATCCGCACCGGTGCCTGGGGCTCGCTGCTGGACATCATCCCGTCGATGGCAAAAGCTGACGTGGGTGACGATGAGCAGCGCGATAACCTGCAACGTCAGGCGTGGATTGGTCTCATGGACCAGGCGCGTGCCGATCAGGGCAGCGATGGTCTGAAAGAGTGGTGGAAGAATCAGAGCCGCAAAACGCGCCAGCAGGTACCCCTGCAGGTGGCGATGGCGGAGCACCTGATTGAGTGTGACGATCATGATACCGCCCAGAGCATCATTCTTGATGGCCTGAAGCGTCAGTATGACGATCGTCTGGTGATGGTGATCCCGCGTCTGAAAACCAATAACCCGGAGCAGATCGAGAAAATGCTTCGCCAGCAGATCAAAACCGTGGGCGATCGGCCGCTGCTGTGGAGCACCCTCGGTCAGTCGCTGGCCAGACATGGTGAATGGAAAGAGGCCAGCCTCGCCTTCCGCGCCGCGTTAAAACAGCGTCCGGATGCGTTTGACTACGCCTGGCTGGCGGACACCCTGGACAAGCTGCATCTGCCAGAGGAAGCCGCCGCAATGCGTCGCGATGGTCTGCTGCTGACGTTGCAGAACAATCCCCCGCAGCAATAATTGCAAAGGAGGCCTGACGGCCTCCTTTTTTATTTGCTACATTCTTTGCATCATCTTCATGAGACCGCCTCCGCCAATGTAACGACCTCCTTTCATTAAACATTTTTCCTGCACACGCCCTGGCGGTGTGGACTATCTCGTTTTTGAAAGGATCGTTTCATGAACACGCTTTTATACGCGCTTTTTTGCGCGCTCCGCAGCCATCGCTGGCTGCGTCTGCTGGCCTGCGCTTTTCTGTTTACCTCTGTAGGGAATGGCTTAACCCAGGTGATGGTCTTTGGCCTGCTGCTGGACTGGCAGGCCCCCGCCTCTTTGCTGACCCTGGCATATCTGTTTGCCACGCTGCCGGGGTTTCTGGGCAGCCTCGTCGGGGAGAAGCTCTGTATGCGCTTTTCGCCCATCCGCCTGCTGATCCTGACCGAGTGGCTGGGTCTGCTCGCCCTGCTGTTTCCCCTGCTGGGCATTCAGTATCACAGCATGGTGGCCCTGCTGGCGGTGCAGTCCACCGAGGCCTTTCTGGCGGGCATGAGCTGGCCCGCACTGACCCTGCTCTTCCGACGGGGATTATCCGAAGCCGAGCTGCCCGCGGCCACATGCCTGGAGACGATGATTTTTGCTTCGCAGGTGCTGCTGGGTACCGGGCTGGGTATGGTGCTGTTCCATCATCTGCCTGCCCTGGCCCTGCTGGGGATCGACGCGCTCACTTTTGTCGGCTCTTTGCTGATGCTGCTCCTCGCCGGCAGCGCGTTGCCTTCCCTGGCGCCTGAGCAGGCAGCGGACACTGAAAAACCGGTGCCGGTGCGCTGGCAGGCGCTGGCCCCGTTGCAAAAACGCAGCCTGTTACTGCTCCCCGCCCTCGCCGCCGTGGGATCGCCTGCCATGGCGCTGCTGCCTGCGCTGGCGCAGCAGATCGAACCGGATAATGCCGCCGGACTGGCCCTGCCCTTGCTCTTTGCCCGTAGCATGGGGCAGCTGTGCGGCCCGCTGCTGCTGAACAGAGAGAGTCTGCCTCGCTACGCCGGGCACAACCGCCTTCTGCTGACCTGTCTCGGACTCTTTTTATTTGCCTATGGGACGATCCCGCTGCTATCGGGGACCCAGGCGCTGGGGGTGGTATTTATCGCCCATCTGGCTTCGAATGTCGTTTTTGCGGTGGGCACGTTTAGCCTGTTGAGCAGCTTTCAGACCGGCCAGGTCTCCTCTGCCAGCGGCAAGGCATGGCGATGGCAAACCGCCAGTGCGTCGCTCTTTACCTGCCTGACGGCAATGGTGGCTGACGTGCTGGGGCCGTTACAGGCGCTGTATGGCGTTTCCGGCTGCGCCTTGCTGATGGTGGTGGGGATCCTGACGCGCTACTGCAGATAAGGCATAAAAAAACGCCTGCTAAAAAGCAGGCGTTAAACAGGTCTGTTCGACAACTTGTGGTGCTTCACTCAACGTTATGCCCATGGTGTTTGATGAGGCCGAAGCGACATCTGTCTGTGGACGATAAGCACCGTAAATGGCTCTGCATCATTCCGGTGTTTATGAGGCACTAAGGCGAACATAAGAGATGGAATGAGCATCTACACGTATATTATTGCACGCAACATGCCAGGTTTGCACAGAGAAGTTGTCTGATATCCAACTTTTTAAGATAAAAGGAAATTATGTCATTCAGGCAGGTATCAGGCGGCAAAATGCCTCTGAATGGCGGGCAAAGTGTCTCCGGAAAACGACACCAGGGCACAGAAAGGAATATATTGTTATTTTTCAGTAAATTAGATGTCACTTATTCACGACAGGCCTGAATATCGCTGTCGGCAATCAGCAACAAAGGGAAGTAATGACAGAAAACAAAAAACCCCGCCGAAGCGGGGTTCAAAATTGGTCGGCGAGAGAGGATTCGAACCTCCGACCCACTGGTCCCAAACCAGTTGCGCTACCAAGCTGCGCTACTCGCCGTTGTACTGCTTTTTGAATTTTTAGTTCAATTCATTAAAAGTCGTGGTGCGAGGGGGGGGACTCGAACCCCCACATCCTAAGGACACTAACACCTGAAGCTAGCGCGTCTACCAATTCCGCCACCTTCGCAATTCACAACTCTTTAAATAATGGGGTGGCTAATGGGATTCGAACCCACGACAACTGGAATCACAATCCAGGGCTCTACCAACTGAGCTATAGCCACCACTACTTGATTCTTTACTTCCACGCGGTTCTGCCTACTTAACAGACCACCGCAGCTCCAGCACCGGGTAAATGGTGCGCCCGACAGGATTCGAACCTGAGACCTCTGCCTCCGGAGGGCAGCGCTCTATCCAGCTGAGCTACGGGCGCTTAGCGCCGTTGCGGGGCTGGATATTACGGAGGTCTCGGTCTGCTGTCTAGTGCTTTTTTAAAATAAATGCGCGTTTGATTACAGTTTGCGCACTTTGCCGCATATTACTGCGTTTTTGTCCTTTCGACATGTCGTCCAAGGCCAAAAAGCTTATATCCGACACTCACGGCAGCGATAAATATCATCCCGACATACAGTGACATGCGGGTATCTTCATTGAAGTACATGCCGATCAGCACGCAGATCAGGAAGGCCATGGTGAGATAGTTCGCCCACGGGAACAGAATGGAGCGGAATGGATGGCTGGCGATCGCTTTTTTATGTGCCTGACGGAAACGCAGCTGGCTAATCAGGATCACAAACCACGGCACCATCCCCGGCAGAACGCTGGCGCTGTACACGTAGACAAAGACACGCTGCGGGTTCGGGATGATGTAGTTCAGGCATGACCCCACCAGCAGAATAACAATCGAGATAGCAACCCCTGCCACCGGCACCCCTGCCCGGGAAACTTTGCCCACCGCCGCCGGAAGCTGGCGGTTTTTCGCCAGGGCATAGAGCATACGCCCGCAGCTGTACATGCCGCTGTTACAGCCGGACAGCGCTGCCGTCAGCACCACAAAGTTGATAATACCTGCCGCCGCGGTAATACCGATTTTGGCAAAGGTCAGCACGAACGGGCTGCCGTTACTGCCAATCTCATTCCACGGGAAGATGGTGACGATGACGAAAATCGCCCCCACGTAGAAGATCAGGATACGCCACAGCACTTTACCCACCGCGCTGCGCAGGGTCACCTGTGGGTTTTTGGCTTCACCGGCAGTAATACCGATAAGCTCAACGCCCTGGTAGGAGGCCACCACGATACAAAGCGCGGTCAGGAAGCCCTTCCAGCCCCCGGCAAAGAAGCCGCCGTGCTCGGTCAGATTGCTAAAGCCAATCGCCTGCCCGCCGTTGCCAAAGCCGAAGAAGATCACCCCTACGCCAATAACAATCATCACGATGATGGTGGTGACTTTGATCATCGCAAACCAGAACTCAATCTCACCGTACAGACGCACGGCCGCGAGGTTAGCCAGCGCCACCAGCCCCACGGCGATCAGCGCGGGTATCCACTGCGCCATCTCCGGGAACCAGAACTGCACGTAGACCCCGATGGCGGTGATCTCTGATATTCCGACCGCCATCCACATAAACCAGTAGGACCACGCGGTGAGGTAGCCAAAGAACGGGCTCATGTAGCGGTGAGCGTAGACGGCGAACGAACCGGCAACCGGCTCAAGGAACAGCATTTCGCCCATCGAACGCATGATAAAGAAGACGAACAGCCCGGCGATGATATACGCCAGCAGGACCGACGGCCCGGCCCATTTCAGGGTGCTGGCGGAGCCCATAAACAGGCCGACGCCAATCGTCCCACCCAGGGCGATAAGTTCTATATGACGAGCTTCCAGCCCACGCTGTAGCTCCGGTTTTTTCTCTGCCATAAATCCTCGGTTGTGCTTGCGACTCTCCCGGCCTGAGCCGGTTATTGTTATAGGTACAGATGTGCTATCGCAGGCTGTGCGACATGGACCCTTTATGTTAAGGGTTGATGCAAAAACAGCCTGGTACGGTAATGCGGGGAGGAATGGTTTCTTAAATTTTGTGAAATGGCAAATAATGCGTTAAAAAAATGAATGTATTGCACAGAAAAGCAGCAGGTTTGCAGGCAGGTTGCAGCGCGAACAGCAGATCGCGCTGCAAATAACAGATTAAAGCCGACCGGAGTAGTGCCAGCCGAGATAACGCAGCAGACGCAGCTGGCGGGTGATGCGGCTCGGCTGGGATAACAGGCGATACAGCCACTCCAGCCCCAGGTTCTGCCAGACCTTTGGCGCACGCTTCACATGGCCGGTGAAGACGTCATAGGTGCCGCCCACGCCCATATAGAGCGCGTCGGGGTAGACCTGACGGCAGTCGCGCATCAGGATCTCCTGACGCGGGGAACCCATCGCCACGGTGACAATCTTCGCCCCGCTGTCACGGATGCGGGCAAAGAGTGCCTGCTGCTGATCGGCACTGAAGTAACCGTCCTGGCTACCGACGATATTCACCTGCCATTGGGCACGCAGCTTCTGCTCAGTTTGCGCCAGAATCTCCGGTTTACCGCCGATGAGGAACACCGGCGTGCCGTCTGCGCTCGCCCGGGCCATCAGCGCTTCCCAGAGGTCGGCACCCGCCACACGGGAGATGTTCGCATCCGGGTATTTCTTACGCACCGAGCGCACCACGCTTATCCCATCAGCGTATTTAAATTCTGCCGCCTCAATCAGATCCCGCACCTGGGCGTTATCCTCAATGGTAAGCATTTTTTCTGCATTGATGGCCACCAGCGTACCGGTTCTTACTCCGTTCCCGGCGCAGAGGTAGTCCAGCGCATGTTGCATATCACGCCAGCCGATCAGCTTCAGGCCACGCAGGTCATACTGCGGCGCAGAGATATTGTCAGTCATTATTATCCTTACTCAGACTCGCGAAAGCGTCCTGCCGCTGGCCGGCTCGCGCTTATGCACCAGCCCGGCGCTGTCGAACAACCAGTACAGCAGCTTCGCCATCAGCAGACAGGCGCCAAAAACCATCATGAAAAAGACCACCCGCGAGACGAACGAATCCAGTCCCTCTCGCGCCAGCACGATCATATTGAAAATGGCACCGAAACAGAAACTATGCAAAATCGCTGCCTTATAGCGATTGGTCTCCTGATTGCCCAGCGTATAGAGCCAGTCGAACCATTTGATAATCAGCCCTACGGCGATCGCCCCCGGCAGGATAAACCAGCCGCCGCCCATCACCACCAGCGAGCCGATCAGCGTCGGTGAAATCGCCAGCCCGGAGTGGTTGTTTAACACTTCCCAGGTAAAGTAGTTGGCGGTGTTCAGGACCACGCCCGGCCTGTCCGGCCACAGCCAGGTGGGGATAAAGACATAAAAATCGCGCACGATGGGCGCCAGCCCCTGGAAGTCGATTTTGTCGTAGTTCTGCAACAGCAGGGCCAGGTTCTCCCACGGCGAGAAGGTATCGCGGGTGAGGTACAGGAAGGTGTAAAACGCCTCATCGCCGCTGACGTCCATGCCATAGCGTTTCAGCGCCAGCCAGAACATGCCGACAATCCCCATCACGCCTGCGGCAGCCAGCATCCACAGCGAGATCCAGCCGCGAATGATGCCAATAAACAGGAAGATGGCGAAGGCGATGATGATGTTGGCGCGCGTGCCGCCGACAATCATGTAGGTCAGCAGGCCAAACGCCACGGTGCTGACGAGGAAAAACAGCCACGCCCGGGCGTCCTGGCGCAGAAAATAGACCACCAGCATCGCCGGAATGAAGAAGTAGAAGAAGCGCTTGAGTGCCACCCCGGAGACTTCGCTGGAGAAAATCTGGCTGTAGGAGTGCAGCTTAAACAGCAAAAAGCCGTTGTGCATGAAGAAGATACCGACGGTAATCAGCGCGATCCCCATCAGCATCACCCAAGTCAGGTGGGTCTCGACCCGGTTCATGGTAAACAGTGGTCGTCGCGCAGCGCCAGAACTGGCGGGCTTCAGCCGCGTCTTATAGGCGACGTAGTAGACCCCGTAGAAGCAGGTGGCCGACAGCAGCGCCTGCATCAGTATCTCCGGCGGTACGACGGCCACGTCGAAGCGGAACACCAGTACGCTGGTCAGCGGGAAGCCAAAGTAGAAGGTCAGCAGAAACAGCAGCGAGAAAAAGACGTTGAAGTTAAAACGCACCCGCCGGAACTCGAACCAGGTCAGGGTGGCGATAAACAGCGAGCTCAGGAGCCAGATGATCAACAGGCCGCTAAATTGCAACTGGCTCATGCTTTCTCCCCTGAGGCGATCCGCAGCGCCTGATGCCACGGCGTGAGGTAGTTCGGGCTGAAGAAGTCGATGGCATTTTTATCCACCTGCGTCAGCTGCCGCTGCGCTTCACGTACGACCTCTTCGTTCAGGTCATCCGTGGTGAACAGCACCGGAATGTGCTGCTCCGCCATGTCCTGCCAGAACGGGTTGTCGCGGTTGAGCACGCAGGGCACGCCCGCCTGAATCAACAGACACAGCGTACCAATCCCCTGCTGGCGCGCGAAGATGAAGTAGCCAAGATCGCACTGGCGCAGCAAAGCGAGGTAGTCGTCAAAGGCCAGCTTATCGCTGAGGATCTGCAGATTCTCCGGGCTGAACAGCGCCAGCCCGCTCTGGCGGACTTCCTCGATGTACGCCGCATTATTAGCAGGATAGCCCATGGGCACGATCACGTTGACCGTATCGCCAAACTGCTGATGCACCGCCTTGAGGGCCGCAATATGTTCGTTACTGCGATCCCCGGAATTACCCACCAGAATCGTCAGCTTGCCCTCGCGCTTCACGTCGCTGGCTAACCCGTTCAGAGCGGGATCCATGCGGGTCGGGAAATAGAGCAGCTCGCCGCGGACGTTCGGATGACGTTGGGCGAAATAGTTCAGATCGCCGCGGGTAGCAAAGATACAGCCCACCCGCCCCTGCGCCATGCGGCGCAGGGGATAGAAGAGACGGAATTTCCAGCCCTGGGAGACTTCATACAGATCCGCCCCCCAGATATGCCAGTTAAACTGCGCGGGCCTGATGCCCCCGCTCAGTAGCGCCAGCCACAGGCCGGTATTGAACTGCCCGTGGAAAAAGAAACGCTGCTGACGATTGGCTTTGGCTCTGGCAATCACCGCTTTGGCAAGCGACGCTTTGTCCGGCCAGAAGGTCAGCTGTAGTGCCGGGCAGGAGGCGCTCAGGCCGGTATCTTTCCCCACCACCATAAATTCGCGCGCGAGCGCGCTGCCGGGTGCCAGCTCATCGTTAAAGAACCGCAGTACAGTCTGGTTATGATGTGGGATATCCGATCCCAGGACGTGAATCAGTGCAGTCATGCGCGTTTATGCCAAAGTAAAAAGACGCCGCAACAGGCAGCAAAATAGACAATGTAGGTGGCCATATAGGCCTGGGCTGCACCCAGCGCGCCGTGCGTGGGGATCAGCCAGTGCGAGAACGCCGTCAGCAAGGTGAACTGGCTGATTTCCGCCAGAATATAGAGCCGCAACGAGGCTTTGGCGATCACCAGATAGCCAAAGACGTAAGCGCCTACTTTCAGCACATCGCCCACCAGCTGCCAGGCAAACAGATCGCGCATCGCGATAAATTTGTCGGAGAACAGCAGCCAGATGGCGACGTCGCGCAGCAGCCAGACGGTAAAACTGGCGACAGCCACCGCCGGTAAGACGAAGCGCAGAGAACGGAGTATTTCGCGGGTGATCTCCTGACGCCCGGTCAGACGCGACAGGGTTGGCAGCAGGTAGACGCTAAAGGAGGCGGTAATAAACTGCAGGTAGGCATCCGAGATGCTGCTGACCCCTTGCCAGATCCCCACCTCATCCCAGCTGTAGTGCGCCGCCAGCAGGTTTCGCATCATCACATAGGCCACCGGCAGAGTGACAGAAGTGATAAGCGCCATCAGGGTAAATTTGCCCAGCTGTCCCGCGAGGAGGCTATCCCATTTCGGCCTGAGATAGTGCAGCGGGATCGTGCCTCTGCGCATTAGCATAATTGCCGCCGGGATCACTACCAGCGCGGGGACCAGTGCCAGGCCCAGCAGCGCGCCTTCATACCCGCCGAGGCGATAGCAGGCGTAATAGGCAATCACCCCAATCACGCTGCCGACGATCAGCGCCAGCGCATTGCCGGCAGCATCGCGGAAGCCCTTCATCAGTGCCAGCAGCAGGTTAGCCCAGGCGATACCCATCTGCACCAGCGCCACCAGCCGCACCAGGCCCTGATAGCCCGTGTGGCCAAACAGCCCCTGGCTGATGGGCGCGGCCGCCAGTAAAAAAATCACCGCCAGCAGGGTGGAAAAACCCAGCACCATCGCGGAGGAGGTCCCGACTACCGTGCGTAATTGCGCCTTATCATCATGATATTGCGCCACGTACTTGGTTACGCCGTTGAAGATACCCGCCCCGGCCAGAACGCCCAGGACGGTCACCAGCTGGCGGAAGTTACCCGCCTGCCCGACGCCCGCCGGACCAAATGAGACCGCCAGCAGTTTAACGACCAGCAGTCCCGCGCCGATCTTGACGAGTGTGGACGCGGCGGTCCACACCGATGCTTTTGCCAGAGACATATCAGCCGAAATAACTCAGCAGGGTATTAATGACCGTGCGCTGGTTGACTGCAGCGAGGTTGTAGAACAGCGGCAAGCGGAGTAACCGCTCACTTTCTTTGGTGGTGAAGCGATCTTCACCCACGAACTGACCAAAGGCTTCCCCTGCCGGGCTGGAGTGCAGCGGGATGTAGTGGAACACCGCCAGGATCTCCGCCTCTTTCAGGTACGCGATCAGCTCGCTGCGATCGTCATTATCCCGCAGCTTGATGTAGAACATGTGCGCGTTATGCACGCAGTCTGCCGGGATGGTCGGCAGTTCGATACGACCTTTGCGCGCCAGCGGGGCCAGCGCATCGTAATAGGTCTGCCACAGCGCCAGGCGCTGCTGGTTGATGCGGTCAGCCGCCTCCAGCTGGGCCCACAGGTACGCGGCCTGGAGATCCGCCATCAGGTAGCTGGAGCCGATATCGCGCCAGGTGTATTTGTCCACCTGCCCGCGGAAGAACTGGCTGCGGTTGGTGCCTTTCTCGCGGATGATCTCCGCCCGCTCCACCAGGGCGCGATCGTTAATCAGGGTCGCGCCGCCTTCACCGCCTGCGGTGTAGTTTTTGGTTTCGTGGAAGCTAAAGCAGCCAATATGACCGATAGTGCCCAGCGCGCGGCCTTTGTAGGTGGACATCACCCCCTGCGCGGCATCTTCCACCACATACAGGTTGTGCTTTTTAGCGAGCGCCATGATGGTGTCCATCTCGCACGCCACACCGGCATAGTGTACCGGCACGATGGCGCGGGTCTTGTCGGTGATCGCCGCTTCAATCAGCGTCTCGTCGATGTTCATGGTATCCGGGCGGATATCCACAAAGACGATTTTTGCCCCGCGCAGCACGAAAGCGTTGGCGGTCGATACGAAGGTATAGCTCGGCATAATCACTTCATCGCCAGGACCGATGTCCAGCAGCAGGGCTGCCATCTCCAGCGAGGCGGTGCAGGACGGGGTCAGCAGGACTTTAGCACTCTGAAAACGCTGCTCCATCCACTGCTGGCAACGGCGCGTATAGCCGCCATCGCCACAGAGTTTGCCGCTGCCCATTGCAGACTGCATGTAATCGAGTTCGGTGCCCACCACGGGAGGCGCATTAAATGGGATCATCTTGTCACCTGTATAGCCAGTAAGCGGTCGTTTCGATGTTGCCGCCGCTTGCGATATAACGTTTAAGCGCGGCGGTGTTGCCCATCTGGGTCGCCACCCGCAAAGTAGAAAGCTGTTGCTGCTGAGCCCAGGCCAGCGCCGCCTGCATTAACTGCTCGCCCATACCGCGCCCGGCCAGCAGGCCGACGCGCGCCTCGGTGTCATTCAGTTTACGCAGGGAGACAAAGCCCTGGATGGTGCCACCCGGCGCGCGGAACACCAGGCAGAGATGGTCGAAAGTGCCTTTTACCGCATTTTCAATCCACTGAGCGTAGAAGCGACCGCTGTCGTCCGGGGCGTACCACGGCGCGCGAAAGCGGCTCAGGGCAAAGGCCTGCGCGGCCAGCTGGCGCAGCGCCGGGATATCTTTCCCGGTGGCGATCTCCGCCCCCGGGCTGGCGTGCTGCGTCACCCCGATCGCGAGATCGGCTTCGCCTTCAACCAGCCTGAACCCCTGCTGCTGGAGCGCATCCAGCCAGTCAGTGCGGGTGGCCGGAATTTTGGCCTGCACCCGCTGCCAGGCGGCGAAATCTTCAGCCGCCAGCAGTGGGCCGTCATCAGACAGGCGCACAATGGCCGTGGGCAGGGCAAAGAACTGACTTTCCCACTCCAGCGGCTGTAACGCGCCACGCAGCTGATTCAACGCCAGACACCTTTGGTATCAACGATAAATTCCTGGCGCACGGCATCGCCCGGGATCGCTTTGAACTCATTATGATCTACCAGCAGTACCAGCACATCGGCGGTTGCCAGCGCATCCTCCACGCGTGTCAGAGTGCAGTGACCGGCCAGTTTTTTCGGCAGCTCATGGATATTGGGTTCAACCACCTGCGTTTTACCGCTGTGCCAGTCGGCAATCATCTCAGCAATTTCCATCGCCGGGCTTTCACGCAGATCGTCAATGTTCGGTTTAAAGGCGAGACCGAAACAGGCGATGGTCACCTCGTTTGCCCGCTTGCCGCTCTGCGTCAGGTAGTCCGCCACCGTGGCTTTAACCTGATTCAGTACCCAGTGCGGTTTACTGTCGTTTACTTCACGGGCCGTACGGATCAGACGCGCCTGCTGCGGGTTCTGCGCCACGATAAACCACGGGTCGACCGCGATACAGTGGCCGCCTACGCCCGGGCCGGGTTGCAGGATATTGACGCGCGGGTGGCGGTTCGCCAGACGAATCAGTTCCCAGACGTTAATCCCCTGATCGGCGCAAATCAGCGACAGTTCATTAGCAAAGGCAATATTGACGTCGCGGAAGCTGTTTTCCGTCAACTTGCACATCTCGGCGGTACGGGAGTTGGTTACAACGCACTCGCCTTCCAGGAAGATGTTATACAGCTCGCTGGCGCGGGCGGAACAGACCGGCGTCATGCCGCCAATCACGCGATCGTTTTTAATCAGTTCAACCATCACCTGCCCCGGCAGCACGCGCTCCGGGCAGTAGGCGACGTTGATATCAGCCTGCTCGCCCGCCTGCTGCGGGAAGGTCAGATCCGGGCGCGCCTCGGCCAGCCACTGGGCCATCTGCTCGGTGGCCCCCACCGGGGAGGTCGACTCGAGGATCACCAGGTCGCCTTTTTTCAGCACCGGGGCGATGGATTTCGCGGCCGCTTCGACATACACCATATCCGGCTCATGCTCGCCTTTGAATGGCGTTGGCACGGCAATCAGGTAGGCATCGGCGGCCACCGGCGTGGTGCTGGCCTTCAGATATCCTCCCTCAACGGCTGTCTTCACTACCTTGTCGAGATCCGGCTCGACAATGTGAATTTCACCTTTGTTGATGGTCGCAACCGCATGCTGGTTGATGTCCACACCCACAACCTGTTTTTGACGGGAGGCAAATGCCGCCGCCGTTGGTAGCCCAATGTAGCCAAGCCCAATGACAGAAATGGTCGTAAAACTCATAGCGATACCCGATTGTGTTTAAGTGCATGCAAAATACGGTCACAGGCCTGTCCGTCACCATACGGATTATGGGCCCGGCTCATGGCCTGATACTCTTTTTCGTCGTGCAGCAGGCGCGTCACCTCTTCCACGATCAGTCGTGAATCGGTGCCCACCAGCCGCACCGTTCCGGCTTTGACCGCTTCCGGGCGCTCGGTGGTTTCACGCATCACCAGCACCGGTTTGCCCAGTGAAGGCGCCTCTTCCTGAATACCGCCAGAGTCGGTCAGGATCAGCCAGGCATGGTTCATCAGCCAGACGAAAGGCAGATAGTCCTGCGGCTCAATAAGGATAATGTTTTTGACGTGCCCCAGAATGCGGTTGACCGGCTCACTGACGTTGGGATTGAGGTGCACCGGATAGACAATCTGCACATCTTCATTAAGTGCTGCGATTTCTGCCAGCGCATGACAGATTTGCTCGAAGCCCTGACCAAAGCTTTCCCGACGGTGTCCGGTGACCAGAATCATCTTTTTGCCATTCGCCAGGAACGGATACCGCTCGGCCAGCTCTCCGCGCAGGGTGTCGCTCGCCAGCACCCGGTCACGCACCCAGATCAGAGCGTCGATCACCGTGTTGCCGGTGACAAAGATATGCTGGTCCTTGACGTTCTCGCGCAGCAGGTTCTGACGGGAGTTCTCCGTCGGCGCGAAGTGATACATCGCCAGATGTCCGGTCAGGGTGCGGTTCGCCTCTTCAGGCCAGGGAGAGGAGAGATCGCCGGTACGCAATCCGGCTTCCACATGCCCCACCGGGATACGCTGGTAAAACGCCGCCAGGCTGGTGGCGATAGTGGTTGTCGTATCGCCGTGCACCAGCACGACATCAGGCTTAAACGACTCCAGAATGGGTTTTAACCCTTCCAGAATACGGCAGGTAATTTCGGTTAATCCTTGTCCCGGCTTCATAATATTGAGGTCGTAATCGGGAACAATAGAAAAGAGGTTAAGGACCTGATCCAGCATCTCCCGATGCTGCGCGGTAACGCAAACTTTCGCCTCAAAATAAGGGTCGCTTGCAAGCGCATGAACCAGAGGCGCCATCTTGATGGCTTCCGGCCTCGTACCAAAGACAGTGAGTACTTTCACATCGATTCTCTTCGATTAAGCGATGAAGGCCATCAGCCTTCATCGTAGATGGCGTTCTTAAATTTTGCGACGACGGGTTAAGGCCACGCCAGCGCCAATTAAAGCACCCACAATCCCCCACATAATCATCAGGAATGCACGACGTGGACTATCGCGTTTTACAGGTTCTTCAGGTGTTCGCAAATAACGATAGGTCTGAAAACGTGGGTCCAGTGTCGGACCTACGTTGAGGGTTGTGAGCATGGCGCGGTTTTGGTCGTAGTCGAGGTCAACATCCGGGCCTACGGCCTGCAGATTTTCCAGGCGCGCCTGCAGCATCGGGCGGCCCAGCAGGAACATTTCAGAATCTGGCAGTTCGTCGGCCGGTACGTCGGTTTCGCTGCGGGAGATGTTGCTCTTCTCCGCAATCTTCAGCGCCTGTTCAATGTTATGAACCCGGCGAGTAAAGATCGCTTTCGCCACCTCTTCCTGACGTTTGACCTGCGCTTTCATCTGCACGGTACGCGCCGCCCAGGCCCCTTTCAGCTCATCATTCAGATGGCTGGCCGCTCGCTGGCTGGCGAAAGCAACGTACTGACGCAGCAGGTTGTTGGCATCCGGCGCGGTTTCTGCAATCAGCTTGACGCTGTCGTTGATGTTGCGCAGCGGGTCGCCCGCCATGAACTGAATATTGTTGATCAGCTCATCCAGCAGGGCAGCATCCGCCTTGCTGTTGCCCACCATCCGCTGTTTGAAATAGTCAGTCTGGTTCCAGAAATCACGACGCGTATCCCAGGAGGCGAGCTGCATGATGAACTCTTTGTAAGACTCGTCCATGACCGAGGGTTGCTCAGCAGAGGTTGGATTCGCTTTTACATCCAGGTTACGCAGAAACTGTTGCTGAGAGTAGAAGCCCCCGAGCATGTTCACCGTCGGACGATCGGTAATCGCCGTCGCGCTCCACTCCTGTCTGGCGAAAAAGGTATAGGCCAGAGCGATAAGTGCAAAGCCCAGCGCCATACCTGCAATCCAAAACTTGCCCGCCCACAACACGCGGAACAAGCCACGAACATCCAGCTCATTCTCAGTTACCACTGATTTTGCTCCCGCCAACGGTTGAGTCATTACAGTCCCGATTTACTTGGTTAAAGGTGGATTATTGCCGTTATTTCGACGCATCCGGCGTTTCACACGTTTAATAAATCGCGCCACTTTCCATGCGCGCTTAATGCAATAACCGTACAGGAAGAAAGCTAGCAAGAATAATACCAACATTACCCATTCAGGGATGAAATGGGCATATTCTGCGGCAACGCCGATACCGGCCAGCAGCGCAGCGGCCAGAGTAATTAAGACAAATGCCTGACGGGAGGTGAAACCGGCGCGCATAATGAGGTGGTGAATATGTTGACGGTCTGGTGAGAACGGGCTCATTCCTTTACGCAAACGGCGGTACATGATCGCCACCATATCCATCAGCGGAATGGCAATAATCCACAGGGCTGTCACCGGGCTAATCGGGTGAGTATTACCTTGAGTGGTTTCCAGCAGGATCCAGATAACGGTAAAACCAATCAGCGTACTCCCTGCATCGCCCATAAAGACTTTGTAGCGACGGCCCAGCACGCCGAGGTTGAGGAGGATATAAGGCAGAATGGCGGCAATCATCGCAAAGCACCACATCGACAGGCTGTATTGGCCGTCGAACCACAGGATGATGCCGATTGCGGCGAACGAGACGCTGGAAAGACCACCCAGCAGGCCGTCGATGCCGTCCACCATGTTAAAGGCGTTAATCGCCGCCCATACGGCAAACAGCGTCAGGAAGTAGCCGAACGGCCCCAGCACCATCTCCCAGGTCCCGAAGATGTAGCCCAGGCTGCTAAGATAGAGTTTCCCGACCACCATCATGATGACGCCGATGGCTGCCTGAACCGCCGCGCGGAATTTCACGCTGATATCGAATCTGTCGTCCAGCGCCCCGACCAGCACCAGCACACCGGCACAGGAAAGATAGAGCGCCGCATGCGGGATATAGTAATCCGCAATACTGAAGGTGAAGCAGATACCCGCATAAACAGAAATTCCGCCAACCAGCGGAATCAAGCCTTGATGGCGTTTACGATAATTGGGCTTATCCACCAAACCGACTCTTTTCGCCGCCTTGCGGGCGAGAAATAAAAAGCAGGTGGTGAAAAGAAAAATACTGATTAGCTCAGTCACCGCGGTGAGTAGATTCACTATGGATACTCTCAACAAATGTTAATCCCGGAAGTATAACCTTGAAGGCTCGGCTCCAGAAGGAAAAAGCAGGCCTCACCCAAGTCCCTTTGCTTATTTTTCATACAATTACTTTTCTACTTTGACGAACATTCCGATTTTCGCCATCTGCAGAATAATTCTACAGCGCACTTTAACAGCGTATAAGTCAGAAAAGAAAAACGCCACGTAAAAACGTGGCGTTTCGGCGCTTTATTTACTTTACGAGCGCTTCATCATATCGAAGAAATCGTCGTTAGTTTTGGTCATCGCCAGTTTGTTAATGAGGAACTCCATTGCGTCGATTTCACCCATTGGATGGATAATTTTGCGCAGGATCCACATTTTCTGCAGCTCTTCCTGAGTGGTGAGCAGCTCTTCCTTACGGGTACCGGAACGGTTGTAGTCGATAGCCGGGAAGACGCGTTTTTCAGCGATTTTACGCGAGAGGTGCAGTTCCATGTTGCCTGTACCTTTAAACTCTTCGTAAATAACTTCATCCATCTTCGAACCGGTGTCGATCAGCGCGGTGGCGATGATGGTCAGGCTACCGCCCTCTTCCACGTTACGCGCAGCACCGAAGAAACGCTTCGGACGGTGCAGGGCGTTGGCATCCACACCACCGGTCAGTACTTTACCGGAAGCCGGCACCACGGTGTTGTAGGCACGCGCCAGACGGGTGATGGAGTCGAGCAGAATGATAACGTCTTTTTTATGCTCAACCAGACGCTTCGCCTTCTCGATAACCATTTCCGCAACCTGAACGTGACGGGATGCTGGTTCGTCGAAGGTCGAGGCGACAACTTCACCTTTAACCAGACGCTGCATCTCGGTCACTTCTTCCGGACGCTCGTCAATCAACAGCACCATCAGCACGCAGTCTGGGTGGTTGTAAGCGATGCTCTGAGCGATGTTCTGCAGCAGCATGGTTTTACCCGCTTTTGGCGGTGCCACAATCAGACCACGCTGGCCACGACCAATCGGAGACGCCAGATCCAGAACGCGAGCGGTTAAATCTTCGGTAGACCCGTTACCACGCTCCATACGCAGGCGAGAGTTCGCGTGCAGCGGCGTTAAGTTTTCAAACAGGATCTTATTGCGCGAGTTTTCTGGTTTGTCGTAGTTAACTTCGTTAACTTTCAACAGCGCAAAGTAGCGTTCACCCTCTTTAGGAGGACGAATCTTACCTGAAATGGTGTCACCAGTGCGGAGGTTGAAACGGCGGATTTGGCTGGGGGAAACGTAGATATCATCAGGACCGGCGAGGTAGGAGCTGTCTGCAGAACGGAGGAAACCAAATCCGTCCTGCAATATCTCCAGCACACCGTCGCCAAAGATATCTTCGCCACTCTTTGCGTGCTGCTTCAGGATGGCAAAAATGATGTCCTGCTTGCGCATACGAGCCTGGTTTTCCAGTCCCATATTTTCGCCGAGAGTGATCAGCTCAGAAACCGGCGTATTCTTTAATTCGGTAAGATTCATAATGGTGTGGGTTCTTAAACTCGGGGTGATACTCGAACTTAATTTGTGAATGGTATGGCAGGGTCATCCATGCCTGTTTAGCGGCCATCAACTCATGTCTGTTCGCTGTCTGGTCACAGGGAAAGCACAGAACTGAAACGACAAGACGGATTGAGTGACAAGCCCGGAATCTATCCACTTCACGCACTGTTTAAAAGGAAACAACGGGAAGTATCGGGTAAAACAAGATTCAAACAACAAGGTATGTTTAAAACGAAGTCATAGGTAACTTAGCACGACTCAAGCCGGGCGTCCAGAGATCCAAACAATTTAGAAACCCTGGACGCACAGACGAGAACCTTACGCCAGGTTGGCGTCCAGGAACTCTTTCAGTTGACCTTTGGACAGTGCGCCCACTTTGGTCGCTGCAACTTCACCGTTTTTGAACAGCAGCAGGGTTGGGATACCACGGATGCCATACTTAGGCGCGGTGCCTGGGTTCTGGTCAATGTTCAGTTTCGCTACGGTCAGTTTGCCCTGATATTCGTCAGCGATCTCATCCAGAATCGGGGCGATCATTTTGCAAGGACCACACCATTCAGCCCAGAAATCGACGAGGGTCAGCCCGTCAGCTTTAAGTACGTCCGTGTCAAAACTGTCGTCAGTCAGGTGAATAATTTTATCGCTCATATATAACTCCACAGGAATAAGCCTGGTGCGTTGATCTCGCTTCCATCAACGACCTGTTGATGTAGCATTAACCAACTAAAGGTTGACTTTATTTCACCGGATACGCTTTCGTAAAGCAATAGATAGCTGATATTCTACCACACTATGAGCAAAACACATTTAACAGAACAGAAGTTTTCCGACTTCGCCCTGCACCCAAAAGTGATCGAAGCCCTTGAAAATAAAGGGTTTCATAACTGCACGCCCATTCAGGCTCTCGCCCTCCCGCTAACGCTGGCAGGTCGCGATGTTGCAGGGCAGGCGCAAACCGGTACCGGCAAAACGATGGCGTTTTTAACGTCAACGTTCCATTATTTACTTTCTCATCCGGCAATTGCTGACCGCAAAGTTAACCAGCCGCGCGCGCTGATCATGGCCCCGACGCGAGAACTGGCGGTACAGATCCACGCTGACGCAGAACCGCTGGCGCAAACCACCGGCCTGAAGCTCGGCCTGGCTTACGGCGGTGACGGTTACGACAAACAGCTGAAAGTGCTGGAAAGCGGCGTTGATATTCTGATCGGCACCACGGGTCGCCTGATCGATTACGCCAAACAGAACCACATTAACCTCGGCGCGATCCAGGTTGTGGTGCTGGATGAAGCCGATCGTATGTACGATCTGGGCTTTATTAAAGATATCCGCTGGCTGTTCCGTCGTATGCCTGCTGCTAACCAGCGTCTGAACATGCTGTTCTCGGCTACGCTGTCTTACCGCGTCCGTGAGCTGGCGTTCGAACAGATGAACAACGCCGAATACGTTGAAGTGGAACCGGAACAGAAAACCGGCCACCGTATTAAAGAAGAGCTCTTCTACCCGTCGAACGAAGAAAAAATGCGTTTACTGCAAACGCTGATCGAAGAAGAGTGGCCAGATCGCGCCATCGTTTTCGCCAACACCAAACACCGCTGTGAAGATATCTGGGGCCATCTGGCTGCGGATGGACACCGTGTGGGTCTGTTGACCGGCGACGTGGCACAGAAAAAACGTCTGCGCATTCTTGAAGATTTCACCCGTGGCGACCTGGATATTCTGGTGGCAACGGACGTTGCCGCGCGTGGTCTGCATATTCCGGCGGTGACGCATGTCTTCAACTACGACCTGCCGGATGATTGCGAAGATTACGTTCACCGTATCGGCCGTACCGGTCGTGCAGGTGCCAGCGGTCACTCTATCAGCCTCGCCTGCGAAGAGTATGCGCTGAACCTGCCGGCGATCGAGGCCTATATCGGGCACTCAATTCCGCAGAGTAAATACAACCCGGAAGCGCTGCTAAGCGAACTGCCGCCTGCGAAGCGCCTGACCCGCGCCCGTTCCGGCAATGGCCCGCGCCGTAACAGCGCACCGCGTAATCGTCGTCGTTCAGGCTAAAACACTATGCTCCGGTCCACCTCGCTCTATGCAGCTATTGATTTAGGTTCGAATAGTTTTCATATGCTGGTTGTACGCGAGGTGGCGGGAAGTATACAGACGCTGACGCGTATTAAGCGCAAGGTCCGTCTCGCGGCGGGCCTGAGTGCGGATAATCATCTCTCCCCTGAAGCCATGGAGCGCGGCTGGCAATGCCTGCGGCTCTTTGCTGAACGCCTGCAGGATATTCCCCCCCAGCAAATCCGTGTTGTCGCCACCGCAACCCTGCGTCTGGCGGTGAATGCCGGGGAGTTTATTGCCACCGCGCAGGAAATACTCGGCTGCCCGGTGCAGGTGATCAGCGGTGAAGAAGAAGCCCGCCTGATTTATCAGGGCGTGGCGCACACCACGGGCGGCGATGAGCGTCGTCTGGTGGTGGATATTGGCGGCGCAAGCACCGAACTGGTCACCGGGATCGGTGCGCAGGCAACCTCCCTTAACAGCCTGTCGATGGGCTGTGTCACCTGGCTTGAACGCTACTTTACCGATCGCAATCTGGCGCAAGAGAACTTCGATGATGCGGAAAAAGCCGCCCGCGAAGTACTGCGTCCGGTGGCGGATGAGCTGCGCTATCACGGCTGGAAGGTCTGCGTTGGCGCGTCCGGCACCGTCCAGGCGCTGCAGGAAATTATGATGGCGCAGGGGATGGATGAGCGCATTACGCTGGCAAAACTGCAGCAGTTAAAGCAGCGCGCAATCCTTTGTGGTCGTCTGGAAGAGCTGGAAATTGAAGGGCTGACTCTGGAGCGCGCGCTGGTGTTCCCCAGCGGTCTGGCGATCCTGATTGCCATTTTCACCGAACTGAATATTCAGTGCATGACCCTTGCGGGCGGTGCGTTGCGGGAAGGTCTGGTCTACGGCATGCTGCATCTGGCGGTCGATCAGGACATTCGTAACCATACGCTGCGCAATATTCAGCGTCGCTTTATGGTGGATATCGACCAGGCGCATCGGGTCGCGAATCTGGCGGTCAGTTTCCTCGATCAGGTCGAAAACGAGTGGCACCTTGAGCCTGTCAGCCGCGAACTGTTGATTAGCGCCTGCCAGCTGCATGAGATCGGCCTGAGCGTCGATTTCAAACAGGCACCGCTGCATGCCGCCTACCTGGTACGCAATCTCGATCTGCCCGGCTATACCCCGGCGCAGAAGAAGCTGTTGGCCACGCTGCTGTTAAACCAGACCAACCCCGTCGATCTCTCGTCGCTCCACCAGCAAAATGCGGTGCCGCCGCGCGTGGCGGAACATCTCTGCCGCCTGCTGCGTCTGGCGATCCTTTTTGCCAGCCGTCGGCGTGACGATTTACTGCCGGCCATGACCCTGACGGCGGAAGGTGAGAAGCTGACGCTGAACCTGCCGGAAAACTGGCTGGATAACCATCCGCTGGGTGCCGAAATGCTGGTGCAGGAGTGTCAGTGGCAGAGCTATGTACACTGGATCCTGGAAGCACACTAATCCCGATCAAACGCCCGGCGCGTCACGCTTGCCGGGCCTTCAAACTAGCGGTTTTTAGCCTTCTCCATCATCGCGCGAATGTTGGCGATACTGGCCTGGCCTTTGTGCATCCGCTCTTCGGCGGTAATCACCTTGCGCTCCTGCTCCCACAGCACATCGTCCTGAGGTAATTCCAGCAGGAAGCGGCTCGGCTCCGGACGCACCAGCTCCCCGTACTGACGGCGCTCTTTACACAGCGTAAAGGTCAGCTCTTTCTGCGCCCGCGTAATGCCCACGTAGGCCAGACGACGCTCTTCATCGACGTTATCTTCATCGATACTGCTCTGGTGCGGCAGGATGCCCTCTTCCATGCCCACCAGATAGACATAGGGGAACTCCAGCCCTTTCGAGGCGTGCAGGGTCATCAGCTGCACCTGATCCGCCTCTTCTTCGCTTTCGCCGCGCTCCATCATATCGCGCAGGGTAAAACGGGTGACAACCTGGGTCAGGGTCATCGGCTCGTCGATGTCGGAACCTTCAAGCATCTCCGTCATCCAGGTGAAAAGCGTATTGACGTTCTTCATCCGCATTTCTGCCGCTTTCGGGCTGGCGGAGGTTTCAAACAGCCAGGATTCATAGTCGATGCCGCGGATCAGATCGCGCACCGCCGCGATCGGCTCCCGCTCGCTTAACTGCTGGATCTCGCGCAGCCAGTAGGTAAAGCGGGTCAGCGATTCATAGCCACGTCCGGTTAAGGTCTGACTCAGGCCCATATCGAAGCTGGCGTTCAGCAGGCTCTTATTGCGCGTCATCGCCCACTCGCCCAGCTTTTGCAGCGTTGCCGGGCCAATCTCACGCTTCGGCGTATTCACGATGCGCAGGAAAGCGCTGTCATCATCCGGGTTAGTCAGCACGCGCAGGTAGGCGAGCAGATCCTTGATTTCCGGGCGCGAGAAGAACGACGTCCCGCCGGAAATTTTGTACGGAATGCGGTTCTGCATCAGCATCTTTTCAAAGACGCGCGACTGGTGATTCCCGCGATAGAGGATGGCGTAATCTTTGTAATTGGTCTTATTCACGAAGTGATGGGCAATCAGCTCCCCCGCCACGCGTTCGGCTTCGTGATCTTCATTATTGGCGCTCAGCACCTTCAGTTCCGTGCCATAGCCCAGCTCGGAGAAGAGGCGCTTTTCGAAAACGTGCGGGTTATTGGCGATCAGAATGTTCGCTGCCTTCAGGATCCGGCCGGAGGAGCGGTAGTTCTGCTCCAGCTTGATCACCTGCAGCGCCGGGAAGTCTTTACTCAGCAGGACCAGGTTTTGCGGACGGGCCCCGCGCCAGGAGTAGATCGACTGATCGTCGTCACCCACCACGGTAAAACGCGCCCGCTGCCCTACCAGCAGTTTCACCAGCTCGTACTGGCTGGTGTTGGTGTCCTGATATTCATCCACCAGCAGGTAGCGGATCTTGTTCTGCCAGCGCTCGCGCACCTCTTCATTGCGCTGCAGCAGCAAGGTGGGCAGCAGGATCAGGTCATCGAAATCGAGTACGTTGCAGGCTTTGAGATGATCGTTGTACAGGCTGTAGCAGTGGGCGAAGATCCGATCCCGCTCCCCTTTGGCGCTCGCAGCAGCCTGGGCAGGGTCCATCAGATCGTTTTTCCAGTTGGAGATCGTCGAGATCAACTGCTGTAGCACCGTTTTGTCGTCTTCGATCAGCCCTTCGGTTAGCTCTTTCAGCAGGGCCACCTGATCGGTATCGTCGAACAGGGAGAAGTTCGACTTCATCCCCAACGCCGCATATTCGCGCTTAATAATATCCAGCCCCAGGGTATGGAAGGTGGAGATCATCAGGCCGCGCGCCTCTTTACGCCCTAACGTCTGCCCGACACGCTCTTTCATCTCGCGCGCCGCTTTGTTGGTAAAGGTCACCGCCGCGATATGGCGTGCCTGATAGCCGCAGCCGCGGATCAGGTGGGCGATCTTGTTGGTGATCACGCGGGTTTTACCGGAACCCGCCCCTGCCAGCACCAGGCATGGTCCAGTAACGAATTCGACCGCTTGTTGTTGTCCAGGGTTTAAACGCATGGGAATATTGCTCAATCTTCGAACGGGGTGGGGATTGTAGCAGAAAGCCGGGCGCAGATTTACCGGCTAATGATAAAGTGAAGAAAACGCGATAACCCCCCGAGAACAGACCCATGAAAAAGACCGCAGCGGCCCTGCACATTCTGGTAAAAGAAGAGAAACTGGCCCAGGAGATCCTCGCCAAACTGGAACGCGGTATCAGCTTCGATCATCTGGCGAAGCGCTACTCGAAATGCCCTTCCGGGCGTAATGGCGGCGATTTAGGTGAGTTTAAGCAGGGTGCCATGGTGGGGCCCTTCGATCAGGCGGTCTTCAGCTGCCCGTTGCTGAAGCCTTACGGTCCGGTGAAAACCAAATTTGGCTACCATATCATTAAGGTGCTGTACCGTAGCTAACGCGTGGTATATTGCGCCCCGATTTTACTCAACCCTTCAAGGCACGATCATGGCGAAAACAGCGGCAGCAATGCACATTCTGGTAAAAGAAGAGAAACTGGCTCTGGAGCTTCTGGAGCAGATCAAGAACGGCGGCGACTTCGAGAAGCTGGCGAAGAAGCACTCTACCTGCCCATCAGGTAAAAAAGGCGGCCACTTAGGTGAATTCCGTCAGGGCCAGATGGTTCCAGCGTTCGATAAAGTGGTCTTCTCCTGCCCGGTGCTGGAGCCAACTGGCCCGCTGCACACCCAGTTCGGTTACCACATCATTAAGGTGCTGTACCGCAACTAATAAAAAGCCCGGTAGCGCTGACGCTTACCGGGCCTACGATTTTGCGATTTTGTAGTTCGGGTAAGGCGTAGCCGCCACCCGACAATTTACTTAACCCGCTACGGCAATACGCTTCATATCGGTCATGTAGCCACGCAGCTTCTGGCCTACTTTCTCGATCTCGTGGCCGCGAATCGCTTCGTTCACGTCACGCAGCTGAGCATTATCTACCGCGCCTTCGGTAATCGCTTTACCCAGGTCGCCGGTCTGCAGGGTGGTCATGAACTCTTTCAGCAGCGGTACGCAGGCGTAAGAGAACAGGTAGTTACCGTACTCGGCGGTATCAGAAATTACCACGTTCATTTCATACAGACGCTTACGGGCGATGGTGTTCGCGATCAGCGGCAGCTCGTGCAGTGATTCGTAGTACGCAGACTCTTCGATGATGCCGGAATCCACCATGGTTTCGAAGGCCAGCTCAACGCCCGCTTTCACCATCGCAATCATCAGAACGCCTTTATCGAAGTACTCCTGCTCGCTGATTTTGCCATCGTACTGCGCGGCGGTTTCGAACGCGGTTTTACCGGTCTCTTCACGCCAGGTCAGCAGGTTTTTATCGTCGTTCGCCCAGTCCGCCATCATGCCGGAAGAGAACTCGCCGGAGATGATGTCGTCCATGTGTTTCTGGAACAGCGGCGCCATGATGGTTTTCAGCTGCTCGGACAGCGCAAAGGCACGCAGTTTCGCCGGGTTGGACAGACGGTCCATCATCAAAGTGATACCGCCCTGCTTCAGCGCTTCGGTGATGGTTTCCCAGCCGAACTGGATCAGTTTCTCTGCGTATGCCGGGTCGGTGCCTTCTTCCACCAGCTTGTCGAAGCACAGCAGAGAACCGGCCTGCAGCATACCGCACAGGATAGTCTGCTCGCCCATCAGGTCAGATTTCACTTCCGCAACGAAGGAGGACTCCAGAACGCCCGCACGGTGGCCGCCGGTGGCTGCTGCCCATGCCTTGGCAATCGCCATGCCTTCGCCTTTCGGATCGTTTTCCGGGTGAACCGCGATCAGGGTCGGTACACCGAAGCCACGTTTGTACTCTTCACGCACTTCGGTACCTGGGCATTTCGGGGCTACCATCACCACGGTGATGTCTTTACGGATCTGCTCGCCCACTTCAACGATGTTGAAGCCGTGAGAGTAACCCAGCGCTGCGCCGTCTTTCATCAGCGGCTGTACGGAACGCACAACGTCAGAGTGCTGTTTGTCCGGCGTCAGGTTAACCACCAGGTCCGCCTGCGGGATCAGCTCTTCGTAGGTACCGACTTTAAAGCCGTTTTCGGTCGCTTTACGCCAGGAAGCACGCTTCTCAGCAATGGCTTCTTTACGCAGAGCGTAGGAGATATCCAGACCGGAGTCACGCATGTTCAGGCCCTGGTTCAGACCCTGTGCGCCACAGCCGACGATGACCACTTTTTTACCCTGAAGATAGCTTGCGCCATCGGCAAATTCGTCGCGCGCCATAAAGCGGCATTTGCCCAGCTGAGCCAGCTGCTGGCGCAGATTCAGTGTGTTGAAGTAGTTAGCCATGGTGATACCTCGTGATATTGTGTTGTCGTGCTTATTGTTCGGTTCGCTTATGCGAGAATGAACTTACTATATGACAGGAAATTTATTGCGGAAATTGATATATTCACAACGTCACGTTGCAATTTTTGCAATATAAAACCCTGGAGTGGAATCGGTGGATTTACGCGATCTGAAATTGTTCCTGCATCTGGCGGAAAGCCGTCATTTTGGCCGCAGCGCCCGGGCGATGCACGTCAGCCCCTCCACGCTCTCGCGCCAGATCCAGCGCCTTGAAGAGGACCTCGGCCAGCCGCTGTTTGTGCGTGATAACCGCACCGTGACGCTCACCGAAGCCGGAGAAGAGTTGCGGACCTTTGCCCAGCAAACTCTGCTGCAGTACCAGCAGCTGCGCCACACCATCGATCAGCAGGGGCCGTCGCTCTCCGGGGAACTCCATATCTTCTGCTCGGTCACCGCCGCCTATAGCCACCTGCCGCCCATCCTCGATCGCTTTCGCGCGGAACATCCTTCGGTAGAGATCAAACTCACTACCGGCGATGCGGCCGACGCAATGGAAAAGGTGGTGACGGGCGAAGCGGATCTGGCGATTGCCGGGAAGCCGGAAACCCTGCCGGGGGCAGTGGCGTTTTCGATGCTGGAAAATCTGGCGGTGGTGCTGATCGCCCCGGCGCTGCCCTGCCCGGTGCGTAACCAGGTGTCGGTGGAAAAACCGGACTGGTCAACGGTGCCGTTTATCATGGCCGACCAGGGACCGGTACGCCGCCGCATTGAGCTGTGGTTCCGCCGCCAGAAGATCAGCAATCCGTCGATTTACGCCACGGTCAGCGGCCATGAGGCGATGGTGTCGATGGTGGCGCTGGGCTGCGGCGTGGCGCTGCTGCCGGAAGTGGTGCTGGAGAACAGCCCGGAGCCGGTGCGTAATCGCGTGATGATTCTCGATCGCAGCGACGAGAAAACGCCGTTTGAACTTGGCGTCTGCGCACAAAAAAAGCGGCTACATGAGCCGCTTATTGATGCGTTCTGGAAGATATTGCCGAACCATTAAAGCCGGGTGGCACTGCGCTAACCCGGCCTACGATTCGCTTAACCTGCCAGGAAGAACCGGAACGCCGGGTTATGGGTCTCATCGTGACAGTCGTAACCCAGCTCGTTGAGTCGCGTTTCGAAATCCGGTTCGTGCTCGCCCAGCTCAAACGCCGCCAGCACGCGACCGTAGTCGGTACCATGGCTGCGGTAGTGGAACAGGGAGATGTTCCAGTGCGTGCCGAGAGTATGCAGGAACTTCAGCAGCGCACCCGGTGATTCCGGGAACTCGAAGCTGAACAGACGTTCCTGTAACGGCTTCGACGGACGTCCACCCACCATATAGCGTACGTGCAGCTTCGCCATCTCATCGTCGGAGAGATCGACCACGCTGTAGCTACCGTTGTGCAGCAGGTTGAGGATCTCTTTACGCTCCTCCAGGCCACGGCTCAGACGCACGCCGACAAAAATGCAGGCATCTTTGGCATCGGCAAAACGGTAGTTAAACTCTGTCACCGAACGCCCGCCCAGCAGCTGGCAGAACTTGAGGAAGCTGCCCTTCTCTTCCGGGATGGTCACCGCCAGCAGGGCTTCACGCTGCTCCCCCAGCTCGCAGCGCTCAGACACGTAGCGCAGGCCGTGGAAGTTGACGTTAGCCCCAGAAAGCACATGGGCCAGACGTTCGCCGCGAATGTTGTGCTGGGCGATGTATTTTTTCATCCCCGCCAGCGCCAGCGCGCCGGACGGTTCCGCCACCGCACGTACATCCTCGAACAGATCTTTCATCGCTGCGCAGATAGCATCGCTGTCGACGGTAATGATGTCATCGAGATACTCCTGGCAGAGACGGAAGGTCTCATCCCCGATGCGTTTCACCGCCACGCCCTCAGCAAACAGCCCGACACGCGGCAGATCCACCGGATGCCCGGCATCCAGCGCCGCTTTCAGGCAGGCAGAGTCTTCCGCTTCCACGGCAATGACTTTGATCTGCGGCATCAGCTGCTTGATCAGCACCGCTACGCCTGCTGCCAGGCCGCCACCGCCAACCGGCACGAAAATGCGGTCGAGATGGGCGTCCTGCTGCAGTAACTCCAGCGCCAGCGTGCCCTGACCGGCAATCACCATCGGGTGATCGAACGGCGGCACCCAGGTGAAACCCTGCTGCTGCGCCAGCTCGATGGCTTTGGCTTTCGCTTCGTCAAAATTGGCACCGTGGAGCAGCACTTCGCCGCCAAATCCCCGCACCGCATCGACTTTGATATCTGCCGTAGCAACCGGCATCACGATCAGGGCTTTCAACCCCAGTCGCGCAGCAGAAAACGCCACGCCCTGAGCATGGTTACCCGCGGACGCCGTGATCACACCACGCGCTTTTTGCTCGTCGGTCAGCCCGGCCATCATCGCGTAGGCACCGCGCAGCTTGAAGCTGTGCACCGGCTGACGGTCTTCGCGCTTCACCAGAATGACGTTATCCAGCCGTGACGACAGCTTGTCCATTTTTTGCAGCGGCGTTACCTGCACCGCTTCATAGACCGGCGCACGCAGCACCGCCCGGAGATACTCTGCCCCCTCAGGGGCAGACGATAAGGGTTGGGATTCGGCCATCATTAGCCCCCAAGCTTGGATTTATCGCGCACAGCGCCTTTATCCGCACTGGTGGCAAGGGTGGCATAGGCACGCAGGGCGAAGGAGACTTCGCGCTGACGATCTTTTGGCGTCCAGGCTTTGTCGCCGCGGGCTTCCTGCGCTTCACGACGGGCCGCAATCTCCTGGTCGCTCAGCTTCAGCTGAATACCGCGATTCGGAATGTCGATTTCAATCAGATCGCCATCTTCAATGATCGCGATATTGCCGCCGCTGGCTGCTTCCGGCGAAACGTGGCCGATAGAGAGACCGGAAGTCCCGCCGGAGAAACGCCCGTCGGTGATCAGCGCGCAGGCTTTACCGAGGCCCATGGATTTCAGGAAGGTGGTCGGGTAGAGCATCTCCTGCATCCCCGGCCCGCCTTTCGGTCCTTCGTAGCGGATCACGACCACATCACCAGCAACCACTTTGCCGCCGAGGATCGCTTCTACCGCATCGTCCTGGCTTTCGTACACTTTCGCCGGGCCGGTAAATTTCAGGATGCTGTCGTCCACACCTGCGGTTTTAACGATACAGCCGTTTTCCGCGAAGTTGCCGTACAGAACCGCCAGTCCGCCGTCTTTGCTGTAGGCATTTTCCAGCGAGCGAATGCAACCTTCCGCGCGATCGTCATCCAGGCTATCCCAGCGGCAGTCCTGCGAGAATGCCTGCGTGGTGCGAATACCGGCCGGGCCGGCGCGGAACATTTTTTTCACTGATTCATCTTTGGTCAGCATCACGTCGTACTGATCCAGGGCCTGCGGCAGCGTCAGACCCAGCACGTTTTTCACTTCCCGGTTCATCAGCCCGGCGCGATCCAGCTCGCCGAGGATCCCCAGCACGCCACCGGCGCGGTGAACATCTTCCATATGGTATTTCTGCGTGCTCGGCGCAACCTTACACAGCTGCGGCACCTTGCGGGACAGCTTGTCGATATCACTCATGGTGAAATCGATCTCCGCTTCCTGCGCGGCGGCCAGCAGGTGCAGAACGGTGTTGGTGGAACCGCCCATGGCGATATCCAGGGTCATGGCGTTTTCAAACGCTGCTTTGCTGGCGATATTGCGCGGCAGTGCGCTGGCATCGTCCTGCTCGTAGTAACGTTTGGTCAGTTCAACGATGCGTTTACCGGCGTTGATAAACAGCTCTTTACGATCGGCGTGGGTCGCCAGCAGCGAGCCGTTGCCCGGCTGAGACAGCCCCAGCGCTTCGGTCAGGCAGTTCATGGAGTTCGCGGTGAACATCCCGGAGCAGGAGCCGCAGGTCGGACACGCGGAGCGTTCCACCTGATCGCTCTGCTCGTCGGAGACTTTCGGATCGGCGCCCTGAATCATCGCATCGACCAGATCGAGCTTGATGATCTTATCGGAAAGCTTGGTTTTACCCGCTTCCATCGGGCCACCGGAGACGAAGATCACCGGAATGTTCAGGCGCAGGGAGGCCATCAGCATCCCCGGGGTGATTTTGTCGCAGTTGGAGATGCAGACCATCGCATCGGCACAGTGGGCGTTAACCATGTACTCCACCGAGTCGGCAATCAGCTCGCGCGACGGCAGTGAATAAAGCATGCCCCCGTGCCCCATTGCGATCCCGTCATCAACGGCGATAGTGTTGAACTCTTTTGCCACGCCGCCGGAGGCTTCAATCTGCTCGGCAACCAGCTTCCCGAGATCGCGCAGGTGCACGTGGCCCGGAACAAACTGGGTAAAAGAGTTGACCACGGCGATGATCGGTTTCCCGAAGTCGGCGTCGGTCATTCCGGTGGCGCGCCACAGCGCGCGGGCACCCGCCATGTTGCGGCCGTGAGTGGTGGTGGCGGAACGGTACTTAGGCATGCGTTATTTACTCCCGTCTATCTGGTAAATGGGACGGTGCGTGCCGTCCCATATTTATGCTTATTGATTAACCTGATCCAACCAACCCCATTTATCTTCGGTTTCACCGGTAAAGAGGCCAAAGAATGCTTCCTGGATACGTTTGGTCACCGGACCACGGCGGCCTTCGCCCACCTGGATGCCGTCAACGCTGCGTACCGGCGTAATTTCTGCTGCGGTACCGGACATAAAGACTTCATCGGCCAGGTACAGGGATTCGCGGGACAGTACCTGCTCGCGCACTTCGATACCCAGATCCTGCGCCAGCTTGATGATGGCGTCACGGGTGATGCCCGGCAGGGCTGAAGAGGTAAATGGCGGGGTGAACAGAATGCCATCTTTCACTTCGAACAGGTTCTCGCCTGCGCCTTCCGAGATGTAGCCATTCACATCCAGGGCGATACCTTCCTGATAGCCATGGCGACGCGCTTCGCTGCCAACCAGCAGGGAGGAGAGGTAATTACCGCCCGCTTTGGCTGCGGTCGGGATAGTGTTTGGTGCTACACGGTTCCAGGAGGAAACCATCGCGTCGATCCCCTGCTCCAGCGCTTCTGCGCCGAGATAGGCTCCCCACGGGAACGCGGCGATGATCACATCGGTGGTGTAACCGGCTGGCGGGTTAACGCCCATGCCAACATCGCCCACGAATACCAGAGGACGGATATAGGCGCTGGTCAGGTTGTTTTTGCGCAGTACAGCGCGGCAAGCTTCCATCAGCTCGTCAACGCTCTGGGACACCGGGAAACGATAAATTTTGGCTGAATCACGCAGACGCTGCATGTGTTCGCGATGGCGGAACACCACCGGGCCTTTGTGTGAGTCGTAGCAACGGATGCCTTCAAAAACAGACGTACCGTAGTGAAGCGCGTGGGACATCACGTGGACTTTAGCGTCCTCCCAGCGAATCATCTCACCATTGGACCAAATGAAATCAGCTTTTTTCGTCGTCATTTTTCTTCCTATTGCGCTCAGGCGCGAATTTGTTGTGTTTGTGATGTAGCGGCACGCTGCTGGATATCGACCCGGGCGACGTCGACCAGTTTGCTCAACTGGCTAAACAGTAATTCGACGGGCCGCTGACTGGCAACGGTCAATTCTATATTTATGTTTTGCGCATCGGTGGCGGTTTCCATGTTCATGGAACAGATCTGGAACCCACGATGGCGCACCACGCGCAATACACGTTCTAATGTTTCCGGATTGAAGCGAGCCTGCACGGCGACCTGATGTTGCATCATGATAATTTCTCCAGCATTTGTGAGTTACTGGCGCCGGGCGGCACCAACGGCCAGACATTCTCAAGTTCGTCGATTGAGACATGAAGCAGGTAAGGCCCCTTGCTTGACAGCATTTCATCAAGTGCCGCTTCAACCTGGTCTTTACGGGTGATGTGCTGACCAGGGATGCCGAAGGCGCTGGCCAGAACAAGGAAATCGGGGTTATCGGTCAGGGTGGTTTCGCTGTAACGCTCCTGGAAGAAGAGCTGCTGCCACTGGCGCACCATGCCTAAACGTTGGTTATCCAGCAGCACGATTTTCACCGGCAACTGCTTACGCTTGATGGTGCCCAGCTCCTGGACATTCATCATGAAGGAGCCGTCACCGGAGATGCAGATTACCGTATCGTCCGGGCGCGCCACCTGGGCACCCACCGCAGCTGGCAAGCCGAAGCCCATGGTGCCTAAACCGCTTGAGGTGATGAAGTTTTCCGGACGCGTGTAGGTCATGTGCTGGGCTGACCACATCTGATGCTGCCCCACGTCGGTGGTCACTACGCTGTCCGTCGGTTTGCGATCTGACAGCTGTTTCAGCAGCAACGGAGCATAGATGGCGTCACCCGGATGGTCATAGCGCCAGGCGTGTTCACGGCGCATCTCCGCCGCGTGTTGACGCCACGCATCGATGGCTAAAGGTTGCTGTAACGCAGGCAGCAACGCATTAAGATCGCCCTGCAAGGCCACGTGCGCCTGACGGAGCTTATTCATCTCTGCCGGGTCGATATCCATATGAATGACGTTGGCATTCGGTGCGAAGGTATTCAACTTGCCGGTTACGCGGTCATCGAAACGCGCGCCCACGGCGATCAGCAGGTCGCACTCCTGCACGGCGAGGTTAGCGGCTTTGGTGCCGTGCATCCCCAGCATGCCGAGATAGTACGGGTAGTCGGCATCCACCGCGCCCAGCCCTTTCAACGTGCAGGCTGCTGGCATCTGGGTGGTAGCGATAAATTCACGCAGGGCCGGAACCGCCTGAGCCATCCCGACACCGCCGCCCACATACAGGATCGGCTTTTGCGCGTGGGCCAGCATCTGACTGGCTTCACTGACTTCGGCAAACGGGAATGCATCCTCATTCTCCACGGTGGAGAAGTGCGGCTCCAGATCGCCCAGAGCAATCTGAATATCTTTTGGGATATCAACCAGAACCGGGCCAGGACGGCCTGAGTTTGCCACCTCGAAAGCTTCCGCCATGACGCGCGGCAGCTCTTCCAGGGATTGCACGAGGAAGCTGTGTTTCGTACAAGCCAGTGACAAACCGAGAACGTCCACTTCCTGGAACGCATCGGTTCCGATGAAAGGAGAAGCGACCTGGCCAGTGATGGCCACAACGGGTACGGAATCGAGCAGCGCGTCAGCCAGGCCGGTGATGAGGTTAGTTGCGCCCGGTCCGGAAGTCGCCATGCAGACGCCGGTTTTCCCGGTTGCACGCGCATAGCCAATGGCCGCCATCGCCGCGCCCTGCTCGTGTCGGCACAACAGATGTTCCACGCCGCCGTCATACAACGCATCGTAAATCGGCATAATTGCGCCGCCCGGGTAACCGAAGATGGTATCGACTCCCTGCGCTCGCAACGCATGTACTACCCACTGTGCGCCATTCATAGTTACTTCCCCGTCGTAAATCGGGAGAAACAGAATTTTATGCTACTACTCATCATCTGTTCCTCGCTTATGTTTTTAAGGTCATAAAAAAACCCCCGGACCTTTCGGTGCGGGGGTCTTAGTTCGTTAAGGCTTGATTATTAAGCCTTTCCTCGTCCAAGTGCAGCCCCGCACGGTGGGATAATAATCACCACCACGCTAATCACGACCAGGCTAATCACTCGTAGAAGGGCTGTCATTTTCTGTTCTTTTTGCATCTTGTTCGAAGGAATACCTAAAGAGTTATCACAGATATCGAGACGAACACAACATTTTTTTATAATTCACTTTCTTATTACGCTAATAGTTTAGATAAAAATCATTGTTTTTTATGACAAAAATAGAAAATGAATTATTTTCATTTTTTTGCTACTCCGCAAAGGCTGAGAAGTAAGGCTTATGACGCTTTGCGAGCAGCCTTCCATAGCAATGAAAAGATTACAATTTCGGAGAAATATTGAGGAACAGGCCGCGTAAAAACGCAATTTGTCGATAAAAAATGGAACCGCATGGTGACATAGTGGCGCTTCAAGGAGGCTCGTTATGTCACTGTCGGTTGTTTACACCCGCGCTGCCTTAGGCGTTAAAGCGCCGCTTATTACCGTTGAAGTTCATCTCAGTAATGGTCTGCCAGGCTTAACGTTGGTCGGCCTGCCGGAAACTACCGTCAAGGAAGCGAGAGACCGGGTACGCAGCGCAATCATTAATAGCGGTTATACCTTTCCGGCTAAAAAAATCACCATTAATCTGGCACCTGCCGATTTACCCAAAGAAGGTGGGCGATATGATTTACCTATCGCCATTGCGCTTCTCGCCGCCTCTGAGCAGCTCTCCCCTTCCAGACTAAACGCATATGAGCTTGTAGGTGAACTGGCGCTTACAGGCGCATTAAGAGGGGTTCCTGGCGCGATATCCGGTGCCCTGGCGGCCATTCAGGCTGGCCGGGAGATTATTGTCGCCAACGATAACGCTGCCGAAGTCAGCCTTATCGAACAAAAAGGCTGTTTAGTAGCAGAGCACCTGCAGGAAGTCTGCGCCTTTCTTGAGGGCCGCCACGAGCTGGCTGCGCCCGTGCAGGCGCCGTTTGTGGTTGAAAATAACCATCAGGACATCAGCGATATCATCGGGCAGGAGCAGGGGAAACGGGCGCTGGAGATCACCGCGGCAGGCGCGCATAACCTTCTTCTGATTGGTCCACCCGGCACCGGTAAAACTATGCTCGCGAGCCGGCTTAATGGCTTACTGCCGCCGCTCAGCAACCATGAGGCCCTGGAGAGCGCGGCAATCGTCAGTCTGGTCAATGCCACATCGATGTATAAACAGTGGCGTCAGCGTCCCTTTCGCGCCCCGCACCATAGCGCCTCGCTCGTGGCCATGGTGGGCGGAGGCGCTATCCCCGCGCCGGGAGAGATCTCGCTGGCGCACAATGGCATTCTCTTTCTGGACGAGTTACCCGAGTTTGAACGCCGCGTGCTGGATGCCTTACGCGAACCTATCGAATCGGGGCAGATTAATATCTCCCGTACCCGCGCCAAAATCAGCTATCCGGCTCGCTTCCAGCTTATCGCCGCCATGAATCCCAGCCCAACGGGACACTACCAGGGTAACCATAACCGTTGTTCACCTGAACAGACGCTACGCTATCTGGGCCGCTTATCGGGCCCGTTCCTCGATCGCTTCGATTTATCGCTCGAGATCCCGCTCCCACCGCCAGGGTTGCTAAGCCAGGCGCACAGAGCAGGAGAAACCAGCCTTACGGTGCGAAACAGAGTGCTCGCCGCACAGGAGCGGCAGCGGGTGCGGCAGAACAAACTCAATGCCCATCTGGATAATGCGGAGATCCGCAGATTTTGCCCACTTCAGGAAGAGGATGCCCTGTGGCTGGAAGAGACCCTTACCCGATTCGGCCTGTCGGTGCGGGCATGGCAACGACTGCTAAAGGTAGCCCGCACGATTGCCGATCTGGAAGAGAGTGAAAAGATTGGACGCAGGCACCTGCAGGAAGCCCTGAGTTATCGTGCTATCGATCGTCTGCTGTTGCACCTGCAAAAGATGCTGGAATGAAAAAAGGGGCCGCAGCCCCTTCTTCTTAATCGTCTGATTCGGTGTAGTCTTCCGCACCTTCCATCTGTGGTTTACCACCAGACAGGGTATGGAAACGCTTTGGACGTTTGATACGTGCCATATACTTGATCCAGACGCGCTCCGCTTCCGTTACCGGCTCACGCTCGCCACGGCAGACGGCAACAAACGATTTTTCGTCTTCAGTGGAGGGTTCGCGTTTTCCCAAATCCAGTTCATTGAAAGCATAACCGTGGCGCTCAAGCAGTTGTGCTTCTTTGATGGTGAAATCACCATGGCGAGAAAATCCGCGTGGATAATTTTTATTGTCGAAAAAACGATTAGTCGTCGTAAAGCTTTCCGCCATCCTACACGCTCCTATATCTTTGGCCGAGCTATTTATGGCGCGGAGTATTAGTTACGCTTGACAGAGCGTCCAACAAAACATTTAAATCATAACGACAAATTATTTTGCGGAGAAAACCGTGGATACGGAATTGCTAAAAACTTTCCTCGAAGTGAGCAGAACTCGCCACTTCGGGCGCGCCGCAGAAGCGCTTTATCTGACGCAGTCGGCGGTAAGCTTTCGTATTCGTCAGCTTGAAAATCAGCTTGGGGTGAACCTCTTCACCCGCCATCGCAACAACATTCGCTTAACGCCAGCAGGTGAAAAGCTTCTGCCCTACGCAGAAACCCTGATGAATACCTGGCAGGCCGCGCGCAAAGAGGTTGCCCATACCTCAAAGCACAACGAGTTTTCCATCGGTGCCAGCGCCTCTTTATGGGAATGCATGCTCAGCCCCTGGCTGAGCCGGTTGTATGGATCTCACGGACAGCTGCAGTTTGAGGCCCGCATTGCGCAGCGGCAGTCGCTGGTGAAGCAGTTACATGAACGCCAGCTGGATCTACTGATCACCACCGAAGCCCCGAAAATGGATGAATTCAGCAGCCAGGTCCTCGGACAGTTCACCCTTGCGCTTTATGCTGCTGAGCCTTCGGCGATGAAAAGCGACCTGAACTATCTGCGACTCGAATGGGGGCCCGATTTTCAGCCGCATGAGGCCGGTTTGATTGCCATTGACGATGTGCCGGTCCTGACAACCAGTTCTGCGGAGATAGCCTGCCAGCAGCTTGCATCGCTAAAAGGTTGCACCTGGTTGCCACAGCGCTGGGCCAGCCGGAAAGCCGACCTGTACACGGTGACGGATTCAGCTCTGATCCAGAGGCCACTGTATGCCATCTGGCTGCAGAACAGCGACAAGCAAGGGCAAATCAAAGATCTGCTTAAAATCAATGTGATGGATTAAGGGATATGTTGCAGGGACGCAGCGCTAAGATACAACAGAGAGAGGGTTTTGCTTTCTGACAGGCAAAAAAAAATCCTTTGCCGAAGCAAAGGATCCTTTATATGGCAGGGGCGGAGAGACTCGAACTCGCGACACCCGGTTTTGGAGACCGGTGCTCTACCAACTGAGCTACGCCCCTAAATTTCTTACTACTAAGCCTGCTAATGTAGCAGGCTTAGTTTAAATAGGTGGCGGAACGGACGGGACTCGAACCCGCGACCCCCTGCGTGACAGGCAGGTATTCTAACCGACTGAACTACCGCTCCACCGAATACTTCTGTAACCACCGGTTTA
>NZ_JBBCMA010000010.1 GCF_037152535.1 Leclercia sp. AS011
GGCCAATACGTTTAATATTCATGTGGACACCTCCCCCTGGGAACTGAAGTTAACACCTCAGTCTGGCACTCTGATGCCGTAAGGTGGGAGGTGTCCATCACATCGGCCTACGAAGTGCGTCGAGCGCGCAACGACCAAACTCATGCATTTCTATTATTGAACTTAATTAGCCAGCTATAAGACTTTAACTACGTTCATTCTCTTCCAGGGTTACGCACATGTTTCTGTCATGGTGGTTAATCGTTCCTGTCGTGGTAGGGATCGCCATACTCTTCATCATGGTTTCCCGGCTCTCCAATGAAGTAGATAAACTTGAAACGGCGCTAGAAGAGAGCCGGGGGCAGATGAAGACCCTGGGTGAGAACGCGGAGGCGTTCAAGCTGGCGAACCTGCGCACTGCTGAAAATTTGATACGGGTTAGACGTTGCGTGCAAAATTTGCAGAGCAGCAGTGTGCCTGACCAAGAGAACCTCCTGTTCGAAATGAACTGCGCGCTGAATCTGGCTACCAATAATGCGATCAATAATCCTGATTTTATTGCGCCTCGCGCAACGCCAGAGGCATCTCCAGCGCAGAAGATTAACGAATCGTTGCCGTTAATGTTTCGTTGAAAATGATTAAGCCGCCTTACAGCGGCTTTGTGTCCTGTTGCTGCTATAAATGGCAGGTGAAGATTAATAATTACTGTGAAAGGATCATTAAAATATTTTTAAGGGAGCAGTAAAGTGACGCACAAGAGAAAAGGATGGGAAAGACAAGGCAGTACAACAAAGAGGTCTCCTGTCGCTAAAGCAGCGCCTGTACAACAGGCGGAGATGTGTTCGCAAGCGATAGCTACTCATCAGGAAAATAAAAGTGAAAAGAAGACGTTTTTAAATTTGAGTCGTTTGAATGGCGCTTTATTAATTATTTTAATTGGCTGGCTATGTGCCTATCTGGGATGTGAGCCCTGGATAAACGAACACCTTGGTTATCCAGAGAACCCTGATAAAGTCGCTAACGCAATGAGTTTATTCAGAGCCTGGCTTAACTTAGGTATGGTGACCATCGTGATTCTATTCACCTACTGGGACCGATGGGGTATTTTCAAACAGACGATTTCAAATAACATTGAAGAAGCTGCATTGAAAAAAAGAGTTAATGCACTCTTTCCCCCCTTTGCTTTAGCCCTTATACCCTTTACCACTGCCGCGAGTGATTTAGGGGCGCTTCTTTCCCTACCCAATCTTACTTTCCATCTGTTGATGGCTTTCTTAATACTACTGATTATTATCGATGGATTGGTGGCGGCTATTTTGGTTAAAAAAGATCCTGATAAGTTTTTTAACAGGACATTGTCCTCCCATATTGGGGCGTTTTTTATTCTAATTGCAATTTGGTTTGTCATGACGGTGAGATTGAGTTTCCCGTTGAGTATTTAATTCAGGAAATCCTGTAGGCCGGGTAAGGCGCAGCCGCCACCCGGCATTGTTGCAATCTTTACCTTTCCCTTAACGCCTCTTTCGCCCGGTTAAACGGCTTGATCATATAATCCATCACCGATTTCTCGCCGGTTTTGATATCCACCGTGGCAATCATCCCCGGCACGATGGAGAAGTGGCGGCCCGCTTTATTGACCAGATAATCCTGGCTGGTGCGGATAAACACCCGGTAATAGAACACTTCCGGTTTTGCCTCATCCTGGATGGTGTCCGGCGAGATAGTCTCCACCACGCCGTCCAGCCCGCCGTAGATGGCGTAATCGTAGGCGGTGATCTTCACCAGCGCCTTCTGCCCGGGGTGAATAAAGGCGATATCGCGCGGCGAGAGGCGGGTTTCAATCAGCAGGTGATCGTCCACCGGCACAATCTCCATCATTTCGCCGTTCGGCGGGATCACGCCCCCGATGGTGGTCACCTTGATGTTCTTCACGATGCCGCGTACCGGGGAGGTGACGGTCAGACGGGTCACCGAGTCTTCACGCCCCTTCAGCACCGCCGAGAGCATATCCACTTCCGCATTGGATTTGGACAACGCCTCCCGGGCCTGAACGTAATACTGCGAGCGCAGGTCGGTAAGCTTCAGCTCCAGGTCGCTCTTCTGGCGCTGCAACCGCAGGGCTTCAACGTGGCTGGCGGCACCGGTTTTCACCAGCCGCTGGGTGATGGCAAGTTCCGCATTGACCAGCTCCAGCGCCTGGCGCAGCTCGCGTCGGGAGTCTTCCAGCTGCTCCCGGCGGGAGTTATAGAGCCGGGTTTCGGCGGCGATCAGATCGGTCCATTTCGCCAGCTCGGGCGGGAAGGAGAGCGGCAGATCGTTCACCTCCGCGTGCAGACGGGCGCTGGAGGCCAGCGACGCCCGGTAGCGGGCGGCGCTTTCCCCGACGTTCGATTCTGAGCGGGTCGGGTCGAGGCGCGCCAGCACCTGACCGGCCTGCACCTGATCCCCCTCATGCACCTTCACCTCGGCAAGGATCCCGCCGTCGAGGGACTGCAATACCTGCTCGCGGGAGCTGGGGATCACCTTCCCGGTGCCGGTGGAGACCTCATCCAGGATGCTGAACCACGCCCACACCCCGGCGATGACAAACAGCAGCAGGCTGAAGATGACAATGCTTCTGGCCCCGGTATAGCCGCTCTCGGAGCCGAGGGCGTTATCCAGGTCGTCCATCGCGGCGGCATCATGCTGATTGATTTTCATTTTTCCACTCCCGGCCATTCGCCTGCTGTTGCTGCTGCATCCGGCTGTTGCTCAGCGCCTGGGCTTTCGGCGCATCCATCACCAGCATCCCCTCTTTCAGCACCACCACGCGCTCCACCAGTTCCAGCATCGGCACCCGGTGGGTGGCGACGATCAGGGTCCGGTTGCCGAGCCACTGGCTCAGGCGCTGAATAAACTCGCGCTCGGTGTGTTCATCCAGCGAGGCGGTCGGTTCGTCCAGCAGGACGACGTTGGGATCGCGCAGGAACATGCGCGCCAGCAAAATCGACTGCCGCTGGCCGCCGGAGAGCCCGACGCCGTTCTCCATGATCGGATGGTCCAGCCCCTTCGCCAGCTTCTGCACGAAGGTGGCGGCGCCGCACATCTCCAGCACGGCAAAGATCTCTTCGTCGGTGGCGCGCGGCATCCCGAGGGTGATGTTTTCCCGCAGGGTGCCGTAAAACAGCCGCGCGTTCTGGCTCATCAGGCCGACATTGCGGCGCACGTCCGCCATGTCGAGATGGGGCAGGCTGAGGTTGTCGAGGCGCAGCTCGCCGCCCACCAGATCCATGCTGCCGACCATCGCCTGCAGCAGGGTCGATTTGCCCGCGCCGTTACGTCCGAGGATCGCCACGTGCTCGCCGGGTTTGATCTCCAGCCGGTTGATGCGCAGGGCCGGGTTCTGCACGTCGCCGCCATAGGCAAACTGCGCCTGCTCGAACAGGTAGTGACCGCGCAGCACGTCCTGGCGGATCGGCGTCTCTTCGCGCTGGTTCTCGGTCGGGAGCTGCATAATATTGTCCAGCCCCTCTTTGGCGGCCTTCACTTGCTGCCAGCGGGCCAGCACGCCGCACAGGGTCGCCATCGGAGCGATCATCCGCGAGGCCAGCATCGAGGCGGCCACCACCGCACCGGTGGTCATTTCACCTTCGATCACCATCGGCGCGCCCACCACGATCACCGCGGTGTAGACCAGGCTCTGAATGGTCATCCCCCAGCTGATTAAGCCCTGGGTCAGTTCGCGGGTTTTCAGCCCCGACTCGGCGGTGATCTGCACGTAGCTGTTCCACTGTTGCAGGAAGCGGTTCTCCGCCTGCATCAGCTTGATATCCTCCAGCCCCTGCACGCTCTCCACCAGCACGGCGTTGCGCAGGGTCGATTCATGGGCCGCCTGCTTCGCCAGCGCCGCCAGCTTTTTCTGCAACAGCAGGCCCGGGAGCACCATCAGCACCGCCGCCACCGGGGCGATCCACGCCAACGACGGGGCGATGATCGCCAGCACGCCGACAAACAGGAAGAAGAAGGGCAGGTCAACGATAGTCGAGATGGTCGAGGAGGTGACCATCTCGCGGATCTGCTCCAGCTCGCGCAGCTGGGAGATAAAGCTGCCGGTGGAGCGGGGCACCGCGCTGTTGCGCAAGCGCAGGGCATGGCCGAACACCCGGTCCGAGACGCGCAGGTCGGCCCGCTTGCCCAGCAGATCCATAATGTGGCTGCGGGCGAGCCGCAGGATAAAGCCGAACAGGGTGGCGATCAGCACCCCGATGGTAAGCACGTAGAGGGTGGGGTAGGACTGGGCCGGGATCACCCGGTCATAGACCTGCATCGAGAACAAAATCCCGGCCAGCGACAGCAGGTTGATGAACAATGCCGCCAGCATCACGTAGGTGTAGGGGCGCAGGTCGCGCATCACCAGGCGGTAGAGCCAGTCCGGGCGATATTTGGAGATATAAGCATCCACGCGGCTGTCTTTTAACGCTGCCAGCGGACGCAGGGCCACCACCTGATGAATGGCGGGTAGCATCTTCGCCAGTGAGATGCGGTTGGTCTGGGCCTTGCCGTCAAAGAAGCAGACGTCGACCATATCTTCGCCGTCGAAGTGCTCAATCACCCCGATCTTGCCGTCATTCAGCTCCACCACCACCGGCAGCCGCCAGCTGTTAAGGGATTCCTGACCGTTATTCAGCAGCCGAAAGGAGAGCCCCGCCTCCCGGGCCAGCCCGGTCAGGGCCGGGGTTTTGCTTTTACCCTGTAGCCAGGGGGCACCGGCCACCAGCGCGCCGGGAGAGCAGGCCACCCGGTAGCGGGTGGCGACATAGCCAAACGCCTGCGCCCAGTGCTCCAGCGCCTCCTGCGTCAGTGGCTCCTCGTGAAGGATATCGTCTCGCGTCATGGCTGGATCTCCACTGACTGAATAGTGTGGTTTTCGAGGTCGAAGGCGTTGCGCATCCGCCCGGTGTTATACAGGCAGTTGATCTGCAGCTGGTGCAGCTGTCCGGCGGTCTGCCACTGGGTAAAGCGTGCCTGGTAGACCTCCTGCTCGGCGTTCAGCACGTCCAGCAGGGGGCGGGAGCCGAGATCCAGATACTGCTGCTGATAGAGTTCACGGGTGCGCTGGCTGAGGGTCTCTTGGCGGGACTGGATCTGCAGGGTGCTCATCAGGCTCATCACCTGGCTGCGCGACTCCTGCAACTTCTGCCGCACGTCCAGCCGGGTGCGCTGCACGTTGGACTGGGCTGCCTCCACCGCATGGCTGGCGGCGTTGCGCCGGGCGCTCAGGCCGCCGCCCTGGTAGATGGGCATCTCGACGTTGACCGACACGTTGTACTGGGTCTTATCCAGGGTGTCGTGGCCGGGATAGCGATTGTTAATGTAGTGACGAACTTCCGGCTCCAGCGAGATGGTGGGGGTCATCTGGGCGTTGGCGTAGTCCAGATTGGCCTGGGCCACGTTGGCCTGCGCCCAGGAGGAGAGCACCGCGGGCACCAGCCGGTCGTCCGGCTCTTTGATGTCGCAGCTTTGGGCCAGTTTAGCCGGGAAGCTGTTGCTGACCGCGTTGAGGTTGCTCCAGCCGAGGTTGTTCATCAGCGTGGCGCGGGCGCTGTCGAGGTTGGCCTGATACTGCATCAGCTGCGCGCGTGCCCCTTCGATACGGGCATCGGTCTGCACCACGTCGGAGAGCGAGGTGGCCCCTTCGTCGTTACGCTGGCGCGTCAGTTTGCCGATGCCGCCCAGCGCCTCAAGCTGCTCTTCGGCGGTCTCCACCATCTGCTGCCACATCTGCACCTGCACCAGTGCGGTGGCGGTATCCCGGGCGATGGTATCGATGCTCAGCAGGACGTTGGCCTGCTGCTGCACCACGCCCGCGTCTTCGGCCCGCACCTGGCTGGAAACCTTGCCGAAGTCATAGAGCATTTGGGAGAGGGAGAGCACTACCGAGGGGGTAAAGCCGGTATCGCTGGAGTTGTTGCTGTAGCCGTTGTTGATCCCGGCGCTGATCTGCGGGTAGTACTTCGATTTGGCAACATCCACCTGCTGGATCTGTTCGTAGAGTTTGCCCACCGCTTCCTGAATGGTGGGGTGCCAGTTGACGGCGCGCGTCACCGCATCGCCCAGGGTTAAGGTGCCGGGCGCGGCCTGGCTTGTCGGCAGGGCGACCCGTCCATTGAGGGCGGGGAGCTCCTGGTTTTCACGTAATTGTCCAAAACTAATGACCGCAGGCGAGTCGGCCGCCAGGGCCTGCCCGGACAACAGGCAGCACCCTAGCCACCAGCAAGGTACTTTGTTCATGGCATTATCCCTAAAAAACTGAACAACTTTATTATGTCTGGCCCGGGCGACGTGAGCCCGGGCCTTGTTATTAGCGCTATTGGGTAATGATATGTTGTTGGTTAACCAGTTCCTCGTAGGTTGTCTGAACGTTATCCAATGTTACCAGTGTAGTATTTGTGTAAATATTTGCCGCTCCGTCTCGATCGACGGAGATCACGGTATTGCCATTGCTGTTGGTGACGTGCAGATAGTTACCCAGCGTGGCGCTGCTACCGTTCCAGCCCACCAGCAGATCGCTGATGTCGATCTTGTCTCCCTGTGCCAGCGAGAAGTTGGTCCAGTGGTCATTGCTGCCGTTGCCCGCCGTGCCGTTACCTGCCGTGTTGTTCAGCACCTGGTAAATCAGCGTGTCGCCATAGGCGCTACCGGTGAAGGTATCGCTGTGCTCGGAGCTGACGAACTTCGGTGCCATGTTGATGGTCAGGGTGGCGGTATCGGTGGTGCCGTTATCGCCGGTCAGTTTGTAGGTAAAGGTCTCCTTAGTGGTCATGGAAGCCAGCGAGACGCCGCTGTTCAGGGTGTAGCTGTAGTGGCCATCCACCCCGATGGTCAGCACGCCGTAATGCCCCTGAATGTTGGCGGTGGCATTAGCGGTGGTGTACGGATCCAGAGTCGTGACGGTGCCGGTATAGCTGGTGACGCTCAGACGGCTGTCCACCGAATGGAGCTGATCCAGCACGCCGCCGGAATCCGTGCCGTCAAAGATATTGCCGGTGACGGTGTGGCCCGCGCTGGTGAGCTCATTGTTGAGTAACACCGTGGTCCCGGTGACGTACGGCGTGATGGAGATCTGGCCTAACCCCAGCGGGCCCATCGACCCGGTAAAGCTCAGGGTGTAGGTCCCGGCGTCCAGATCCAGACCGGTGACGTTAATGGTCGCCACACCGCCCAACAGCAGACCGCCATTGAAGGATCCCGTTCTGGTGACGCCTGGCCCGCTAATGGTCCAGTTGACGTTCAGACCGCCCAGCGACAGCAGGGAAGCGACGTTAAAGTGGAGCACGACGTCGTGCAGGGCGGTGTTGGCCCCCACCACAAACGTCCCGCTGCCTGAACCCGAGGTGGAGGCCAGCAGAGCCGCGTTCCAGGTGGCGTTACCCACCGTATCATCCCGATAGGCCGCCACCGGGTGCGTCGCATCGACGCTCAGCTCGCGGCTGACGTCGTTGACCGCATCCAGGGCTACCGGCGTTGGGGTGATGTTCAGCGAGGCGGTGTCCTTATCGCCATTCGGAGCCGTGACGGTATAGACGAAGGTGTCCGGCGTGCTGATGTGGTCCGCGCCCACCCCGGCCCGCAGGGTGTAGGTGTATTTCCCGTCGGCGTCGATCGTCAGGGTGCCGTACTGCCCCTCAATGCGGGTGGTACCGGTGGCGTTCACGTTGACCCCGTTCACCTGGGTGACATGCGAGCCCGCCGGCAGGATGTCACTCTGCAACACGTCGCCGGTGGTGGCGGCGGTGGTGCTGGTGACGGCGTAGACATGATCCTGCAACACGTTGATCTGGTAGCCGGTCAGGGCGGTGATCCCCGAGACGGTGTTCATCAGGAAGATGTAATCCCCCGCCGGCAGGGTCAGGGTCAGCGGTGCCGAGGTGCCGCCCAGCAGCGGCGCGCGCAGCCAGCCAGCCTCGGTGCGCATCCGCTCATAGCTCTGGGTCGCCGGGTTGAACTTGTAGATATAGAGATCAAACACCGACGCCAGCGCCACCCCGCCCACAGAACCCTGAATCGTCATGGTGCGGGTGGTGCCTTCCGCCACGCTGTACTTCATGGTCTCGCTGCGGTCGTCCAGCAGGTTGAGGTTCAGCACGTTGCCCAGATTGACGCCCACCACGGTGTAGCCGCTCTGGCTCGAGGTACCGTAGTCGATGGCCTGTACCTGGGTGTTGAAGGTCAGCGAGGCGGTATCGTCCACCGCCGTCACGCTGTTCCGCACCGTGTTTTCGCCGAGGGTGATGATCAGGCGGGCGTCGTCCGTAGCCCCTTTCCCGGCGATGTTGTAGACGAAGGTATCGGTCCGGCCCAGCACCGAGGCGCTGGTGTTGGTCAGGGTGTAGGTATAGCTCCCGTCAGCGTGCAGGGTCAGGGTGCCGTACAGCCCGTTGATGGTGGTGCCCGCCGCCCCAGCCGCCACGTTGACGGTGACGCCGTTGGCGTTGGTGACGCTGGTGACCACCGTGCCGTTCGGGGCGCTGTCGCTGCCGCTTACCGGATCGGTGTCGGTGATGACGTTACCGTTTTTCACCAGCGCGCCGGTGAGGGTGCCCGCGGTGGTTTGCGTGACGTCCACATCGAGGCTGGTGTAGGACCCGGTCGCCAGCAGGTTGGAGTTGTAGCTCAGAACGCGATACTGCCCGCCCGGCACGCCGGTGAGGTTCAGGGTCACGCCGCTGGACCCGAGGGTCAGCAGGTTAGCGAACTGCGGCAGGCCGGTATCCACTTCGGTGGTCCAGGTGGTGCCGTTCCAGCGTTGAACAATGATCTCCAGGGTGTTGAGCAGGGAGAGCACGATGCCGCTGGCGCTGGCGTTGATCTCCATATCCGCGCTGCCGCCGGTCGGTACGGTGAAAGTCACCTGGGCAGAGTTTTCCCCCAGCAGCGACAGCACGTTGCCGACGCCGCCCACCAGCTGGACGCCGTAGTCGCTGTACTGGGCAGTGCTGGTGGTGGCGGTGGTGGTCAGGGCCAGACCGACCACGTTGTCACTGGCCGACAGCGGCAGGTTAGGGGCGATCACCGTCCCGGTAACGGAGGTGTTACCCGCCGCATCGGTGGCCGAAAGCGTGATCCGCTCCCCTTCGGACTGCTTGTCGAGGAAGGTGTAGCTCCAGTTGCCCTGGGCGTTGGCAGTGGTGGTGACCACGCTGTTATCGCTCAGCAGCAGGGTGATGGTGCTGCCCGCTTCCGCGGTGCCGCTCAGCACGCTGCCGTCGGCGTTGAAGGTCCCCTGCGGCGTGCCCGGCGCGACGGTATCCACCACAATCGAACTCAGTGGCGTTACCGCGCTGGTGCCCACCGCATTGCCGGCGGTGGCGGTAAAGGCGTGCGGGCCATTCCCCAGCGGCACGGTTGGCGTGTATGTCCAGACCCCGGCGCTGTTGGTGGTCACCGTGGCTAACAGCACGTTGTTGTCATACAGGGTGATGGTGGAAGAGGGCTGCGCGGTCCCGGTCAGGGTCGGGGTGGTGTCGTCCGTGCTCTGGCCGTTCAGCAGGTTGCCGATGATGCTGCCCGCGTTGTCGTTGACGCTGGTGATGACCGGTGGGTTCGGCACCAGCGAGTACGGCATCCGCAGATCCACCGCCAGCCCGGCGTTACCGGCCCGGTCGGTGGCAAAGACGTGCAGCAGCTCGGCATTAACCTGCGGCGTGGAGAGCGTGATGCTGAACTTGCCGCTGGCATCCGCGACGCCGGTCCCCAGCACCGTCACGTTGTCAGTGCCGAGAATGGTCACGGTGCTGCCCGCCTCGGCGGTACCGTTGACCTGGCCGCCGCTGTTCAGCACGGTGAAGCCGCCCGGCGCTCCCGGCGCGACGGTATCCACGGTGATCGAGGTAATCGGCGAGGCCGCGCTGAGGTTGCCCGCCGCATCGGTCGCCGTTGCGGTGAAGTTATGCACCCCGTCGGTCAGCGTGGTGGTGGTCTGGGCCAGGGTCCATTGACCCTGGGCGTTGGCCGTCACCTGGCCCACCAGGGTGGTGCCGTCGTAGATGCGCACCGTTGCGCCTGCTTCGGCGGTGCCGTTGAGGGTCGGACGGGTGTCGTTGGTCGGGTTACCGTTGAGCACCGGGCCCTGGATTGAGCCAACGTCATCCACCACCGAGGTGATGACCGGCGCGCCCGGGGCGGTGGCATCAAGGTTCAGGTTAAAGGCTGGGGTCGGCAGGCTGACGTTGCCCACCGCGTCGGTGGCGGTCACTGTCAGGCTACGCAGGCCGTCGGCCAGCGGCGTGGCGGGGGTAAAGCTCCAGGCGCTGTTGGCGTCGGCCACCACGCTGCCCAGCAGCTGGTCGCCGTCGTAAACGTTCACCGTCGAGCCCGCTTCCGCCGTACCGCTAAGGGTTGGTCTGGCGTCGTTGGTCAGCTGGCCGCTGGTGAGCGACACCACAGTGCCAACATCATCCACCACCGAGACCAGCACCGGCACCGCTGGCGGCAGGGTGTCCACCGTCAGGGTGAAGGTGGCGGACGGATCGCTGACGTTGCCAGCCGCATCCGTCGCCACCGCCGTGAAGTTGTGCTGGGCATTGGTGAGCGGCGTGGTCAGCGCAAGCGTCCAGTTGCCGCTGCCGTCGGCGGTAGCGGTGCCGAGCAGGGTCTGACCTTCGAAGATCTGCACCCGGGCGTTCGGTTCACTGGTACCGGTCAGCACCGGCAGGGTGTCATCGGTGCGCTGACCGCTGGTCAGGGCGCCGGTGAGGGTGCCCACGTCGTCCTGGGCCAAGGCGATGACCGGGGCGACCGGTTTCAGGGTATCGACAATCACCGTGAAGCCCGCCGAGGCCTCGCTGAGGTTGCCTGCGGCGTCGGTGGCGCTGGCGGTGAAGGTGTGGCTGCCGTTGCCCAGTTCGGTGCCCGGGGTGAAGGTCCAGTCCCCTGCGGCACTGGCCTGCACCGTGCCGAGGGAGACGCCGTTGTCATACACCGTCACGGTGGCGTTAGCGGCAGCCCGGCCCGACAGGGTTGGGGTTGGGTCGTCCGTCACCTGGCCGGAGACGGTAAGCGGGTTCTGGATGGTGCCCACGTTATCGGCGGCAGAGACGATAGTCGGTGCCGCAGGTGCCAGGGTGTCCACCGTCAGGGTAAAGGCCCCGCTGGCCGGACCGGTATTGCCGGCAAGATCGGTGGCGGTGAGGGTCACGCTGCGCAGCCCGTCTTCCAGCAGGGTGTCAGGCGTAAAGCTCCAGCTGCCTGCGGCGTTAACCACCGCGGTGCCGATCTCCTGCCCGTCGACGAGAATGTGGATCGTCGAGCCCGCCTCGCCGGTGCCGTTGAAGGTTGGCCGGTTATCGTTGGTGATGCCGCCGTTGTTGACCGGGCCGGTCAGGGTCCCGACGTCATCCACCACGCTGCTGAGAACCGGGGCCAGCGGAGCCACGGTATCAACGCTGAGGGAGAACGCGGGCGAGGTGCCCGAGACGTTACCCGCCGCATCGGTGGCGCTGACGCGCAGTTCGTGCGGCCCCTGGGCCAGATCGCTGGTCGGGATAAAGCTCCAGCCGCCGGTGTCGTTCACCAGCGCGGTGCCGATCTCGATCCCGTTATCGAGGATATGCACGGTGCTGCCCGCCACGCCGGTGCCGGTCAGTTCCGGACGGGCATCGTTGGTGAGCTGCCCGCTGACCAGCAGGCCGGTATTGCCCGCCACGTCGTCGCTAACGCTGACCAGCACCGGGGTTGCCGGTGGGGTCATGTCGACGGTGAGGGTATAGGCTCCGGAAGGCTGGCTGAGGTTGCCTGCGGTGTCGGTGGCGATGGCGGTAAAGCTGTGTTCGCCTTCCGCCAGCACTACCGTTGGGGTGAAGCTCCAGATCCCGCTGGCGTTGGCGACCACGGTGCCGAGCAGTCTGGTGCCTTCATAGATGGCGACGCTGCTGCCCGCTTCCGCGCTGCCCGACAGGGTTGGGGTGTTGTCGTTGGTGACGCCGCCGTTGACCACGTTGCCGGTGACCGGCCCCACGTCATCGTTGGCCCCGGTGATCACCGGCGCAGCGGAGACGGTATCCACCACCAGCGAGAACGGATCCGAGCGCAGGCTTTCGTTGCCCGCCGGATCGGTGGCGCTGAGGGTCAGGGTATAAGTGCCGTCGTCCAGCGCCTGAGGCAGGGTAAAGCTCCAGGCCCCGGTGGTGCTTACCGGGACGCTACCCAGCAGGGTGTCGCCGGAATAAACGTTAATCACATCCCCCGGCGTGGCGGTGCCGTTGAGGGTTGGCTGGTTGTCGTTGGTCGGTCTGCCGCTGACCACCGCGCCGGTGACGGTACCCAAGTCATCAATCACCGTACCCAGTGCAGGGGCCGCCGGTGGAGTGAGATCGATATTGACCGTCGCGTCCGGCGACTGGCCGCTGGTCTGGCCGTTGACGGTGGCGGTGACGCTAAAGCTGTGGCTACCTTCCCCGAGGGCGGAGACCGGGAACGACCAGGCCCCGGAGGTGGCATCGGCGGTGACGGTGCCCAGCGCCGTGGTGCTGCCGTCGAGATAAATCGTCACCAGACTGCCCGGGATCGCCGTCCCGGTCAGGGTTGGGGTGGCGTCGTTGGAGCTGAGTCCTTTGACGTTGACGCTGCCGCCGGTGCCGTTGTCATCGAGGATGGCATCGATGGTCGGGACGTCCGGCAGCGCAGGGGTGGCCGGAACGTTATAGGTTGCCGGGCCGCTGACGTTGCCCGCCACGTCGCTGGCGGTCAGGCTGAGGGTCACCGCATCGCTCTGCGGCGGGGTCAGGGCAACCGAGAACTGCCCCTGGGCGTTGGTGACGCCAGTGCCCAGCACCGTGTTGTCCGGGCCACGTACCGTAATGGTGGAGCCCGCTTCGGCGGTGCCGGTGAGCGGCGTACCGCCGGAGACAATGCCGGTCACCGCAGGCGCACCCGGCGCCTGGGTGTCAACGACGAGGTTCACCGGGCTACCTTCGCTGATATTGCCCGCGGCATCTGTTGCCACCAGGGTCAAGGTGTGCGGACTATCGGACAGCGGGGTGCCGCTGGCGACGGGGAGCGTCCACTGTCCCTGGGCGTTGGTCTGCACCTGGCCCAGAGACTGGCCGTCAACAAACACGGTGATGGTGCTCAGCGGTTCGCCGGTGCCGCTCAGGGTCGGGGTGCTGCTGTTGGCGTACAGCGCACCGTTGGCGAGGGTGCTGTCGGAGATCGCCAGCAGCTGCGGGATCGCCGGTGGCACGGTGTCGATGGTAAAGGCAAAGGGACTGCCCGCCTCGCTGACGTTCCCGGCGGCATCCATCGCCGCCACGGTCAGGGTGGTCACGCCATCCTTCAGCACCGGCGTGGTGATGGTCCAGGTGCCGTTGCTGACCAGCCCGCGGCCCACTTCAATGCCGTTGCTGTAGAGGATCACCGTGGTGCCGTTCTCCCCGCTGCCGGTGACGGTCGGGGTGGTATCGTTGCTGCTGCTGCCCGCCGTGATAGTGCCGGTGACCGGCCCGACGTTGTCAGCCACGCTGGTGATGACCGGGGTATCCGGCACCTGGCTGTCGACGGTCACGGTGATGGCATCCGACACCTCCGAGACGTTACCCGCCGGATCGGTGGCGGTGAGGGTGAAGCTGTGATCCCCCTCGGCCAGCGGAGTGTCGGAACGCCACGTCCAGTTGCCGTTGATGTCCACCACCACTTCGCCCACCAGCACGTTGCCGGTTTCGGTCTGGTCGTAGATGCTGATCACGTCATCCGGCGTGCCGGTCCCGGTCAGGACCGGACGGGTGTCGTTGGTGGCACCGTTATTGCCCACCGGGCCGGTAATGTCGCTGACGTTATCGGTCACCACTGGCAGCCCCGGTGCGTCCGGCGCCTCGGTATCGATGGTGATGGTTACCGGATTCGACGGCGCACTTTCGTTACCCGCGCCGTCACTGTTGGTCACGATCAGCACGAGGTTATAGGTGCCGTTCGGCAGATCCTCTGGCGGCGTCCAGCTCCAGGTTCCTCCTGGCTGTACGGTGGTTTCGCCGATTTTGGTGGTGCCGTCGTAGATGGAGACGATATCGCCTTCCGTCCCGGTGCCGCTCAGGGTTGGGGTGGTATCGCGGGTACTGCCTCCGCCGGTGATGGGGGTCTCGCCGCTGCCGTCAGGGTTGACGGTGATGTCCGGAATGCCCGGGGTGGCCGGGGCCACGGTATCCACCACCAGGTTAAAGGTGCCGGAGGTGGCGGTGTTGCCCGCCGCATCGCTGGCCGTGGCGGTCAGGGCGTGGGTGCCGTTGCCCAGCGGCGTGGTGAGCTGGATGCTCCATGCCCCCGTGGCGCTGGTGGTGGCGGTGCCGAGCAGGGTGGTGCCTTCATAGAGGCTGATCAGGGTGTTGGCCGGGCCGGTCCCGCGGATCAGCGGCAGGGTTTCGTCGGTCGGCTGGTCGCTGACCACGTCGCCGGTGACGTTGCCGGTACTGTCCACTGCCAGGGTGATGGTCGGGGCGGCAGGCGGCACGGTGTCGATGGTGATGTTAAAGGGCTCAGACGGCTCGCCGGTGTTCCCGGCGGCATCGGTCGCCACCACGGTAATCACGCGCGGCCCCTCGCTGAGGGCGTCCTCCGGGGTGAAGGTCCATACCCCGCCTGCGTTCACCTGAGTGGTTCCCACCTCCACGCCATCCACCCGAATGCTGATGGTGGATCCCGCTTCCCCGGTGCCGTTCAGGGTTGGACGGGTGTCGTTGGTCGGGCTGTTGTTGGCAATTGCCACCGGGCTGCCGGAGAGATCGTTGATCGCCGAGGTGATCGCCGGGGCATCCGGGGCGGTGGCATCCACCAGGATGCTCCAGCTGTTGGAGGCGGCGCTGTGGTTGCCCGCAGCATCCACGGATTGCGCCGTCAGAACGTGGCCGCCGTCAGGCAGCGCGGCGGTGAGCTGGATCTCCCAGGTTCCTTCCGCGCTGGTCCGGGTGGTGCCGATCAGATCCGCGCCGCTGTAGATCTCGATGGTGGTGTTGGCCGGACCGGTGCCGCGGATCAGCGGCGTTGAATCGTTGGTGATCTGGCCGTCGATAACGGTGCCGGTATTGGCACTCACGTTGTCAATCACGTCCACAATGACCGGAACCGCCGCTGGGGTGGTATCCGGAGCGGTGATCTGGCCTTCCGCGCCGGTATTCCCGGCCCGGTCGGTGGCGGTGACCGTCAGCAGTTCGCCGTTCGCTTTCGGCGTGGTGAGGGTGAGGGAGAAGCTGCCGTTTTCACTCACTACCCCGGTGCCGATCACGGTGTTGCCGTCGCGCACGGTGATGGTGCTGCCCGCTTCGCCACGCCCGGTAAGGGTGGTGCCGTTATTGAGGAGAGTGAAGCTGTCCGGGGCCCCCGGGGCGATAGTGTCGACGGTAATCGACGTTACCGGCGAGGCCGGGCTGAGGTTGCCCGCCGCATCGGCGGCGATGGCGGTGAAGTTATGCACCCCATCGTTGAGGGCGACGGTGGTCTGATCCAGCGTCCACTGGCCCTGGGCGTTAGCGAGGGTCTCGCCCACCAGAGTCTGGCCGTCGTAAATGCGCACGATGGCGTTGGCTTCGGCGGTGCCGTTGAGGGTCGGACGGGTGTCGTTGGTCGGGTTGCCGTTGAGCACCGGACCCTGCACCGAACCGACGTCATCCACCACCGAGGTGATGGTCGGGGCGACCGGGGCGGTGGCATCAACGTTAATCACAAACCCGGTGGTCGGCGGGCTGACGTTACCTGCCGCATCGGTGGTGGTCACCGTCAGGGTGTGGGTTCCGTCGGCCAGCGGGCTCTGCGGGGTGAAGGTCCAGGCGTTGTTGGCCCCGACGGTGGCGCTGCCCAGCAGGGTCGTGCCGTCGTAAACGTTCACCGTGGTGCCCGCTTCCGCCGTACCGCTAAGGGTCGGTCTGGCGTCGTTGGTCAGCTGGCCGTTCGTGAGGGCCACTTCGGTGCCCACATCATCCGTGACCGAGACCAGCACCGGCGCAACCGGCACCTGGGTATCTACCGTCAGGGTGAAGGTGGCGGACGGATCGCTGGCGTTGCCTGCGGCGTCGATCGCCACCGCGGTGAAGCTGTGCTGGCTGTCGCTCAGCGGCGTATTCACCTCGATTGACCAGTTGCCGCTGGCATCTGCTTTGCCTTCGCCGACCAGCACGTCATCAGCAAAAATGCGCACCACGGCGTTCGGTTCGCTGGTGCCGGTGAGCACTGGCTGCTGGTCGTTGGTGGTGCGGCCGCTGGTGAGCGGGCCGGTCACCGGGTCGACGTCGTCAATCGCCAGGGCGATGGTTGGCGGGGTCGGTTTCAGGGTATCGACAATCAGCGTGAAGCCCGGAGAGGTTTCGCTGAGGTTGCCCGCCGCGTCCCGGGCGCTGGTGGTAAAAGTGTGGCTGCCGTTACTCAGGGCGGTGGTCGGGGTCCAGCTCCAGTCGCCGGTTTCAGTGGCCTGCACGGTGGCGACGAGGGCACCGTTATCGTAAATCGCCACGCGGGAATTGGCTTCAGCCTGGCCTGTCAGGGTCGGCGTTGTGTCATCGGTGGTCTGGCCGGAGGCGGTGATAGGATCCTGGATGCTGCCCACGTTATCGCTGATGGCGGTCAGCGTCGGCGCGGCCGGGGCCAGGGTGTCGACCGTCAGGATAAAGGGCGCGCTGGCCGGGCCGGTGTTCCCGGCGGCGTCGGTGGCGGTAAAGCGGATGCTGCGGGTGCCGTCCTCCAGCGCCGTCTCCGGGGTGAAGGTCCAGCTGCCCGAGGCGTTGACCACCGCGGTGCCGATCTCCACCTCGTCGACAAGGATGTGGATGGTCGCGCCCACCTCGCCGCTGCCGGTGAGGGTAGGTTGCGCGTCGTTGGTGACATCGCCGCTGTTCAGCGTGCCGGTCACGGTGCCGACGTCATCCACCGCGGTGAGCAGAACCGGTGCCAGCGGGGCGGTGCTGTCGATGTTCAGCGAGAACGCTGGTGAGGTGCCGGAGACGTTGCCCGCCGCATCGGTGGCGTTGACGCGCAGATCGTGTGGCCCCGGGGCCAGATCGCGGGTGGGGGTGAAGCTCCAGCTGCCGCTGGCGCTGACCAGCGCGGTGCCGATCTCGATCCCGTTATCCAGAATGTGGACGGTGCTGCCCGCCACGCCGGTGCCGGTCAGCTCCGGACGCACATCGTTGGTGATCTGGCCGTTGCTCAACGGGCCGGTGTTGCCCGGCACGTCGTCATTGACCAGGGTGATCACCGGCGTGGCCGGAGGGGTCATGTCAACGGTCAGAATATAGGCCCCGGAGATCGGGCTGACGTTGCCCGCGCTGTCGGTGGCGACGACGGTAAAGACGTGCTGACCTTCTGCCAGCACGCTGGTCGGGGTGAAGGTCCAGGCGCCGGTGTTGCTGGCGGTGACGGTGCCAATCAGCTTAATGCCGTCGTAAATGGCGACGCTGCTGTTGGCTTCCGCAGTGCCCGTCAGGGTCGGGGTGTTGTCGTTGGTGCTGCCGCCGTTGGCGACGTTGCCGGTGACCGGCCCGACGTCATCGTTGGCCCCGGTGATAACCGCTTCTCCCGCGGTGGTATCCACCACCAGGGAGAACGGCTCCGAGCGCGGGCTTTCGTTGCCGGCCGGATCGGTGGCGCTGAGGGTCAGGGCGTAGGTGCCGTCATCCAGCGGCGCGGTCAGGGTGATGCTCCAGGCCCCGGTGTTGCCCACCGTGGCGGTGCCGATCAGGGTATCGTCGGCGTAAAGGCGGATCACATCCCCCGGCGTGGCCGTCCCGTTGAAGGTCGGCAGATCGTCGTTGGTGGCTTTGCCGCTGACTACCGTGCCGGTCAGCGGGCCGACGTCGTCCACCACGCTGCCAAAGGCCGGAGCGGTCGGTGGGGTGAGATCGATAGTGACCGTTGCCTCCGGCGACTGGCCGCTGGTCTCCCCGTCGACGGTGGCGGTGACGCTGAAGCTGTGGCTGCCTTCAACGAGGGTGGCGATCGGGAACGACCAGGCCCCGGTGGTGGCGTCAGCGGTGACGGTGCCGAGCGGCGTGGTGCTGCCGTCCTGGTAAATGGTCACGAGGCTGCCCGGGAACGCGGTGCCGTTGAGGGTCGGGGTGGCGTCGTTGGAGCTACCGCCTTTAACGTTGATGCTGCCGTCGGTGCCGTTGTCATCGAGGATGGCGTCGATCGTTGGCACGTCCGGGAGCTGCGGCGTTGGCAGGACGTTAAAGTCGACCGGATCGCTGGCGTTGCCCGCCGCATCGCTCGCCACCACGCTGAGGATGGTTTCGTTGTACTGCGGCGGGGTCAGGGCGATGGAGAACTGACCCTGGGCGTTGGCCACGCCGGTGCCCAGCACCACGTCGTCCGGGCCACGCACCGTAATGGTGGCGCCTGCTTCAGCGGTGCCGGTCAGCGGCGTACCGCCGGAGACGACCTCGGTGACCACCGGCGCATCCGGCGCGTCGGTATCAATCACCACGCTGACCGGGCTGCTTTCGCTGGTGTTGCCCGCCGCGTCGCTCGCCACCAGGGTGATGGTGTGGGTGTCATCCGGCAGGGCGCTGCCAGCCGGCAGCGGGAAGGTCCACTGCCCCTGCTCGTTGACCTGCACCTGGCCGAGCGGATTGCCGTCAACCGAGACGGTGATGGTGCTCAGCGGCTCGCCGGTACCGCTCAGGGTCGGGGTGCTGCTGTTGGCGTACAGCGTGCCGTTGACGAAGGTGCTGTCAGAGATCTCCAGCAGCTGCGGGTTGCCCGGCGGCAGGGTGTCGATGGTAAAGGCAAAATCGCTACCGGCGCTGCTGGCGTTCCCGGCGGCATCCAGCGCCGCCACGGTCAGGGTGGTCGGGCCATCCTTCAGCGCGCTGGCGGTGATGGTCCAGGTGCCGTTGCTGACCAGCCCGCGACCCACCTCAATGCCGTTGCTGTAGAGGATCACCGTGGTGCCGTTTTCGCCGGTGCCGGTGACGGTTGGGGTGGTGTCGTTGGTGCTGCTGCCCGCGGTGAGGGTGTCATTGACGCTGGCAATCACCGGGATCTCCGGCACGAGGCTGTCGACGGTCACGGTGATGGTGTCCGATACCACCGAGGCGTTGCCCGCCGGGTCGGTAGCGATGACGGTAAAGCCGTGCGTCCCCTCCGCCAGCGGCTCTTCGGCGCGCCACGTCCAGTTGCCGTTGATGTCGACCACCACTTCGCCCACCAGCACGTTGCCGGTCTCAGTCTGGTCGTAAATGCTGATCACGTCATCCGGCGTGCCGGTGCCGCTCAGCACCGGACGGGTGTCGTTGGTGGCACCGTTGTTGCCCACCGGGCCGGTAATTTCGCTGACGTTATCGGTGACTACCGGCGCGTCAGGTTGCGCCGGGGCGTCGGTATCAATGGTGATGGATACCGGCTGGGACGGGGCGCTCTCGTTGCCCGCGCCGTCTTTGTTGGTCACGGTCAGGCTGAGATCGTAGGTGCCATTCGGCAATCCTGCCGGTGGCGTCCAGCTCCAGTTACCCCCCGGCGGAATGGTGGTTTCGCCGATTTTGGTGGTGCCGTCGTAGATGGTGACGATATCACCTGCCGTCCCGGTGCCGCTCAGGGTTGGGGTGGTATCCCGGGTGCTGCCGCCGGAGGTCAGGGTCTGTTCCGCACCGCCCTCAGGGTTGACGGTGATCGCCGGAATGCCCGGCGTGCCCGGGGCGAGGGTATCGACCACCAGGTTAAAGCTGTCGGAGGTGGCGGTATTGCCCACCGCATCGCTAACGGTAGCGGTGAGAACGTGGGTGCCGTTAACCAGCGGGGTGGCAAGCTGCAGGCTCCAGATGCCTTCCCCGTTGCTGGTGGTGGTGCCGAGCAGGGTGGTGCCTTCGTAGATGCTGATCTGCGCGTTCGCCGGGCCGCTGCCGTGGATCACCGGACGGGTTTCGTCGGTGGGCACGTTGCTGGTCACATCCCCCTGAATGCTGCCGGTATTGTCTTCGATGCGGGTAATGACCGGGACGGTGGGCGCGACGGTATCAATGGTCAGGGTAAAGGTCCCGGAGGCGGGGCTGCTGTTACCGGCGGCATCTTTTGCCACCGTGGTGATCGCGTGCTGACCATCTTCCAGCGCCGTGGCGGGGGTAAAGCTCCACGCCCCGCCGTCGCCGACCTGGGCGGTGCCCACTTCCACGCCATCCACCAGAATGCTGATGGTGGATCCCACTTCGCCCGTACCGTACAGGGTCGGGCGGTTGTCGTTGGTGGTGCCGTTGTCGCCGATGGCTACGGCGGTCTCAGGCAGATCGTTGATCACCTGGGTAATCGCCGGGGTAGCCGGTGGCGTGGCATCGATGATGATGGTCCAGCTGCCGGAGGATTCGCTGCGGTTGTCATTGCGGTCAACGGCCTGGGCTGTCAGCACATAGCCGCCGTCATCAATCAGCAGCAGCTCGGTGGACCAGTTGCCGTCCGCGTCCACTTCGGCAAAGCCAACCTGGTCCGTGCCGCTGTAGATGTAAATGGTCGCCCCCGGTTCGCCGGTGCCGGTGATGACAGGATGGGTGTCATTGGTGATCTGCCCGTCGCGGACCACGCCGGTGATGCCCTCCACGTCATCCACCACGCTGGTGATGACCGGGGCCTGCGGTGGGGTGACGTCCGGGGCGGTCACGCTGGCTTCCTCCCCGGTATTGCCCGCGGCGTCGGTGGCGGTAACCGCCAGATCCTGGCCGTTCAGGCGCGGGGTGGTGAGGATAATTTCGAAGCTGCCGTCCGTGCCGGCCACCCCTCTGCCAATCACGTCGTCGCCATCGCGGATGGTGACGGTGCTGCCCGCTTCCGCCTTACCGGTGACGATGGAGCCTTCAGGATTGATCGCCAGGTCGGTCGGCGCATCAGGCGGGGTGACATCGCCCACCACGGCGCTGATTGGCTGACTCTGGTTTCCGGCGGCATCGGAGGCCACCACGTTAATGGTATCCCCTTCGGTTTGTGGCTCGTCGAGGGGAACCCGGTAGTCGCCGTTGGCATCGGTCTGGCCGGTACCAATCACATTCCCGTTACCGTCGGTGATGGTGATGGTGCTGCCTGGCTCGGCGCTGCCGGTGACCTCGGTGCCGCCCGGGATCAGGCTGATGGTCGGCTGGTCCGGCGGCGTGCGGTCAATGGTGAACGCAAACGGGGCGGACGGATCGCTGGTGTTGCCCGTCAGGTCGGTCTCCGTCAGGGTGATGACGTGGGGGCCATCGGCAAGCGGCGTGTCTGGCGTAAAGCTCCATTTGCCATCCGTGCCCACCGTGGTCTGGCCCACGGCCTGACCGTTGTCGTAGATGGTGATGGTGCTGCCGGGTTCACCGGTGCCGTTGAGGGCAGGGCGGTTGGCATCGGTGGTCTGCCCGGCGGTGAGGACGCCCTGCACCGTCCCGGTGGTGTCGGTGATGGTCACGCCGGACGGGGCATTCGGGGCGAGGGTATCCACAGTAAAGTTGAAGGCCGGCGAGGCCGGACCGGTATTGCCCGCGCCGTCGGTGGCCCGGGTGGTGATCTGGTGCGCCCCTTCGCCGAGCGCGGTGGCCGGGGTGAAGGTCCAGCTGCCGTCGCTGTTGACCTGCGCGGTGCCGATGGCTGCGCCGTTGTCGTAAACCGTGATGGTGCTGCCCGGTTCGCCGCTGCCGCTAAAGGTCGGGCGGGCGTCATCGGTGGTCTGGCCGCTGGTGAGCGATCCGGTCACGTTGCCCACATCATCGACAACGCTGTTGAGCGTCGGAGCCTCGGGCGGCGTGGTATCCACGGCGGTCACCGGGGTGCCCGGTCCGGTGTTGCCTGCCCCGTCGGTCGGGGTCACGGTCAGGGTCTCTCCGTTGGTATAGGGCTTGCCGAGATCGACGGTGAATTCGCCGTTGCCGTTGGCCTGGCCCTGGCCGATGACGTTGCCGTTGGCATCGGTAACGGTGATGGTGCTGTTGGCCTCGGCGCTCCCGCTAAGCTGGGTGCCATCGGCTGAGAATCTGAGGTTGGTTGCTGCGCCCGGCGGCGTGGTGTCGTTCGGATTGGTGCCCGGCAGCGTCGGGTTACTGCCATTGCCATTGCCTCCGTCACTGCCACTTCCACTGCCATTATCACTGTCGCTCCCGCCGCCGCCACCGCCACCGCCGCCACCTGCGGCCAGCGCGATGCCGCCTGCCACCGCCACGCCACCCAGGGCCCACGGCCAGATCGCCGCCTCACCGGCTGACGCGGTGGCGGTGCCCGCCAGCAGGGCATCAACGGAGGCAATCGACTGGTAGCTCTCTGCCGCCATTGGATCGGCAATCCACCACAGGGCGCCGTTACTCTCTTCCAGCACCAGCTGGCTGATCCCCTGTTCACCGGCAACAAAGAAATTTTTGAGGGTCAGGGTTTCGCCGTCGGTCAGCTTAACGATCAGGTCGTTACCGCTGCGTTCATAGTTGAGAATGTCGGCGCGTTCGGCGTTGATCTTCACGATGGAGGCATCGTTCAGCGTCACCTGCGATCCGTCTGTTACCGTTTCCACGTGCGTCAGTTTGGAGATGACAGTGATCTTACTCATGTGTATTACTCCCGGCAGAGTGCAATGAAATGGCGAGCGGTTTAGGCCATTTCTATTGCGCAGATTGAGCGCCACCCGTAGGGAAACTGTTTATTTTGAACAATGACCCAGGGTAATTATTTAAAAGTTATTAAGAGCTGCCGATAAAACGATGGTGGCAGCGGATTTTTGCCCATGGTATTCAGGGGGTAAGGCGATTGGGGATCTATTTTTCGGCAGTAAAATCCTTGTCTTTAATATTGGTAACAATTTCGGATTGACTAAATTGGATATAGCCAGAAAGTATTAAAAGCGCAAATTAAGCACTGGTTAATAAAGAGTTAGCGATATTGAAGACGTTATACAGGTGAGGGGTGCGGCAAAGGAACCAGGCGTGATGCGGGTTGGTAGGGTGGATGCAGCCTGGGGTAACAGGCTTTTATTTCAAAGTTAATTTAAGGGGTTAGGTATAAATTGGGTGCTTAAATCAGCCGGGATTATATTTTAGCAGAACTGTGCAAATAATTAAGCTGGAGTTAATTAGATATTGAATATGATATATTTTAGCGTATTTTTTAATATTCCTTGATTGTGGTTGCATTATTAAGATGCCCTGCTATTTAGTGCATGGTTTAAGTTAAGGCAATAACGGTATTTGGTAGAAAAATATTATGCGCGGAATGTCACAATAATAATGTCATTAAGTTTGGGGTTATTTGCCTGAGGGTATTTTGAATGTGTAGGCCGGGTAAGGCGTAACCGCCACCCGGCGATGTTGCAGGAGTGCCCGGCGGCGCTACGCTTGCCGGGCCTACAAGGTCAAAGGCCGTTCGTGGCTAACCGGTGATGATGTGGTTCTGGTTTACCAGCTCCTCGTAGGTGGTCTGGACATTATCCAGGGTCACCAGAGTCGCGGGGGCGTAACCGGTGCCGGTGCCGTCCCGGTCGATGCTGATCAGGGTGTTGCCCTCGCTGTTGCTGACCTGGACATAATCCCCCAGCGTGGCGCGATCCCCGTTCCAGCCGACCAGCAGCTCGCTGATGTCGATTTTATCCCCAGCCGCCAGCGAGAAGTTGCTGACGTGGTCGCCCCCGGTGTCACTGAGCACGTTGTAGATCAGGGTGTTGGCCGCGGGCTCCTCGCTGAGGGCGAAGGCCGCAGTCGTTGCCGTCGCGGTCGGCGGGTTCGGTGCCGCCGGATCGACGTTAATCGACCAGATATCGGAGCTCTCGCTGTGGTTGCCGCGACGGTCAACGGCGTCTGCCGTCAGAGAGTGAGCCCCGTTCGTGAGACTGGCCGGGACCTGGAACGACCAGTGACCTGTAGAGTCGACCTGGGTCATACCGATCTGAATCCTTTCGCTGTAGATAAAAATGGTCGTGTCGAGTTCGCCGGTGCCGGAGATCAGCGGGGTACGGTCGTCGGTTGTTGCCCCGCTAATGATGGTACCGATAGTGGCGGGGACGTCATCCGCCACGTCGGTAATGATCGGTTTGGCCGGAGGGGTAATATCATCCGCTTCTACCTTACTGACATCGCTGGTATTGCCCGCGTGGTCGGTGGCGGTAAGACTCATAATCTCACCGTTCAGTTTGGCACCAGGCAGAGTGAAGGTGAAGTTGCCGGTATCGCCCACCACCACTTCGCCGAGCTTTGTGGTGCCTTCCATAATCACCACGGTGCTGCCCACTTCTGCAATGCCCGTGAGCGCCAGCCCATCGGTGGAGACATCCAGTTCCGCAGGGGCCGCTGGTGGTGTGGAATCCGTGGCGGTAGCCTGGCCAGGATCGCTTTTGTTATCTGCGGTGTCGTAAGCGTACACCGTCAGCACTTCACCGTTGAGCTGGTTAGGGGAGATGTTGACGGTGAACTTGCCGTCGAGGCCGACTTCACCGGAGCCCAGCGCCGTCCCCGCGGCGTTAAGTATCGAGATACGCGCCCCGGCTTCGGCTTCCCCGCTTACGCTGTCGCCCGTCGCCGCCACCACGAGGGCGGTCGGCGCTGCCGGGGCGGTAACGTCCCGGGCAACCAGGTCCGCTGCTGGCCCTTCATTACCCGCCCGGTCGGTGGCCGCTGTGCTCAGCGTCTCGCCGTTGAGCTGAGCCTCGCTCAGGGTCACTGAAAATGCCCCGTTGGCATCCGCGGTTGCCGTGCCTAAGATGTCGCCCAGATCGTTACTCACCGTGACCGTGGAGTTGGCTTCTGCCGTACCGGTGAGGATCGTCCCTTCGGTATTGAGCACCAGTCCGGTCGGCGCAACCGGCGGGGTACGGTCGATGGTAAATTCAAACGGCGCGGAGGTGGCGCTCAGGTTCCCCGCCACATCGGTTTCCGTCAGGGTGATGCTGTGCAGCCCATCCTCCATGGCCGTAGGTGGGGTATAGCTCCAGGAGCCATCGTCCTCGACGACCACCTCTGCCACCAGCAGGCCATTGTCGTAGATGGCGATGATGCTGCCCGGATCGCCCAAACCGCCCAGCTCAGGCTGGTTGTCATCGGTGAACCCGCCGCTGGTGAGCAGACCCTGAAGCGTCCCCTCGTCGTCGGTCACTTCCAGCACCGGCGCATTTGGCGCAACGGTATCGATGGTAAGGTTGAACTCCTCCGAGTCCGGGCTGACGTTGCCCGCAGCATCGGTGGAGACCGCGATAAACTGATGGTAGCCATCTGCAAGATTGTTGGCGGGGGTGAAGCTCCAGCTGCCGTCGCTGTTCACCACCGTGCTGCCGATAGACTTGCCATTGTCGTAAATAGTGAGGGTGGTTCCGGCCTCGCCGCTGCCGCTGAAGACAGGGCGGGGATCGTCGGTGGTATCATCGCTGTTAAGCGCGCCGGTCAGGCTGCCCACCGCATCGTCCGCGAGGATAATCATCGGCGCTTCAGGCGGGGTGGTATCTTCGGCGGTAATGTTGGTTGACGGGCTGACGTTACCGGAGCCGTCGGTGGCGATAGCCGTCAGGGTCTCGCCGTTGGTATAGGGAACGCCCAGCTCGACGGTAAATTCGCCGTTGCCGTTGGTTTTCGCTTTGCCCACCACATTGCCGTCGGCATCGGTGATGGTGACGGTGCTGTTGGCTTCGGCATTGCCGAGCAGCTGGGTGTTACCGTTGGCGAAGTGCAGGTTAGTGGGCGCGTCAGGCGGTGTGGTATCGAGTGGCACCGGGCCCGGATCGATCCGCTTACTGCCGCCACCGCCACCACCACCACCACCACCGGCTGCCAGCGCAATCCCCCCTGCCGCCGCCACGCCGCCCAGCACCCACGGCCAGATCGGGGTATCCCCGGAGGAGTTATTGACGTTACCGGCAATCAGGGCATCGGTGGAGGGGATCGACTGGTAACGCTCTACCGCCAGCGGATCGTCGATCCACCACAGGGCTCCGTTTTCATCCAGCACCAGCTGGTGGTTGTTGACGAAGTAGTTTTTTAGCGTCACGGTTTCGCCGTTGGTCATTCTGACGAGCAGATCGTTATTGGTGCGGTAATAGCTGGCGATATCACCTCTGCCGGCCTGAAGCTTCACCACGGAATCTTCGCCCAGTATTATCTGGTTTCCTTCTGCTACCGTTTCCTGATGCGTCAGTCTGGAGATGACAGTGAATTTACTCATGTGTATGACTCCCAACAGAGTGAAAGAAAGGCTGTGTGTTTAAATTCATTTATGCTCAGCAGAGTTTAAGCGTCCCAAAAGAGACACTCTTTGTCAGAAATAGTGACCTGCTGTAATGTTTTTAAAGCGGCTCATGCCAGGCGTGATGTTTGCCATCCCTGTTATTAATAGTGCGATCGTCTCATTAGAGATTAAAAATGATATAGTCAGAAAGCACTAAAAGCGCAAATAACGAAGCGGCGAAATAAATTCTGACGATTGATAACGTCTGGTGTAGTCTGATAAAAAGAAAGTTGTAATGGGTGTTTTTTGTTAGTTGTTGTGTTGCAAGGGTTTTGTTGTTTTTATCAGGAAGAGTGAAGGCCGTTGAAATTGAGGTCGATCACAATTTCGCATTATAAATGCATCAGTTTATTTCATTAACGATGGGCCCTTAATAATTACCCGTATTTTATCAGTAGCGAGATTGCAATCTCTGCCGGTGAAGCTATTAGTCGGATTGCCCGGAATGATAATAATACAAAAGTATGATTTTAGACTTTTATAATTAGGGCATGAGTTAATAGCTCTACGACATAAGTCTTATTTTCGTCGTGAGTATTATTTTTCGGAGCGCAGTATAGAACATAATCGCGAAGGTATCCGGGGCAATTATTAATAAATATTATCGAATAAAGTCGAGGTTTTGCGCGTTTATCGGTTGGAAGTTCCCTGTGAAGCTAACCGGAGTCACCACCATGCGTAAACTCACTTCTGCCTGTTTCATGCTGATCGTTCTCGTCCAGGCACCTCTGGCCCTGGCGATGGGCGATAATAATACCGACAAGACCACCCCGGACTGCCCGAAAGGGCAGGTGTATGACAGCGTGAGCAAAAAATGCGTGCCGGATAAGTCCGGCAGCCTCAGCGATCGGGATAAAACGAATTATGCCTATCACCTGGCGAAAAAAGGGGAGTATCAGGCGGCGCTGAACCTGCTCGACAGCCTGAAAGAGAGCAACACCGCGGAGGCCTGGAACTATCGCGGCTATGCCACCCGCAAGCTGGGGCGCACCGACGAGGGGATTGGCTACTATCAGCGGTCGCTGGCGCTGGCCCCGAACTACGCCAAAGCGCGGGAATACCTGGGCGAAGCCTGGATGGTGAAAGGGCGTCCCGATCTCGCCGGGGAGCAGCTGAAAGCCATCGCCGCCATCTGCGGCCAGGACTGTGAAGAGTACCGCGATTTGCAGGCGGCCATTAACGGGCACCCTGAATCCTGAAACCGGGCGCGAGGATCGAAAAATCACTAACAGTGACGTTCGCCAGCAGCTTGCTGTCCATCTCAATCGCCTCTGGCGTTACGGCCTGGTGCTGTCGCGCAACCGGGATATGGCTGAGGAGCTGGTGCAGGCGACCTGTGTGCGTGCCCTGGAAAAGAGCGCGCAGTTTGCGCCGGGTACGCGCATCGACAGGTGGCTGTTTTCGATCCTCCATTCGATCTGGATCTCCGATCTGCGCGCCCGCCGGGTGCGGATGGGGCAGGGCTTTGTCGATACCGAGGATCTGCTGGCCCCCGACACGCACGAGCAGGACGAGGATCGGCAGCGTTATCAGCAGATCATGCGGCGGGTTAACGCTCTGCCGGAAGCGCAGCGCAATACGCTGTTTCTGGTCTACGTCGAAGGCTTCAGCTATCAGGAGGCGGCGGACACCTTATCGGTGCCGATTGGCACCATCATGAGCCGGCTGGCCACCGCCCGGGCGACGCTGGCCAAAACAGCGCCTGTCCCGCCTGCTGCAAAGGAGAAACGCTGGTGAAAAGGATCCGTTTTACGCCCCCCTATGACGATGAGGCTATCGTGGCCTGGCTGGATGGCGAGATGGAGGAGAGCGATGCCGGGCAGTTTGCCCGCCTGCTGCGCAGCGACGACCAGCTCGCCGGACGTACCGCCGAACTGATGAAGAGTAACCAGGATTATCACGCGGCCTTTTCCCCTCTACTGGACGAGGCCCCCGCAGCGCGGATGCAGGCCCGGCTGGCGGCCCATCTCAGGGAAAACGCGTCGCCACGCACGGGGGTCAGCCGTCGGGCGCTGATTGCCGCCTCGGTCTGTTTTCTGCTGATCGGCACGGGCGCGGGCTATCTGGCGCGCACGTTATCAGGCGAAGGGCCGGAGGCGCGCGATGAGAACGCCAGCATCCGCGATCTGGAGGCGCACTACATGTCGCTCTACAGCGCCGAGACGCTGCTCGACGCCGACAGCTCGCCCCCGATGCTGCGCCGCGGCCTGGCCCGCATCGCCCGGGATGTGGGGTTGCAGCTGCACGCGCAGCAGCTGGCGCTGCACAATAGCGAGCTGAAGATGGTGCGCATTCTGCGCTATGAACATACCGCCATCGGCCAGATTGCCTGGAACCAGGCCGACTATGGCCCGCTGGCGCTGTGCATCTCGGCTCACGGGCAGGGGCGGTCAACCGCGATAGCCACCGAACAGCGTTACGGGATGCATATCGCCTGGTGGCACGACCGGGGGTATCAGTTTGCCCTGATTGGCCGCACGCCTGTTAAACAGTTAGAGGAAGCGGCCCGCCAGCTACAGGCCGCGCTGTCATAGCGCGGCGGGCTTTGCCTGGATCTCAATGGCAATGGCGATCCGATCGTCCACCACCAGCGCAAAGCGATCCATTTTATAGGCCGATCGTGAGATGGCGGTGGTGGCATGCAGAGCGATCGCCTCTCCCGACAGGCGATCGAGCCGGGCATCGAGGATCACCGGACGGCTGAGCTCCCGGACGGTGAGGGAGCCAAAAGCGCGGTAGTGATCCGGGCCGAGCTTGACCACCCGGGTGCTGGCAAAGGTGATGGTCGGGTAGCGGGCGGCATCAAAAAACATATTGCTCTTCAGCTGCCAGGTGAGCAGGTTGTTGGAGGCCTGCAACGTCGCCACCGGAACGGTGACGTTGATGCGGTCGTCAAATTCATTATCCGGGTTTAGCGTGACTTTACCCGTCACCCCTTTCAGATTGGCCCATGACGGAATGCCGCCAAAGGCACGCCACGACAGCTTGATGGCGGTTTTGTCCGTGTCGATGGTATAGGCGACCGGTGCCGCAAAAAGCGACGGGCAAACAAGCGTGACCGCCAGCAGGAGAAGAAGGCGCAGCATAAGGTCTTCCTTTCATAGAGCAGGTTTATTCGGGGTAGGGCCCTGCGTGAGATAAGCGTAGAAAGACCCGGGCGCGTCGGCAAGCAGGGCGATGAAATCGTGCTACAGTGAGCCATTAAAATTTGATCTAAAAGGGTTTTACGATGGATTTGATCGCGGATTTAAAACGGAAATACCCGGGCGCGTGGGCATGGGCCTTCGGCGATAGTCCTGAGATGGCCGACGAACTGGCGGACCTGGTGGTGAAAGGGATCAAGACCGCCTCCTGCTGCTCGCTGGCCTCGTTTAATACCGATGACGCCGCCCCCGGGCCAGGGAGTTACCATATTATTCTTAACGGCCAGGGCGCGCCGGTCTGCGTTATCAGAATGGTCTCTCTGCGCCTGGTGCGCTTCTCCGAAGTGACGGAAACCTTTGCCCGTAAAGAGGGGGAAGGGGATTTGAGCCTGGCGTACTGGCGCGCGGAACATCAGGCGTTTTTCACCCGCGAAGGGGTGTTCGCAGAGGATATGGAGCTGGTGGCCGAAGAGTTTAGGGTGGTGGAGGTGGTGTGATGTGTGCGAACAACCCCCTCTGCCTTGAAGTAGAGGATGGGGAGGGCATCAAACATTTAACCCATAAAAAGATACTTCTCACACTTTAACATTCAACTATATGAATTATTTGTATTTTATATTTTTAGATTGATACAGTTCTGGCTTAAACATTATTTCGTCCGACAAGCAGGGTTATTTAATCGCTGGCTCGGCGCACCACAACAGGAAATACTTTATTCATGAACGAGTTACCGGCTACACCGACCCGTTTTACCTCTATTGAAGAACTGGGTTTAACGGGTGAGATACTCTCTATTTGCACAAATTATGCTGATGGAAAGGGAATACTGGAATTAAACCTTTCTGCAGGCACCGGTAGGTCGGGTTACTGGATAATCGATCAGAAGCGGCATTTTGATCATGTGGTGTTGCGTGTTAAAGAGTCAGATAAGACCTACAAAATATATACCGGGCGTTTTCTTAACCTTCAGTCTCCTGAGGGTAAGAACAAGAAGATTGCTGTGTTTGACGATCTAAAGTTTCAGGGGGTCACAAACACCAATTCCCAAACCTTCAATGGTGGTAAATACAGCGGACATGGACGAACCTATGTCACCGTCCTGTCCTCTTCGGAACCTGAAATGGACGAACCGGTATCGGAAGCATTTCCAGCGACCTTCCGTGAAGGTTCGCAGAGAGTTATCCGGACACGTCCGGACCAGTCCCCCTTCTCGGAAGCAGTCAGAGAAAATTGTTACGGTCGCTGTGTAATAACGGGTGCTACATTGCGATGGCGTACCGAAGCTGCACACATTATCCCACATTGTGATCAGGGCATTCCTGACGTTTCGAATGGCCTGTTGTTGCGACGGGATATTCATGCCCTCTTTGATCAAGGCCATTGTGCAATCAATCCTGACACGATGACGTTACATTTCAGTCAGGCATCCCTTCAACAGGACCGCGATTTGGCAGAATTTCATTTAACTGAAATCACATCCGAAAAACTTAAGAAGCCCGTTAATAAAGATTTTCTGCTTACCCACTGGCAGTGGTTTGTGCAAAAACAAGATGAAGATTCACTGTTCACAAGCTAACAATTTATTTTGTGAGTAAGACCGACGGGTAAGAAAGCCGCACTGCAACGCCGGGTGGCGGCTACGCCTTACCCGGCCTACAAAAACCGTCTTTGACTTGGTAGGCCCGGCAAGCGAAGCGCCGCCGGGCAGGCAGGCCGCACCTCACATCTCTTTAAACGCCAGCTCCAGGCGGGCCTGCAGCGGTTTAAACAGGTAGCTCAGGAAGGTGCGCTCCCCGGTTTTAATGGTCACGTTGGCGGGCATCCCGGCTTTGATCTTATGATGGCGCAGCAGGCGTACCCCTTCGGGGGAGACCTGCACTTCAGCCAGATAATAGGGCTGCTGGGTTACTTTATCGGTGAGGCGGTCCGCCGAGACGGTCAGCACCCGGGCCGGCACCGACGGCAGCAGGGCGTGGTTCAGCGCCGGGAACATCACGTCGACGGTCAGCCCCGGGGCCATTTTATCAATCGCCTGCACCGGAATTTTGGCGTCGATTTGCAGCGGCTGTCCGGCGGCAACGATATCCATCAGGTGTTCCCCCGGCTGGATCACCCCGCCCACGGTGCTGACTTTCACGTCCAGCACAATGCCGTCGATGGGCGAGCGGATCAGGGTGTTATCCAGCTCGTGGCGGGTTGACTGGAGTTCGTCCTCCAGCATCGCCACCTCTTTTTGCTTATCCGTGAGTTCAGACTCCACCTCCCGCTGGTACTGGTGCTGTACCTGATAAGCTTTGATCCGCAGTTCGTTCTGCTGCGACTTCAGCTTCGCGATGTTGAGAATGTCTTCTGAGACGGTGCTGGAGATCTCCGCCGCCTCGCGCTCCAGCACCATCAGCTGGGCTTTGGGGTAGTAGTTCTTCTCGCTCAGGGCCCGGATAGCCCCCAGCTCTCTGTTGATCAGCGTGAACTGATGCTCGCGGTAGCCCTTAATCTTATTGAGATTCTCCGTCTGCCCGACCAGGCCGTCGAGGGACTCCTCGATCATCGACAGCTCATCCTGAATATTTTTCCGCCGGGTCTCAAAGAGTTTGGCCTGCAGCTGCTGGCTCTCGGCGAGGCGTTTATTACCAGCAAAGTTTTTTAACAGGCTGTCGCTGAAGGTGATGGACGCCGCGCCGTTTCGTTCCGCCAGTAGCCGGTCTTCACTGGTTTTGGCGGAGATATACTGGGCGCTTAACGCGCTGTAGCGCATGTCCAGCTGCAGGGTGTCCAGGCGCATTAACACCTGGTTCTTTTTCACCGCTTCCCCCTCCTTCATAAAGATATCGGTCACCCGTCCGCCGCTTAAGTGCTGGATGGTTTTGCGGTTGCTGGAGACCGTTACCGTGCCGTCGGCTACCACCCCGGCATCCAGCGGCGCTTTTATCGCCCAGAGTAAAAACCCCCCGACACCAATCAGGATCACCGCCAGGCCGCGGATCAGCGGGGGCCAGATATTGGTATCCGGCATAGCAGACTCCTTTTCAGCATTGTTCATGATACGGCCTCACGTTGTGATTCAGCGGGTGCGACGGGAACCGGTTTGAGCATGTTGGCCTGGCGCAGGTTGGCAAACACCTGCTCCCGCGGGCCGAACGCCTGGACGGCACCTTCGTTTATCAGCAGCACTTTATTCACCACCCCCAGCAGGGTCGGGCGATGGGAGATCAGCACCACCGTCTGCCCTTGGGCGCGCAGGGCGTTGATGGCCTTGATCAGCGCCATCTCCCCGGCGTCGTCGAGGTTGGCGTTGGGCTCATCAAGGACGATAAAGGCCGGGTTGTTGTACACCGCCCGCGCCAGGCCGATGCGCTGGCGCTGCCCGCCGGAGAGCTGATGGCCGCTGGCCCCGAGCGGAGTGTCGTAGCCCTGGGGCAGACGTAAAATCATCTCGTGAACCCCGGCCAACTGCGCCGCGGCAACAATCAGCTCGCTGTTAGCCTCACCAAAGCGGGCAATGTTCTGGGCGATGCTGCCGTCAAACAGCTCCACGTCCTGGGGCAGATAGCCCATCGACGGGCCGAGCAGGGTTTTATCCCACTGGCAGATGTCGGCCCCATCCAGCCGCACTTTTCCGGCCAGCGGCTGCCAGACCCCCACCAGCAGCTTCGCCAGCGAACTCTTGCCCGAGGCGGAAGGGCCGATGATCCCCAGCACTTCGCCCTGTTCGAGCTGGAACGAGACGTTGCGCAGGGTGGCGGCTTTCTGCCCCGGCGGGGCGGCAAACACCCCTTCGACGCTGATGACGCCTTTCGGGGTCGGCAGGGTGAGGATCGCTTGCGGTGCCGGGTACTCCTCCAGCAGGCGGGTGAGCTGTTTCCAGGCGCTGCGGAACTGCACAAACTGCTTCCAGCTGCCGATGATCTGCTCCACCGGGCTCAGCACGCGCCCGAGGATAATCGACGCGGCAATCATCAGCCCGGGGGTGATTTCCCCGGCGATCACCAGCAGGGCACCGGCCCCCAGCGACACGGACTGCAGCAGGACGCGGACAAAGCGGCTCAGGCTGCTGTAGACCGCCGACTTATCGGCAATGTGGGTCTGGAGCACCATCACTTTGGTGTGGCCCTCCAGCCAGTGTTTCTTCAGGGTGGCAAGCATCCCCATCGCTTCGATGGTGTCGGAGTTTTGCAGCTGCTTGTTGAGGATGATGGCGTTGCCGACGCTCAGCATCTGCGCCTGCTGGATCGGCGTTTTGGTGGAGAGCTCCGTGAGCAGCGTCAGGCAGAGTAAAATCAGGATCCCGCCGAGGGACAGATAACCCAGCAGGGGATGGACCAGGAACGCCACCAGTAAATAGAAGGGCGTCCAGGGAATATCGAGCAGGGCGAACAGACTGTTGCCAGCGAGGATCTGGCGGATCTGCGCCAGCTCGTTCAGCGCCTGCGCCGGGTTATTATCGCCGGTCGCCATTTTGCGCTTAAAGGCGGCATTAAATACCAGCTGATTGAGCTTCACGTCGAGGCGGTTGCCCAGCCGGGTCATGACGCTGGAACGGGCAAACTCAATCATCCCGATGACGATATAGACCCCAACGATCAGCAAGGTGAGCATCAGCAGGGTGGTGGTGTTCTGACTGGCAAGAACCCGGTCGTACACCTGTAGCATATAAATTGCCGGCGCCAGCATAAGCATATTTATCACGCAGCCAAAAAACAGCAGGGTAATAAAGGCAGGCCTGGTCCCCTTGAGGGCGTTTTTCAGTTCTGTTGACTTATACTGGCGCGGCATAGGGTGCTCCTTATTCAATAAGCGTGACCGTGTTAATTAACCCAGCTGGAAATCGGTTAACTGAATCGAGCTGACCGCCGTATTCAGTAACGTGATTTTGTCGCCGTTGACGAAGTTCAGAACCGTCGACGTCCCGCTGGTGGTCAAAGTGATGTTGCTGTTGAAGTTAGCGGCCGTAATGCCCCTTCCTGCCAGGTTGATGAGGTCCTGACCCCCGGCCGGGTTACTGTCGAAGTCGGTAATGGTGTCCTGCCCGAAGCTGGCCCCGAAGATAAAGATGTCGTTGCCGCCCGCGCCGGTGAGGGTGTCATTGCCGCCCGCGCCGTTCAGTCGATCCACGCCCGTGCCGCCGGTGAGGGTGTTCGCCAGGGCGTTACCAGTCCCGGTGAAGCCGCCGTTGCCGGTAAAGGTCAGCACTTCGACATCCTGGCTTAAGGTATAGGTGTTGAGGCTGACCCGGACGGTATCGGTCCCGCCGTTAACCTCTTCCACCACCGTATCGCCCACGTTATCCACGTGATAGGTGTCGTTCCCCAGCCCGCCGGTCATGGTGTCGGCACCCTGGCCGCCGTCCAGACCGTCGTTACCGTTCCCGCCGATCAGAGTGTCGTTCCCGGCCAGGCCGAACAGGGTATCGTCCCCGTCCATCCCGTTGAGGGTGTCGTTGCCTCTGCCGCCGGTCATGGTGTTGGCCAGCGCGTTGCCGGTGCCGTTGAAGTTGCCGGTTCCGGTATAGGTCAGGTTTTCAAGGTTGTCGGCCATCACGTAGCTGGCGGCGGTGACCTCGACCAGATCGGTCCCGGCGTTGACGGCTTCGGTGATAACGTCGCCTGCATCATCCACGTGATAGGTGTCGTTGCCGATGCCGCCAGCCATCTGGTCCGCACCCGCGCCGCCGTCCAGATCGTCATTGCCCGTCCCGCCGATCAGCACGTCGTCACCTGCCAGACCGAAGAGGGTATCGTTACCCGCGCCGCCGTCGATGTAGTCGCTGCCGGCGGTGCCGAACAGGGTGTTCGCCCCGTTGTTGCCGACCAACAGGTTGCCGACCAGCTGGGTCGGGGCCGAGGTCAGGGTCACCGACGGGTTGCCCTCGTCATCGGTGACGGTGACGATCACTCGCAGCTGCCGCTCCAGCGTCGCCTGCGTCGGGGTAAAGGTGGCCGCCGTGGCTCCGACAATGTTGATAAAGCCCAGACCCGAACTCATCTGCCACTGGTAGCGGAAGTTGTTGCCGTTGGTCAGGCCGTCGCCGTCGGTAATGCCCGAGACATCAGCCGTCAGGGCCAGGGTACGGGTTGGGGTCAGGTCGCTGACCACCGGCACGCCCCGGGTCGGTTGATCCCGTGGCCCGACCGGGCTGGTGATGGCCGACACCAGGGATTCCGCATCCCCCATCCGGTCGTTGAAGCTGGCGGTGACCCGCAGCTGCGTGCCGGCCAGGTTGTTGCCCACCCGGAACTCGCTGCCGGTGGCCTGATCGCGCCACTCCCCGCCAATCAGCGCCTGCCAGGTGTAGGTGATCGGCAGGTTGTTCGCCAGACCGTTGCCATCCGCCAGGTTAGCGGTGTTGACCCGCAGCAGATCGCCCACCCCAGGCGCTTTGTTGCTGATATTGACGTCGCCGGTGGCCTTTTGCGCCGTCACCCACAGCTGGGTGTTGTCGCCAAATTCCAGCTTCTCGATGTTCAGCAGGCGGTCGGTACCGTCCCCGACCGGCAGGTTGGCCGAGACGGTGGCGTGGTTAACCGTCAGGCTGCCGTCGGCGTTGCGGGTAAAGTTGTAGTTGCCGTTAACGTCGCGGTAGAGCGCGATGTCGGTTTCGCCTTTATTACCGTCATTGAGGATCTCACGCACGATATGCAGCTGGCCCGGATTAAGGGTGCCATTCAGCATCTCAGTTTTGAGCTCGTTCATGCTGTCGGCGCTCTTGATCACTCCGCCGTTGGCGTCGCGGACCTCAATGCGCACGTTCAGCCAGGCATCGCCATCGATGATGTCATTGCCCGCTTTCCCCATGATGCGGTCGCTGCCGCCGCCGCCGAGGAGAATATCCGCGCCGTTATCCGGGTTGAGCACCACGCCATCTACGGCGCCGTTGATCAGAGTGCTGCCGACCACCTTATCGAGGCCGTTGATCCGCGCCACCCCGTCGAGGGTCAGGTTGTTGGAGAGCGGGGTTCCCTGAACCGGGGCAGTCCCGACAGGTTGATCGGTGCCGGTGAGCACGTCGTCAAATTTCCAGCCCGACAGCCCTTCCACGAGGTCGAAGCGGTCGCGCAGGATAAACTCCTGCTGGTTCACGAAGATCGGGATGCCGAGGTCGGAGTTGGCCCCGACAACGTCCCCCTTGTGGATCGCCCAGTCGAAGCCTGCCATCCCGTTGTTACGCTGGATCCCGGCCCCCTGAACCATAATGTCATCGCCCGCTTCGCCGTCGTAGTCGGTGTCGTTCCCCTGACCGTTCAGCACGTCGTGACCGATGATGGTGCTGTTGAAGAACAGCTCGGAGTTTTCACCCGTCAGGGAGTCAAAGCCGTCGCCGCCCTCGATCCAGTCATCACCCTCGTTGCCCATCAGCGCGTCGCCGCCGGAGCCGCCGAGGATAAAGTCGTTGTCCAGGCCGCCAAACACCTCCTGGGCATCCTCGCCCACCACAATAAAGTCCTGGCCGCTGCCGCCGAAGCTCAGGTCGTTACCGTTCCCGGAGAAGATGACGTCGTTCCCGGCATCACCGTGCAGGAAGTCGGCCCCGCCCACCGGCGTGCCGGTGTCGGTGATGATGTCGTCCCCATCGCCGCCGTGGACGGTATCGGCTTCATCACCGCCGTCGAGACGGTCGTTGCCGCCATCACCCCACAGGCTGTCGATGCCTTTGCCGCCGATTAAGGTGTCGTTCCCGGCAGAGCCGCCGAGCACCACGTGTCCATCACCGGAGTATTTCAGGTACGCGCCATCCAGCTTGCCGTCGCCGTTGACATCCGCCGTGGCCGCTTTGCGTATCACCAGCGGGGTGAGCAGATCTTTCAGCGCGTTACCCCATTTTGGATCCGCCCCCATCTGCACCCCGGTGTTGACCTCCAGGACATGGTCCGGGGTCATGAACAGTTTGGCGTGGACGTGGGAAGAGCCTTCGTCCCCGAGGTCGCTGTTACGCATCACCAGGGCGGCAAAGGAGTTTGCCTCGAGCTGATTGAGCATGTTCAGCCCCTGGGTACGGCTCAGGTAGTAGAAGCGGTCCCCGTCCTGCAACATCTCCATCTGCGTCTCAAAGACGAAGTTGAAGGTGGAGCCGAGCATGCCGCCGAACTCCATCTTCCGTTCAGCCAGGCCGCCAATCCAGAAGTCGACCATATTGAGGCCGGACTCTTTGCTCGCCCAGGCCCCGGTGCTGTTGAAGAAATCAAAGGCATCGGCGCGGGTGGCATCGTCGGCCGGGCCAAACAGCAGGAACTCAACCGCCGCGCGTTTTTCGGCAATGGTGGTGGCATTGAGGATCAGCTGATGCTGGCCGTAGGCGGCCATAAAGTTGAGGATCGAGGCGGTATTTTTCAGATGCGCGGCGAAATCGGCCCAGCTCTCATAGGGTTTCAGCTCACTGTTGCCGGTGAGGTTGAAGAACTGCTCCCGGGCCTGATTGAGGGTCGGCATAAAGGTGTCGCGGCCGCGGGCGATGTTGAGTGCGCCGAGATCCAGCGGCAGGCCGACCAGGTTATTGCGCAGCGCCCCGGTCAGGAACTCATCGATCTCGTTCCCCACCTGACGGGTCATGCCGCGCACGATGGCCCCGATGGCCGCCTGGTTGTCCAATGAGCCGTTGTTATCGAAGGCCAGCGGGTTGAGGAAGGCCTGAATCAGACCCAGGTCATCGCTCTGCATGTCGAAGGTGGTGCGATCCACGGTCTCGGTGAGCATCGAGTGGCCGAAGCGGTACACCACGTGGGCGAACTCGGCGAAGATCGCCGGGTTGATGTCGGCGGTGTTCGAGAAGACGAACGGATCGACCGCCGGCTGCACGGCGCGGGCAAACTCCTCAAACACCAGGTGCTGGTACTCCATCTCGGTGGTGAAGCGCCCGGCCTGGAACAGGTATTCGCCGTTCCACACCAGGGTGCTGGTATCCGCCGGGATCGCGGTGATCTGGTGGTTCGGCATCAGCCACTGGTTGATGAGGCTAATATCGCCGGAGCCCAGAATGGTGGCTTTGTACTGCTCCACCAGACGGTTGTGTTCGTCGTGGAACACCGAGTGCACCGCGGTTAAGCCGATGTTCTCGTTACCACGACCGTCGCCGGTGATGAAGTGGCGGTCGAGCAGCTCGTTATCGTAGGTGCCCGCTTCCGGCGCTCCGCCGATGGCATCATTGCTATCGGCCAGCAGGTTGCCGTTGGCGTCAAATTTCGGTACCGCCGTGTGGGCGATATCATCGAGGAAAGCATGGCCGGTGCGCAGGGTGTCAGATGGCAGCAAGCCGCCGTTGGCTTCAACCAGCCCGTGGAGGGTGACAATCTGCACCTTGCCGTTGGCGCTCAACATCAGGTTGCCGTAGCGGTCGGTCGCCAGCAGCGGCACGTTGAAAATATCCGCATCGGTCAGCTGAATGCCGAGGAACTGCAGGGCATGGGCTTTGACCTCCCCCCAGGTGGCGATCCCGTGCGCGCCATCCAGCAGATTACCGGTCGGCTCGGGCTTGCCATCGATGAGGGTGAATTCGCGCAGGAAGATCTGGTGCGATGGATGGGAGGTGTAGGTCTGGTTCTGATCGATCCACGGAGTGGTGGTGTTGACGGTGTTGTGGGTGGCATCCACTTTGGCCCGGGTGAGGATCATGAAGTTGGTCGCGGAGCCCTCCTTGTACAGCGGATCGTCCGGCATCAGCGGGATAAAGACGATCCCGTTGCCCTCTTTGGGGATCAGATCCAGACCGTGGTCAAAGAACTGGCCGAAGAAGGTCATCCAGCCGTTGAAGGCGGGCGACAGACCGATATCCGGGGAGAGGTTGGGAATGGACAGACTGCCGTTCTCGCTGGTGCCGCCGCCGGGGGCGTCTTTCAGGCCGTCCGCTGCTTCCACCGCTGCCGGATTATTGCTGCTCTGGTCGGAGATAATATTACTGATGGTGCGCGGGTCGGAATCGGTCACCACGCCGCCAGGACCGGAGATACTCAGGTATTTGGCCAGCTCTGGGTTGTTCTGAATGGCTTGCAGATCCAGCGGCACCAGTCTCGGCATGGTCTGATCGGCGGCACCGTACAGCTCCTGACCCGGTAACAGGTTGTTCCAGGAACCATCCACGGTACGGATGCCGTACGGCAGCAGCGGGTCACCTACCGCATCACGCAACGCGTCACCGTTGACGGTGCCATCGGCATTGGTGGCGGATTCGGAGATCTTGATCTGCTTGAGAATAAATGCGAGGTCATGCAGCGTGACAGTAAAATCATATTGTTCGGCCATAATTAATTACCTCAATCTTGAATCGCTATCATCATTCACTTTTGCTGTTTAAAAAGCGTGCAAAAAGAATGTGCCGGGTCGGACGGGATTACGCTTTTTCTGGTTATTGCCTTCATGTGCTCCCTATTAAATCGTTAATGACAATACCCTTTCGCCCACTATTACCGGGGTGGCAGGAGTAAATTTTGGGTAAGTTTATTTATCCCTCCCGTGGAGAGATAAATAAAATCACTAACGGACTCAGGCTCTGAATGTGTAAGCACATTCAAAGTGTTAGGGTCAGGAATGACAATGTTTTAGCGGGGCTTAACGAATGTTTAAAAGTGTTATCACATGTTACGGTCTCGCTATGAAGTTAACTATGGAATGTCTTTATCTTCCGACAATAAGACTTTTTTATGAGCCCTGAGAGGCCTGGTTATTATTTTTTCTACGCCATTTCTGGCACAGTTGTACAACTTTCATCGCGCTGTCTATATTTTCGAAATTAGTTTGGTCTGATTCCTGTCACTTTTTAAAATTATTTAGCAGGCGAATTTATTTTTTTAATTCACGGGGCGGCAAAAATAATATTACCCGGCGAAGCAATATTTGAATGGCTGGTCAAATTTAATAATAGCCGGTGCGTATCAGGGAATATTTACACCCTTTTGCAATTGATAATTATTCCGCTTGTATTACGTCCGTTCGCATAGCACCTGGCAGAAAGGGCTGTGTTATGATAAAGAACTCATTAACTCAACTTCTTACGACGTAGCCTCTATGACACTATCCAGCGAAAAACAGGCAGAAACCTCTCCGGAAACCATTGGGCGTGCATTACGCCGTCGCCCGCTGGCGCGCAAAAAATTGTCCGAGATGGTGGAAGAAGAGCTGGAGCAGATGATCCGTCGTCGGGAGTTCGCCGAAGGGGAGCAACTGCCGTCCGAGCGCGAGCTGATGGCCTTTTTTAACGTCGGTCGCCCGTCGGTCCGGGAGGCGCTGGCGGCGTTAAAACGCAAAGGGCTGGTGCAGATCCAGAACGGCGAGCGGGCCCGCATTTCCCGTCCGTCGGCGGATACCATCATCAGCGAGCTTTCCGGCATGGCGAAGGATTTTCTCGCCCATCCGGGCGGGATCGCCCATTTCGAGCAGCTGCGTCTGTTCTTTGAATCCAGCCTGGTGCGCCATGCTGCCCAGCATGCCAGTAAGGAACAGATCGCCCTGCTGGAAAAAGCGCTTGAGCTGAACAGCCAGTCGCTGGATGACAACGCGCTCTTTATCCGTTCCGACGTCGAGTTTCACCGCGTGCTGGCGGAGATCCCTAACAACCCTATCTTTATGGCCATCCACGTGGCCCTGATCGACTGGCTGATCGCCGCCCGTCCTGCGGTACCTGAGCAGGCATTGCGCGAGCATAATAACACCAGTTATCAGCAACATATCACCATCTTCGAAGCGATCCGCAGTCAGGATCCCGATGCGGCTGAACAGGCCCTGCAGGCGCACCTCACCAGCGTTTTCGCCACCTGGCACGCCTTCGAGCAGAGCAAAAAACGCCGCAAGTAGTCTCCACGATCGTTTAGTGAACTGGATCGCGTTCTGCGCATTTCGATAGTGTTTGTTTCGGTCTTACTGGTATAACAGGTATAAAGGTCTACAGTTATCACATCATCATCACACACTCGAGGTTTGTATGTCAGTTACGCTGAAAGGGGTTATGCCCGCACTTCTTACGCCGTTTAATGACCAGCAGCAGCTGGATACCCAAAGCCTGCGCCAGCTGGTGCGCTTCAATATCGCCCAGGGGATGGACGGTCTGTACGTCGGCGGATCCACCGGCGAAGCCTTTGTGCAGAGCAGCGCGGAACGTGAGGAAGTGCTGGAAATCGTCGCCGAAGAGGCGAAAGGCAAACTTACCCTGATTGCCCACGTCGGCACCGTCAGCACCCATGAGAGCCAGCAACTCGCCCGGGCCGCCCGTCGTTTTGGTTATGACGCCGTCTCCGCCGTGACGCCGTTCTACTATCCGTTCAGCTTTGAAGAGCACTGCGATCACTACCGTGGGATTATTGATTCTGCGGATGGGCTGCCGATGGTGGTGTACAACATTCCGGCCCTCAGCGGGGTGAAACTCTCTCTGGATCAGATCAACACCCTGGTGACCCTGCCGGGGGTGGGGGCCCTGAAACAGACCTCCGGGGATCTCTTCCAGATGGAGCAGATCCGCCGGGCGCATCCGGATCTGGTGCTGTACAACGGCTACGACGAGATCTTCGCCTCCGGCCTGCTGGCCGGTGCCGATGGCGGGATCGGCAGCACCTATAACATCATGGGCTGGCGCTATCAGGGGATCGTGAAAGCCCTGAAAGAGGGGGATATCGCCACCGCTCAGGCGTTGCAGACAAAATGTAATGAGGTTATCGATCTGCTGATCAAGGTGGGGGTGTTCCGTGGCCTGAAGACGGTGCTGCACTACATGGGCGTGATTGAGGTGCCCCTGTGCCGCAAGCCGTTTGCGCCGGTGGATGAAAAATACCTGCCTGAACTGCGCGCCCTGGCGCATCAGCTCCAGCAAGAAAAAGAACAAGGTTAAGACAACGACCGATGCCGGACCTGTCCGGCATCACTGAAGCTGTACCCTACAAAAACAGCGTATGGGTTTACCCATTGCGGAGACTGACATGAATACAATGACACAAAATGTCCCGTGGTATCGTTGCCTCAGCCGTCAACAGTGGCGTGCGTTTTCCGCCGCCTGGGTCGGTTACGTTCTGGATGGTTTTGATTTTGTTCTGATTGCCCTCGTCCTTACCGATATAAAAACCGAATTCGGCCTCACCACTCTGCACGCCGCGAGCCTGATCTCCGCCGCCTTTATCTCCCGCTGGTTCGGCGGCCTGATGCTGGGCGCGATGGGCGATCGCTACGGTCGTCGCCTGGCGATGGTCAGCAGCATCGTCCTCTTTTCCGTGGGCACCCTGGCGTGCGGCCTGGCCCAGGGGTACACCACCATGTTCATTGCCCGTCTGGTGATCGGCATGGGGATGGCGGGGGAGTACGGCTCCAGCGCCACCTACGTGATCGAAAGCTGGCCAAAGCACCTGCGCAATAAAGCCAGCGGCTTCCTGATTTCCGGCTTCTCCGTCGGCGCGGTCGTGGCGGCTCAGGTCTACAGCCTGGTGGTGCCGGAGTGGGGCTGGCGGGCGCTGTTCTTCATCGGCATTCTGCCGATTATCTTTGCCCTGTGGCTGCGGAAAAACATCCCGGAAGCGGAAGACTGGAAAGAGAAACAGCAGAGCAAAACCCCGGTCAAAACCATGGTGGACATTCTCTATCGCGGGGAACATCGGTTCATTAATATCGCCATGACGCTGGTGGCGGCGGTCTCCCTGTGGTTCTGCTTCGCGGGCCAGCTCGACAGCGCTGCCATTGTCGCCATGCTCGGCCTGCTTTGCGCGGGGATCTTTATCAGCTTTATGGTGCAGAGCAACGGTAAACGCTGGCCGACCGGCGTCACCCTGATGGTGGTGGTGCTGTTTGCTTTCCTCTACTCCTGGCCGATTCAGGCCCTGTTACCGACGTACCTGAAAACCGATCTGGCTTACGATCCCGCCACCGTCGCCCAGGTGCTGTTCTTTAGCGGCTTTGGCTCTGCCGCAGGCTGCTGCGCCGGGGGCTTCCTCGGGGACTGGTTAGGCACGCGCAAAGCCTATGTCTGTAGCCTGCTGGCCTCGCAGCTGCTGATTATTCCGGTGTTTACCATCGGAGGGAGCAGCGTCTGGGTGCTGGGCCTGCTGCTCTTCTTCCAGCAGATGTTGGGCCAGGGGATCTCCGGGATCCTGCCGAAACTGATCGGCGGCTATTTTGATACCGAGCAGCGCGCGGCCGGGCTCGGCTTTACCTATAACGTTGGTGCACTGGGCGGCGCACTGGCCCCGGTGCTGGGGGCCTTTATCGCCCAGCGTCTCGATCTGGGCACCGCGCTCTGTTCGCTCTCGTTCGGCCTGACCTTCGTCGTCATCCTGCTGATTGGCTTTGATATGCCGTCCCGCGTGCAGCGCTGGCTCCATCCTGAAGCCCTGCGCACCCATGACGCCATCGACGGCAAACCCTTTAGCGGCGCCCTGATTAGGCGCGAAAGGGCCAGCCAGTTTGTTAAAAACAAAGGTTAAGGGAGGTGCTATGTCATTCCTTAACGCGTTGCATGCACCACAGAGAGCGACCCCATGATCACCCTGGCTATTGATATCGGCGGGACCAAGCTCGCCGCGGCGCTGGTGGACAGCGGCTTACAGATTATCGCCCGGCGGGAGATCCCCACGCCCGCCAGCCAGACGCCGGATGCGCTGGAGGCCGCGCTGCGCGAGCTGGTGACGCCGCTCGCTTCCCGGGCGCAGCACTTTGCCATCGCCTCGACCGGGATTATTCAGCGCGGGGTATTAACCTCGATCAACCCGTCCAACCTCGGGGGGCTTTCCCACTTCCCGCTGGTGGACTGCTTATCCGCCCTGACCGGCCTTCCCGGCGTGGCCTTAAACGATGCCCAGGCCGCGGCGCTGGCCGAGTATCAGCAGATGCCGCACGCCATCCGCGACATGGTGTTTATCACCGTCTCGACCGGGGTTGGGGGAGGGGTGATCCACAACGGCAGGCTGGTGACCGGCTCCGGCGGGCTGACCGGCCACTGCGGCCATACCCTGGCCGATCCGAACGGGCCGCGCTGCGGCTGCGGGCGCATCGGCTGCGTGGAGGCCATCGCCTCGGGGCGGGGGATCGCCGCTGCGGCTGAAGGAGAGCTGGCCGGGCTGGATGCGAAAGCCATTTTCGCTCACGCCGCCCGGGGGCATGAGCAGGCGGTAGCACTGATTGCGCGTTCCGCTAAAACGCTGGCGCGGTTGATTGCGGATCTGAAAGCCCTGACCGACTGCCAGCGGGTGGTGTTGGGCGGCAGCATCGGCCTGGCCGAGGGGTATCTCCCGCTGGTGCAACACTTTCTGGCGCAGGAACCCGCTGTATACCAGACCGAACTCTGTCCAGCCAGCCATCAGAACAATGCCGGGCTGCTGGGCGCGGCACTATGGGCACAAGGAACATTGCAATGATTGTAGGTGATATCAACCAGCTTCAGGCCGCCGGGCTACCGGCAGCGTTCTGTCAGGCCATCGACCAGGCGCTGAGCGCGGGGATGGCGAACCTCGAACCGGGTAGCTACCCGCTGCAGGGGGAGAGGGTATTCGTCAACGTGATGGCGTTTGCGACGCAGCGCGCGGAAGAGAAACGCGCCGAACTGCACCGCAGCTATATCGACATCCAGATCCTGCTGGAAGGGGAAGAGCAGATTTACTACGGCCTGGCGGGCAGCGCCCGGGCGTGTGATGCGTGGCACGAGGAGGAGGATTATCAGCTCTGCTCGCGCATCGACAAGGAGCAGTCTCTGAGGTTAACGCCGGGGATGTTTGCCGTCTTTATGCCGGGGGAGCCGCACAAGCCAGGCTGCTATACCACGCAGTCGGGCATGATCAAAAAAGCGGTGATTAAGGTGCATCGCAGCGTGGTGCTGTAAGCGTTGAAACAAAAAGCCCGCAAATTGCGGGCTTTCACGGCGTTAGTCTTCTTCGCGCTCTCTGACCGCACGCTGGCGTTCGTAGTATTCATCTTCTGCCGAAATAATCTCATCCAGCAGAGAATCCATATCTACAGCATGGGTCTCTTCAACAAACAGCCCGGTGAGGGGCGTTTCCGGGGTGAGTTTGCCGTCTTCATAGAGCATCCAGATCTCTTTCCCGTAGCGCGTTTTCAGCAGCTGCGGGGCGAACTGACCGTAATACTCGGTGATGTTATTCACATCGCGTTCAAACATGGACTGGGCATGGTTGTTGGCGGCGGCATCCACCGCCTGCGGCAGGTCGATAATGACCGGCCCCTCGGCATCCTGTAGCACGTTAAACTCTGACAGGTCGCCGTGGACAATACCGGCACAGAGCATGCGCACGATATTGCGGATCATGGTGGCGAAGTCTTTTACGGCCTCTTCTTCCGTTAAGGCCACATCGCTCAGGCGCGGCGCAACGTCGCCATCAGCATCGGTGACCAGCTCCATCAGCAGCACGCCGTCCAGACACATATAGGGCTGCGGCACGCGGACCCCGGCGTTAGCCAGGCGGAATAGCGCATCGACCTCTGCGGTGTGCCAGACCTCTTCCTGCTGCTTACGGCCAAATCTGGAACCTTTTTGCATGGCGCGCGCGTCACGCGTGTTGCGGACTTTGCGGCCTTCCTGATACTGCACGGCCTGCTTGAAGCTGCGCTGTGACGCTTCCTTGTACACTTTGGCACACTGGATTTGGTCCCCGCATAGCACGGTGTAAACGTCAGCCTCTTTGCCGCTTTTCAGGCGTTGAAGCACGTTGTCTATCAGGCCGTCGTCGACCAGGGGCTGGAGTCTGTTTGGGATTTTCATGCGGCTTTTATAGCGCATTTTTGCCGCTTTTCGTACCAAAAACGCAGGCAAATATCTTCTTTGAAAGGATTAACGCGCCGACTGACCCTCACAGCAGGCTTTGACCGCCTCATAGAGTAACCTGACGCCTGCGGAGAGCTGCTTGCGGTGCGGGCAGATCATGTTCAGCGGCACGCTCTCACCCACGTAATCTTGCATTAATACCCGGAGCCGACCGGCGCGGACATCCTCCGCCACGTCCAGCCAGGATTTGTAGGCTACGCCCGCCCCGGTGACCGCCAGGCGGCGGATCACTTCGGCATCGTCACTCATCATGCTGCCGCTGACGTTGACGCTGTGCATCTCCCCGTCGCGGAAGAAGGTCCAGCGATCGTGCAGACGTCCGCGCAGGACAAAGGTCAGGGCGTTGACCCGGCTTAATTCATCCGGATGGTTCAGGTCACCGTGGCGGGCGATCCACTCGGGCGACGCCACCAGCACGCGGCGGTTATCGGGAGCGACGGGGAGAGCAATATAGGAGGCATCTTCCGGCATGCCGTAGCGAAAGGCGATATCCACCGGATCCTTAAAGACATCGGCGACCTGGTCGGAGAAAAAAATGCGCAGCCGCAGTGCCGGGTAGCGTTCGTCGAACGCCTGAAACACCGGCAGCAGCAGGTTACGGCCTAAATCCGATGGGACGGCAATCTGCAACGTGCCGGAGATCTCCTCTTCCGGGGTCTGGATTTTTTGCATCCCGGCGTACATGGCATCCAGCATCTGTCGCGCGTAGGGTAGCCAGGCCTCGCCTTCCGGGGTTAAGCGCAGGCTGCGGGTGGAGCGCGCAAACAGCCGGATGGCCAGGGTCGACTCCAGCCGTTTGATAGCGGCGCTGACCTGCGCCGGCTGAACGCCCGCCTCTCGTGCCGCATCGCTGAAGCTGCTCAGGGCAGCGACGCGAACGAACAGTATCAGATCCTCAAGCCGCACCATTTTCATCTCCCGAGTATAAGTCTTGTCTCCGCGAGGCTATTTTTCCCGTCGCAGCTTCGCTTTACCATCAAATTATTGCGACACAGTGGATAAAACGCCGGAGACATTATGAAAGCCATTGCCATTACCCGTTCTGCACCCAATAACATTGACGCCCTGCACGAGATTGAGCTGCCGCAGCCGACGGCGTCCGGGCACGATCTGCTGATTGAAGTGAAAGCCATCTCCGTTAACCCGGTGGATACTAAAGTCCGCGCCGGGTTTAGCGGGGATACGCCGCGTGTTCTCGGCTGGGATGCGGTGGGCGTTGTCGCCGCGGTGGGCGAGGCGGTGACCCTTTTCGCGCCGGGCGACGAAGTCTGGTATGCCGGGGCGCTGGGCCGGGCGGGCAGCAACAGTGAGTATCAGCTGGTGGATGAGCGCATTGTGGCCCTGAAGCCAAAAACGCTGGATAACGCCGCCGCCGCCGCGATGCCGCTAACGGCCATCACCGCGTGGGAAATGCTGTTCGATCGGCTGGGGGTTCAGGAGCAGGGCAACGAAGGCGACACGCTGCTGATTGTCGGTGCCGCGGGCGGAGTGGGCTCCATCCTCGTTCAGCTGGCGCGCAAGCTGACAAAAATGACCGTTATCGGCACGGCGTCACGCCCGGAAAGCCAGCAGTGGGTGCGGGAGGCAGGGGCGCATTACGTTATCGATCACAGCAAGCCGCTGTCGGAAGCGCTGGCCGCGCAGGGAATCAATGAGGTGACCCACGTCGCCAGCCTGAACCATACCGAGGCGCATTACGCTGAAATCATTAAGGCTCTGGCGCCGCAGGGTAAGCTGGCCCTGATTGACGATCCCGAGACGCTGGATGCCCGCCCGCTAAAGGCGAAGAGCATCTCCCTGCACTGGGAGTTTATGTTCACCCGCTCAATGTTTGAAACCCGGGATATGATCGCCCAGCATCAGCTGCTGACCCGCGTGGCAGCACTGATTGATGAGCAGACGATCACCACCACGCTGGGTGAGCACTACGGGGCGATCACGGCGGCGAATGTGCAGAAAGCTCATGCGCAACTGGAAACAGGGCGTGCGGTCGGGAAGATTGTGCTGGAGGGGTTCTGAGATGGGCTCCCCAGATATTATCTCAATAATTGCCATTTTGAAGGCAAAACCGGGCAAGCGAGACTCGTTAAAAAAGGCCTTGCAGGCGCTATTATTGCCGACCCGTCAAGAGCCAGGAAATATTGAATATCACCTGTATCAACTGCGCGACACGCCAGACTGTTTTTATGTCCGGGAAGCCTGGCGAGGTCAGGAAGGGCTGGAGGCGCATATTGCGCTGCCTCATTTCCAGGCGTTTATCCTGCAAATGGATGAATTGCTGGCGGAGCCGTTGCGGCTGGACTATTTGACGAAGGTTGAGCCGTAAGCGTTCTCTTTGATTTTACTCACTTCGTTACGTTGATTGAGTATACAAAAAAGCCCGCAGGCTTGCGCCGTGCGGGCTTTCAGGACTTCGTATCAGGCTCTGGTGACCATCAACAAAGAATTTTGGTGGAGCTGGCGGGAGTTGAACCCGCGTCCGAAATTTCTACATCCTCGGTACTACATGCTTAGTCAGTCTTTACATTCGCACGCCAGCTGCGGACAGACACGCCACTAACGAACTAGCCTGATTAGTTTTAACGCTTCAACCCCAGGCAGGATTTCCACGCGATCTCTTTTGGGTTTGACCTCTCTTTGATCCCCGTCTTAAGAGCGGAAGCTAGGGAGAGAGGGCTCTTAGCAGGTTATTAAGCTGCTAAAGCGTAGTTTTCGTCGTTTGCGACTATTTTTTTGCGGCTTTTTACGAGGCAAACCGCCCCTCGGCATGCACCTTGGGTTTCGCAAATCCCGTCGAATCCAGAATCAGCCCCAATAGTGTTACAGCAAGTATACCAGAATTTGCAGCCCGGATACCAGTCCGGAACGCTAACTTATTGAATCGCTCAATAAGTATCCGGAAATTAACGGCCTGCGTGCTTCATGATGCGCGCTTTATCAACCTGCCACTCGCGATCTTTGGCGTCGTTACGTTTGTCGTGCTGCTTCTTACCTTTTGCCACGCCGATTTTTACTTTGCACCAGGCGTTCTTCCAGTACAGCGACAGGGCGAGCACGGTGTAACCTTCGCGGTTGATACGCCCGAAGAGGGAGTCCAGCTCGCGCTTGTTCAGCAGCAGCTTACGGGTGCGGGTGGGATCGCAGACGTAGTGGGAAGAGGCGACCGTCAGTGGCTGGAAGTTCGCGCCAAACAGAAAGGCTTCGCCGTCTTTAAAGATTACGTAGCTATCCCCGATGTTAGCTTTACCCGCACGCAGCGATTTAACTTCCCAGCCCTGCAACGCAAGGCCAGCTTCGAATTCTTCTTCAATGAAATACTCGTGGCGGGCACGCTTGTTGAGCGCAATGGTTGCCGAGCCAGGTTTATGTGCTTTTTTCTTCGTCATAAGTGTCGTGAAGCCGTAGGTAATCTGATGTCAAAAAGTCACCTCATTGCGTCCTGTGAGGTCTAACGCGCTATATTAGCACGAGATGAGGCTCAGCGTTTTTTTAACAGGTGATAAATGCTATTATTTATCGGTTGTTTGATCAGGAAAAATGTTATGCCTCAGATTAGTCGTACTGCGCTTGTCCCCTACAGTGTGGAACAGATGTACCAGTTAGTGAATGACGTACAGTCATATCCGCAGTTTATCCCGGGTTGTACCGGGAGCCGCGTGCTGGACTCAGGCCCGACGCAAATGACGGCGGCGGTGGATGTCTCCAAAGCCGGGATCAGCAAAACCTTCACCACCCGTAACACGCTGACCAATAACCAGAGCATTCTGATGCAGCTGGTGGATGGCCCGTTCAAGAAGCTGATGGGGGGATGGAAGTTTGTCCCGCTCAGTGCTGATGCCTGCCGCATCGAGTTTCATCTCGACTTTGAGTTTACCAATGCCCTGATCGAGCTGGCGTTTGGTCGCGTGTTCAAAGAGCTGGCGGCGAATATGGTCCAGGCTTTCACGGTACGCGCCAAAGAGGTTTACAGTGCCGGCTAACATCGTGGTGGAAGTGGCCTACGCGCTGCCGGAAAAGCAGTATCTGCAGCGCGTAACCCTGGAGGAGGGCGCCACCGTTGAAGAGGCAATCCGCGCCTCCGGCCTGCTGACGCTGCGCAGCGATATCGATCTGACAAAAAACAAAGTCGGGATTTACAGCCGTCCGGTCAAACTGGCGGATAGCGTCAGGGACGGCGACCGGGTTGAGATCTATCGCCCGCTGATAGCCGACCCGAAAGAGCTGCGTCGCCAGCGCGCGGAGAAGTCCGCGAAATAACCTGCCTTAAAACAAAAAAGGTGCTCAATGAGCACCTTTTTGCATTTCTGAAACCTTACTCTTTGGTGAGCGCCGGTTTGTTGTCGATGTTGGTCAGTACGCCGCTGCTGTTGAAGGTCAGCGTCAGGGTCTGCTGGGACACGTCTTCATGGCCTGGCTTCTGACGGAACACGTAGAACCAGGTGTTGGTGCCGAATGGATCGGACATCATCGGCGTACCCAGGGCATAGGCAACCTGCTGCTGCGTCATACCGACACGAATTTTAGACACATCGTTAGGAGCGAGATAGTTCCCCTGGTTGATGTCAGGGCGGTAAACCACTTTTTCCAGAGTGGAGCAGCCTGCGGTCATCATCAGAAGAACCGCTGCGGCAGCGGTCAGCGTTTTACAGCGCATAGTGATTTGATTCCTTTTCGGGCCCGGGCAATACGCGACGGCTCATATGTAATATGCCGATGATAATAGACCTTTCACCACATTAAAACCTCTGGCGTCCGGTCTGTCGGCGTTTTTATTGTTCTGTATGACCCTGAGATACCGAAAAAGTTTAGGCAGCCAGCAGTTCTTTCGCATTCGCCAGCGTGTTGCGGGTGACTTCGCTGCCGCCCAGCAGGCGGGCCAGCTCCTGCAGACGGGCGCGTTTGTCCAGCGGCTGCATGTGCGTTTCGGTCATCTCACCGTCGGTTTCTTTGCTGACAAAGAAATGATGGTGGCCACAACCGGCAACCTGCGGCAGGTGGGTCACACACATCACCTGGGTGGACTCGCCAAGCTGACGCAGCAGTTTACCCACTACCGCGGCGGTCGGGCCGCTGATACCCACATCCACTTCATCGAAAATGAGTGCCGGGGTTTCCATTTTCTTCGCCGTGATCACCTGAATCGCCAGGGCGATACGCGACAGCTCACCGCCGGACGCGACCCGGGAGATAGCCTGCAGCGGCTGGCCCGGGTTGGTGGTAACACGGAATTCAATGCGGTCTGCCCCTTCGGCCGTCAGGTGATTGGTTTCAAACTTCACGTCGATAGTGAAAACGCCGTGCGGCATCGACAGCAGATGCATGCTCTCGGTGATGTGCTGACTCAGCTCCTGAGCGTAACGCTGACGCACGTTATGCAGCTGCGTGGCGGTTTCCATCGCCTGTTGATGATGCACGCTGACCGCCAGAGAGAGGGTCTCCAGCGAGTCGGCCTGATCGTCAAGCTGATGCTGCTCGTCGAGCAGGGACTGATGGAACGCAGGCAGCTCCTCCGGCGAAACGTGGTGCTTACGCGCCAGGGAGATTTGGCGCGAAATGCGCTGTTCCAGCTCAAACAGGCGGTTAGGATCGAGATCCAGACGCTCGCAGTAGTGGCGCAGCTCGTCGCTGGCTTCAGAGATCTGAATCGCCGCCTCTTCCAGCATATCCAGCATGCCGGACACGTTGCTGTCCATCCCCGCCAGCTCGGTCACTAGCTGGCGCACGGTATAGAGCTGGCTTTGCAGATTCACATCCTCGCCGTCGGCCATTAAGGTCAGCGCCTGCTGGCTGGTGGAGAGCAGTTGGCCGCTGTTGGCGAGGCGTTTGTACTCTTCGTCAATCTGCTCAAACTCGCCCGGCTGCGGATTGAACTCGTTCAGCTCTTTCAGCTGATACGCCAGCAGTTCGGCACGGGCCGCGCGCTCCTGGCTCTGCTGCTGATGCTGCGCCAGTTCACGACAGCTTTGATGCCACTGACGATAGTGCTCTGCCATCAGCTGCATAAGGTCCGACTCACCGGCATAGCCGTCGAGCAACGACTTCTGTTGTTCAGGCTTGATGAGCTGCTGATGGGCATGTTGGCCGTGAATCTGGATTAACAGCTGCCCCAGCTCACGCAGCTGAGACAGCGGCACCGCGGTACCGTTGATAAAGCCACGGGAGCGGCCATCGCTGTTGAGGACGCGGCGAAGTAAGCACTCACGCCCATCTTCGAGCTGGTTCTTTTCAAGCCAGCGTAGGGCGGCAGGGGTATCTTTCAGGGAGAAACGGGCGCATAGATCGGCGCGGCTGGCGCCAGCGCGAACCATGTCGCCGTCTGCACGACCGCCAAGGCACAGCCCGAGCGCATCAATCGCAATAGATTTACCGGCACCGGTTTCCCCGGTGATGGCTGTCATTCCGCTGTTGAAATCAATTTCGAGCTCACGAACGATGGCGAAGTTGCTGATGGTCAGTTGTGCCAGCATAAACGTTTTCCTGTATGAAAAACCATAACTGTGTTTGTGTACAGTATAAACTGGTTTTTTATACAGTAAAGTGCTGGATGCGATTTCAGAACAATTTTTTCGACCAGCCGAGCTTGGAGCTTAATGTGTTGAAATAGCTGTAGTCTTTTGGGTGGATCAGATTGAGGTGATAATCGCAGCGGCGGATCAGCACATCTTCACCTTCCTGGATCGGCAGCGCGATTTGGCTGTCGCAGCTGATCTCCAGGTCGTTACGGCGGTGGGAGAAGCGCAGACGGATGGTGCTGCTGCTGTTGATCACCAGCGGGCGGGCCGAGAGGGTATGCGGGAACATCGGCACCAGCGTGATGGCATCCAGCGACGGGGTCAGGATCGGGCCACCCGCCGAAAGCGAGTAGGCCGTGGAGCCGGTGGGGGTCGAGATAATCAGCCCATCGGAGCGCTGGGAGAAGGCAAAGATTTCGTCAATATAGACTTCGAACTCAATCATATGCGCCACTTTACCCGGGTGCAGCACCACTTCATTAATGGCGGTGCTGATCCGTTTCTGGCAATCCTGCTGGCACACCTGTGCCTCCAGCAAAAAGCGTTTTTCACTGATGTAGTGGCCTTCCAGCACGTCAGCGAGCTGCTGTTGGGCGTTATCCGGGTCGAGGTCGGTCAAAAAACCCAGGTTGCCACGGTTGATGCCAATGACTTTAATATCGTAACGGGCGAGGGTCCGCGCGGCGCCGAGCATATTGCCGTCGCCGCCGACCACCACCGCCAGATCGGCCTGCTGACCGATTTCCGCCAGCGTGCCGGTCTTCACATGGGTCAGCTGCAGTTCCTGGGCAATCTGTTGTTCAACAATCACATCGTAGTTTTTCGCGCGCAGCCAGCGATACAGCATTTCATGTGTCGTCAACGCAGTAGGGTGACGTGGATGACCGACAATCCCAATACACTTGAAATGGTTGCTCATTTTCTGAAGGTCCTTGTGCGAATGAATGATGACAATGTGGCTTGTTCCCTTGAATCCCGGAAACTGATCCCCATAATAAGCGAAGTTAGCGAGTTGAATGCAGAAAAACGCGGAGAAATTCATGAGTAGTAAAGAACAGAAAACGCCTGAGGGGCAAGCCCCGGAAGAAATTATCACGGAGCAGCACGAAGAGGTTGAGGCGACAGAGCCTGAGGCTGGTGCTGAGCAGGTGGATCCGCGCGATGAAAAAATTGCGAATCTGGAAGCTCAGGTCACTGAAGCCCAGAACCGCGAGCGCGATGGCATCCTGCGTATCAAAGCGGAAATGGAAAACCTGCGTCGCCGTACCGAGCTGGACGTTGAAAAGGCGCACAAATTTGCGCTGGAAAAGTTCGTGAATGAACTGCTCCCGGTCATCGACAGCCTGGATCGCGCGCTAGAAGTGGCGGATAAAGCGAACCCGGATATGGCCCCGATGGTTGAAGGGATCGAGCTGACGCTGAAATCCATGCTGGACGTGGTGAAGAAATTTGGCGTCGAAGTGGTTGCCGACACCAACGTGCCGATGGATCCGAACGTGCATCAGGCCATTGCGATGGTGGAGTCTGAGGACGTTGCTGCCGGTAACGTGCTGATGGTGATGCAGAAAGGCTATACCCTGAACGGTCGTACTATTCGCGCGGCGATGGTCTCCGTAGCGAAAGCCAAAGCGTAACTGGCCTTCCGTAGTGCCGGGCGGCGGCTTCGCCTGACCCGGCCTATATCCGCTTACTCCGCCACGCTCTCCCGGAGCGGTTTCACCGGCAAAACTTTTACCTGCTTAATCATATTGTCCTGCACGTCCAGGATATCAATATCGTACTGGCCGATACGCACCCGCGTACCCGAGGCCGGGATCTCTTCCAGCGCTTCCAGAATCATTCCGTTAATGGTACGGGCTTCCGCTTCCGGCATCTGCCAGTTAAAGGCTTTGTTGAGTTCACGAACGTTCGCGCTGCCGTCAATCAGCACCGAGCCGTCGTTTTGCGGCGTGACCTCTTCCGCGAGGGAAGGGGACATAGAGGTGGTAAAGTCGCCCACAATCTCCTCCAGAATATCCTCCACCGTCACCAGCCCCTGGATATCGCCATACTCATCGACCACCAGACCCACTTTCTTTTTATTGCGCTGGAATTTGATCAGCTGGGTGCTGAGCGGGGTGCCTTCCGGAATGTAGTAAATCTCATCCGCCGCCCGGAGCATCACCTCTTTGGTGAACTCTTTTTTCTCGGTCATCAGACGATACGCTTCGCGCACGCGCAGCATGCTGATGGTGTCGTCCAGCGAATCACGGTACAACACGATCCGGCCATGCGGGGAGTGGGTCAACTGGCGAACAATGGCCTTCCAGTCATCGTTGATGTCGATACCGACGATCTCATTGCGCGGCACCATGATGTCGTCAACGCTGACCTTCTCCAGATCCAGCACCGACAGCAGCATATCCTGATTACGACGCGAGATTTGCGAGCGCGATTCATGGACGATGGTGCGCAGTTCATCTTTGCTCAGGGCGCTGCTGATCGTCACATCCGCTTTAATGCCCACCATACGCATCAGCACGCGCGTCACGCCGTTTAACAGCCAGACCAGCGGCATCATCAGAATGAGTAACGGTGCCAGCAGGAAGCTGCTGGGATAGGCGACCTTCTCGGGATAGAGCGCGGCGACGGTTTTCGGCAATACTTCGGCAAAGACCAGCACCACAAAGGTCAGCACCCCGGTGGCGATAGCGACCCCGGCGTTGCCGTACAGACGCATGCCGACAATGGTGCCGAGCGCAGAGGCGAGAATGTTGACCAGGTTATTGCCGATAAGCACCAGGCTTATCAGGCGATCCGGTTTACGCAGCAGTTTTTCCACACGGCGTGCGGCCCGATTACCCTGTTTGGCGCGATGACGTAACCGGTAGCGGTTCAGCGTCATCATGCCGGTCTCCGAGCCGGAGAAATAGGCGGAGATAACCACCATGACGATCAGGGTGATGATCAGCGTGGTAGTAGAGATGTGTTCCAGGGGGAACTCCTTGGTTACTTAGCTGGCGATCTGCTGGATGACGCGGCTACCGAAATAAGCCAGTGTCAGGAGGCCTGCTCCCGCCACGTTGAACCAGACTACGCGGCGACCGCGCCAGCCTTCATGATAATGGCCCCATAACAGGACAATATAGACAAACCACGCAATGATGGAGAGCACGGCCTTATCGATATTCTCCATACTGAAGAGATTGTGCATATAAAACAGGCCGGTACTCAGGGTGAGCGTGAGCAGTACCACTCCAACCTGAGTGATGTGAAACATCTTGCGCTCGATGGTCATCAGCGGCGGCATTTCGTTGCTGAAGGCCAGCTTTTTGTTTTTGAGCTGGTAATCAATCCAGGCCAGCTGGAGCGCGTACAGCGCGGCAATGATCAGCGTCGCATACGAGAACAGGGACAGGCCAATATGCACCATCATCCCCGGCGTGGTTTCAAGGTGGGTGATGAACTCATTCGGCACGAAGGTGGCAAAGGCGAGGTTGATCAGCGCAAAGGCATAGACAATCGGCAGTAGCAGCCAGCCGCGGTTTTTTGAGGCCACGATGGTCATGACCGTACAGATCATCAGGCTGACCAGCGACCCGACGTTCAGCAGGCTCAGGTTTTGCCCGCTGCCGTCCCCCGGCAGAATGCGCGCTTCGAGCGCAAAAGCGTGACTTATCAACGCGATGACAGCCGACAAAATAGCCATTCGCCGCCAGCCGCTGTTTTTTTGTAGCAGGCCAGGGATAATCAGCGCGAGGCTGACAGAGTACGCCACAAGAGCGATCAGTGCGAAAACAGGCATATAGGTGTCGACAGTTGTCCTGGTGATAAAGAGAGGCAGTATAACGTTACGTGAGGCGTGCTCCAACCGTTGCATAACAACAAAGACGCCTTCATGTTATACTCCGGCAAAATTCTGTGTACGTGTCGCGCCAGCGACCTCACGTTTCTATCCCAGGCGAGAGACAATGTTTGATAATTTAACCGATCGTTTGTCGCGCACGCTGCGCAACATCAGCGGCCGTGGACGCCTTACCGAAGACAACATCAAAGAGACGCTGCGCGAAGTGCGTATGGCACTGCTCGAAGCAGACGTCGCGTTACCGGTCGTGCGTGATTTCATCAACCGCGTAAAAGAGAAAGCGGTTGGTCATGAAGTTAACAAGAGCCTGACCCCGGGTCAGGAGTTCGTCAAAATCGTTCGTAACGAACTGGTTTCGGCGATGGGTGAAGAGAACCAGAGCCTGAATCTGGCGGCGCAACCGCCGGCAGTGGTGCTGATGGCCGGTCTGCAGGGTGCAGGTAAAACCACCAGCGTCGCTAAGCTGGGTAAATTCCTGCGCGAGAAGCACAAGAAGAAAGTGCTGGTCGTCTCTGCCGACGTCTATCGCCCGGCGGCGATCAGACAGCTGGAAACCCTGGCTGAACAGGTTGACGTTGACTTCTTCCCGTCTGATGTCTCGCAAAAGCCGATCGACATCGTTAACGCGGCGCTGAAAGAGGCGAAGCTGAAGTTCTTCGACGTGCTGCTGGTGGATACCGCCGGTCGTCTGCACGTTGACGAAGCGATGATGGACGAAATCAAACAGGTGCATGCCGCGATCAATCCGGTAGAAACCCTGTTTGTGGTCGATGCCATGACCGGTCAGGATGCGGCAAATACCGCGAAAGCCTTCAACGAAGCGCTACCGTTAACCGGTGTGGTGCTGACCAAAGTGGACGGTGACGCCCGCGGCGGTGCGGCGCTCTCTATTCGTCATATCACCGGCAAGCCAATCAAGTTCCTCGGCGTCGGCGAGAAGACCGAAGCGCTGGAGCCCTTCCACCCGGATCGTATTGCCTCCCGTATCCTCGGCATGGGCGACGTGCTGTCGCTGATCGAAGATATCGAGAGCAAAGTTGACCGTGCCCAGGCTGAGAAGCTGGCGACCAAGCTGAAAAAAGGCGACGGTTTCGATCTGACCGACTTCCTGGAACAGCTGCGCCAGATGAAGAACATGGGCGGCATGGCGAGCCTGATGGGCAAGCTGCCAGGCATGGGGCAGATCCCGGACAACGTAAAATCGCAGATGGACGACAAGGTTCTGGTGCGCATGGAGGCGATCATCAACTCCATGACGCTGAAAGAACGTGCCAAGCCGGAAATCATTAAAGGCTCCCGTAAACGCCGTATCGCGGCCGGTTGCGGGATGCAGGTGCAGGACGTTAACCGCCTTCTGAAGCAGTTCGACGACATGCAGCGCATGATGAAGAAGATGAAGAAGGGCGGAATGGCCAAAATGATGCGCGGTATGAAAGGCATGATGCCGCCAGGCTTCCCGGGTAGGTAACTGGCCTGGCTTGTTTGCCATTTTGGCACCGGGGTGTGCTCGTCATCCTCACGTACTGCGTGTACGCTCCGGTGACTGCGCGCACGCCGGCACCAAACTGGCTGCACCGCCGACGGCCTTTTATTGCGGTGTACGTAACTGTTGATTGCATTTTCCCCAGAAATCAGTAAAATTTTCGGGCTTTTAATATGACACCGGGCTCCTTCCCTCGATGGGGCCCGGTGTTTTATTCACACAAGAGGATGTTATGGTAACTATTCGTTTAGCACGTCACGGCGCGAAAAAGCGTCCGTTCTACCAGGTTGTTGTTACTGACAGCCGTAATGCACGCAACGGTCGCTTCATCGAGCGCGTTGGTTTCTTCAATCCACTGGCCGCTGGCGCAGAAGAAGAAACCCGTCTGGATCTGGATCGTATCGCTCACTGGGTTGGCCAGGGCGCTACCGTTTCCGATCGCGTTGCTACGCTGATCAAAGCAGCAAACAAAGCAGCTTAATCTGTCACGGTGGTCATGATGAGCAAAAAAGCACCTGTTGAACCGATTGTATTGGGCAAAATGGGTTCTTGCTACGGTATCCGTGGTTGGCTCAGAGTGTTTTCCTCCACCGAAGACGCCGAAAGCATTTTTGACTATCAGCCCTGGTTTATCCAGAAGGCGGGTCAGTGGCAAGAGGTCGAGCTGGAAAGCTGGCGTCACCACAATCAGGACATCGTTATCAAGCTGAAAGGCGTTGACGATCGCGATGCCGCGAATGCGCTGACTAATTGTGAAATTGTCGTGGATTCGTCGCAGTTGCCTGAACTGGAAGAGGGTTACTACTGGAAAGACCTTATCGGTTGCCAGGTAGTTACTACTGAAGGTTACGGTCTGGGCAAAGTCATCGATATGATGGAAACCGGATCCAATGACGTTCTCGTCATTAAGGCAAACCTGAAAGATGCATTCGGTATCAAGGAGCGGCTGGTTCCGTTCCTCGATGGGCAGGTTATCAAGAAAGTCGATCTCGCTACTCGAACTATCGAAGTAGATTGGGATCCTGGTTTTTAAATTCTCCTGAAAACGGTAAAAGACGGCGCTATGTGGATTGGCATTATTAGCCTGTTTCCTGAAATGTTCCGCGCGATTACTGATTACGGGGTAACTGGCCGGGCAGTAAAAAATGGCCTGCTGAGCATCGAGAGCTGGAGTCCACGTGACTTCACCCACGACCGGCACCGTACCGTGGACGAACGTCCTTACGGCGGCGGACCGGGGATGCTCATGATGGTTCAACCCTTACGGGATGCCATCGCAGCAGCAAAAGCCGCGGCAGGTGAAGGCGCAAAGGTGATTTATCTGTCACCTCAGGGACGCAAGCTTGATCAAGCGGGCGTCAGCGAACTGGCAGCGAATCAGAAACTGATTCTGGTGTGCGGTCGCTACGAAGGGATAGATGAGCGCGTAATTCAGACCGAGATTGACGAAGAATGGTCTATCGGCGATTACGTTCTCAGCGGTGGTGAGTTACCGGCAATGACGCTGATTGACTCCGTTTCCCGGTTCATTCCGGGGGTACTGGGCCATGAAGCATCAGCAACAGAAGACTCTTTTGCTGACGGATTGCTGGACTGCCCACACTATACCCGTCCTGAAGTGTTAGAAGGGATGGAGGTACCGCCGGTTTTACTGTCGGGAAACCATGCCGAGATTCGTCGCTGGCGTCTGAAGCAGTCGCTGGGCCGTACCTGGCTTAGAAGACCTGAACTTCTGGAAAACCTGGCTCTGACTGAAGAGCAAGCAAAGTTGCTGGCCGAGTTCAAAAGAGAACACGCGCACCAGCAGCAGAAACATGATGGGATGGCCTGAGGCCCCCGAATATCAGTTTACCCAGGATAAGAGATTAAATTATGAGCAACATTATTAAGCAACTTGAACAAGAGCAGATGAAGCAGGACGTACCTTCCTTCCGTCCGGGTGATACCGTGGAAGTGAAAGTATGGGTTGTTGAAGGTTCCAAAAAACGTCTGCAGGCATTCGAGGGCGTGGTTATCGCTATTCGTAACCGCGGTCTGCACTCTGCATTCACTGTTCGTAAAATTTCCAACGGCGAAGGCGTTGAGCGTGTCTTCCAGACTCACTCTCCGGTAGTTGACAGCATTGCTGTTAAACGTCGTGGTGCTGTACGTAAAGCTAAACTGTACTACCTGCGTGAGCGTACTGGTAAGTCTGCTCGTATTAAAGAGCGTCTGAACTAAGATTCGCTTAAGCGACATCCTGTAAAAAGGGCTGGCCGAAAGGCCGGCCCTTTTTTTATCTCTGAGAGCCTTGTACGTTAACGTCTGCGTCATAAATCGTTTACAATGCCCCGCTCTGACGGAGGGGAAGTGACGACTAAACAGCATCAGGCACAGTGGCAACGTATCGCGGCAGGTCTCGCGTTATTTGCGATCCTGATGATCGTCTTTGCGCCGCTGGTCTCTGTCTCGTTGCAAAAAGATCCCATGAGTGCCATGCCCGGCATGCACCATGACATGAGCATGATGGCGGAGCACCATCATACACCGCCGGAAAGTACGCCTGTCGACCATGCCGAAGCCTGCGGTTACTGCGTGCTGCTGGCCCACGTGCCGGGGGTGATTCTGGCGCTGGTGATGCTGCTAAGCGCAGTCATACTCCGACAGCGCCTCACGCCGCCGCGACCCGCCGTATACCATTGGCATTTCTTCCCCTGGCTCTGTCCCGATACCCGCGCGCCGCCGCACCTGTCTGCTTAATCCACGTAAAAAAACGTACACCCCGGTGTATCGATAACTTTTTGCCTTAAAAAGGGAAAGCATGACTACCTGCACTCCGCGCGCGGCATGGGGCAACCTGCTGCGTCGTCTTCACTTCTATATTGGTCTGTTTGTCGGACCGTTTATCTTTATCGCTGCGCTCTCCGGGACGCTGTATGTCGCTACGCCGCAGCTGGAAAACGCGCTTTATCATCACGCGCTGTTCAGCGAAACCCCGGGCACTGCGCGCCCGCTGGCTGAGCAAATCGCGGTGGCGGAAAAAGTCACCGGCGGGGAGCTGCGGCTCCAGGCGGTACGTCCGGGCCTCGCCGCCGGGGAAAGCACCCGGGTGATGTACGTTGACCCGGCGCTGAAAGCCTCGGAGAGCCGGGCCATCTTTATTGATCCGGTCAGCCTTGAGGTGCGTGGGGATATCACCGTCTACGGCACCAGCGGTATCCTGCCGTTGCGTCAGAAAATTGATTATCTGCACCAGTCTTTGCTGCTGGGGGACGTGGGACGTCATTACAGCGAACTGGCTGCCTCCTGGATGTGGATCGCCGCGCTGGGCGGGATTGCCCTGTGGTTTTACACCCGGCCAAAACGGCGCATCAACAATCGCTTTCAGAATCGCCGTCGTTTGCACGTTACCCTCGGCTGGATACTGCTGGTGGGCATGCTGCTCTTCTCGGCGACCGGCCTGACCTGGTCCCGGTGGGCGGGCGGCAATGTGGATAAACTGCGGGCAGAGATGAACTGGCTCACGCCGCAGGTAAATACGCAATTACAGGGTCCGGCGGAAGCCGTCGATCCCCATGCTGAGCACCACGGTCATCACATGACCCCGTCTATGCCAGAGATGAAGCCTGACCCGGCCCTCTACGACGGCGTGCTGCAGGCGGCCAATACGGCGGGGATTGATGCTACGAAGCTGGAGATACGTCCGGCGAAGGGAGAGGCAATGGCATGGACGGTGACGGAGATCGATCGCCGCTGGCCGACGCAGGTTGATGCGGTTGCCGTGGATCCTGCCACCCTGACCGTGGTCGACCGCACCCGATTTACGGATTACCCGCTGATGGCCAAACTGACCCGCTGGGGCGTGGATTTCCATATGGGCGTGCTGTTTGGCCTGCCAAACCAGCTGGTGCTGATCGCCTTTGGTATCGCGCTGTGCGTCATGATTGTCTGGGGCTACCGGATGTGGTGGATGCGTCGCCCCCGACAGACAGCAACGGATCCGGCGCAGACCCTTTATCAGAGCTGGCTGGCGTTGCCGCCGGGGGGACGCGTGGCCTCTTTAGCCGTCAGCATAGCGCTGGGCCTCATGATGCCGGTGATGGGCTGTAGCCTGGCGCTGTTTGTGGTTATTGACTGGCTACGCTGGCGCAGGGCCGCGCGAGTCTCCCTGACCGAATCACGGGAGTAATGGCTCAGGACGTGCCGATCGCCACCGCCACGCGGGAGTTTTCGGCACGTCCCTGACCGGGATTATTATCCGCGACGTATCGCCTAAACATCATGTGTTTCTTTCCAGGAGGTGATTTTCGAACGCTGGTGCTTCACCAGATACATATTCCGGTCGGCTTGCTCCAGTAAGGCTTCAACGGAGTGATGCTGCCAGCTCAGGGCGTAGCCAATACTGAGCGACATGCGGGAGGAGAACCCGTTGTGCAGGTCATAGGACGGGCTGAATTGTTGCCTCAGCGCGGCGCAAAGGCGTAGCACTTCCTGTTCCGAATGAACGCCATACAAAATGATGGCAAACTCGTCCCCACCGAGACGGTACGACTGATGCTGTTCTCCGCCAAATTCAACCATTCTGCGGGCCACTTCAATCAGCACGCAATCCCCTGCGGCATGGCCCCAGGTATCGTTTATACGTTTAAAGTCATCACCATCCAGGAACAGCAGGGCGGTGTGGGGCCGGGTGGTGGGATCATTCATCAGGGCCGCAATCCGGGTGCGGAAAGCGGCCCGGTTAGCCAGGCCGGTGAGCGGGTCGTGCATGGCGGTGCGCATCAGCTGGGCATTTTTAGCCTGCAATTTTAGCTGCCACTCTTCCATCTCATCCAGCAGACTGTTGAAGTCCTGACCGAAGCGGTGAAATTCGTCAATACGCTCCCGGGATACCCGGCGGGAGAAGTTGCGGTTTGTACGTACGTCATGCACCACATCGGTGATGTTTTGCAGGGCGGCCACCACACCATTGTGCAGGGTGCGGGTGATAGTTAGCGCCACCAGAGAGGCAAGCAGAAGACAGCCGGTTAATACCGCCAGCGACGTCCAGAGAAAGTTGCCGATCAGGCTATCCCGCGCGGTAAGGTGCAACTCACCGATCGGTAAATTGTTATGCCAGACGCGCTGGCGGATAGGATGCGGGAACAGCCACTGGCTGACCAACTGGCTGAGCGGATCCGCCTCGTCGTTCGGCCCCATCGACCAGGCGGCAAAACGATGATCGTAGCGATCCAGCAGTTCCGCCGCCGAGATCTGCCCTTGTTTGCCGAGCGAGGCCAGGGCTTCGTTGGCGGCAGTGGCGTCATTAAATACCAGCGCGGCCTCCAGGCTGCGGCTCATGGTGGCGCTGGTTAACTCCAGATTTTGTTGCGCATACTGTTTCAGCGTTATCACGGAAGCAATGCACAATAATAACCAGACGAGCGTCATTGTAATGAGGACGCTAATTATACTGATGCGCCGCAGGGTCCTTTTGAATGTAAGACGCGGCGCTAAGAACATTTCCTTATTCATGCTTTGTATTCCGTGCGAGCATTAGCACATCAGGATCAACTCTGACTCCGCTGCGCGACAGCACATCCAGATTAACGGAAAACCTGACTCTGGCACTGTCTATTATCAGGCAGAATGCACTACCTGTCAGGCATTGTGGATTTTGCTCCGCAATTAATAGTAAAGGTCTGGCATGCAACGCCTGGCTTAATTCAAGCTGATGGGGCTGGGATTCGCTGCCAAAATAGAGGGCATGACAGTCTGCACTCGATACTTCCCTGTCGTCATGAATAATAACGGGAGTGTAGGGCAGTATGTCCGGACCCGGGTTACTGAGCGCCCCGACATAGTGGGAAGAGGCAAAGATACACAGGTTCGGCTTGCCGGAGAGCGCAGGCCAACGGGTGTAACTCACAATCCCGGAGACAATAGAACGTACTGATTTATCCGTTTCGGATAATGTTCCGCCCATAGCGAACCCACAGGGCACTGACAACATTAGTATCAATGCCACCCGGTGCCAGGAGATAAGAAAAAAGTTACACACCAGAATCCGTTATACCACTCTGGAATTAGTAGTCCTTGAGTTTCGCCGGCAGAATACCATTTTTCATGCGTACAGTCATTATGCCAAAAACATATTCAGGGCTTAAGTAAAATCTCAACCTTAATTAACAGCACGGGGTTGACAGTGTTAATTTAAACGGCTGGCTTTGGTCCCCTCATTCATTCCCTGCTGCCAGGCGGTACGAAGGGCAGTGGCATTTTCAGTTGTGTCACAGCTGGCCGGGAATATTCGGCCCGCTAGTCCCCAGGCATAAACAAAGTTTTCCTGACATATTTTCTGCTGCCCTTCTTTATATCCGCGAAGATAATCAGAACGATCCACTTTAGGATCGTTGAAATTAGCGGCAAGGCTTTCATTGGATTTTACCGCCACGCCACTCATGGCGTCTTCTTTTCCGGCATCGTACCAGTCGGTTCCCGTCCAGTGGGGTTGATGCGTGTAAGGATCGATCTGACAGGCGGTTAAAAACAGGCACAGCACGGGGGTAACAATCAGGCGCATAAGACATTCTCCCTTTTTCATTGAGCATAGCCTGGCGGTAACAATGCACGCTGTAATTTTTACGTTACACAATAATCGAATGTTTTTTGCATTAAAGTGGGTGATGTAAAGTATTATTTACGTATTTTGGATTGAAATCTTTACTTGGTGTGGTATCGTTGGGCTTCCTCATTGAGGAAACAACTATCGCAAACGAGCTTCCAGGATCGCAATCATGCAAAAAGACGCGCTGAATAACGTACATATTAGTGATGAACATGTTCTGATCACTCCGGATCAACTGAAAGCGGAATTCCCGCTGAGCGTTGAGCAAGAGGCGCAAATCGCGCACTCCCGCCAGACCATCTCCGACATTATTGCCGGGCGCGATCCGCGTCTGCTGGTGGTCTGTGGTCCGTGCTCCATTCATGATCCTGAAACTGCCATCGAATATGCGCACCGCTTTAAAGCCCTGGCCGAGGAGGTCAGCGATAGCCTCTACCTGGTCATGCGCGTCTATTTTGAAAAACCCCGCACCACCGTCGGCTGGAAAGGGTTAATTAACGATCCGCACATGGATGGCTCGTTTGATGTGGAAGCAGGCCTGAAGATTGCGCGTAATCTTCTGGTGGAGCTGGTGAACATGGGTCTGCCGCTGGCAACGGAAGCGCTGGATCCGAACAGCCCGCAATACCTGGGCGATCTTTTCAGCTGGTCCGCTATCGGCGCGCGTACCACCGAGTCGCAGACCCACCGTGAGATGGCCTCGGGCCTCTCCATGCCGGTCGGCTTCAAAAACGGTACCGACGGTAGCCTTGCCACCGCCATCAACGCTATGCGCGCCGCCGCCATGCCGCATCGTTTTGTCGGCATCAACCAGGCCGGCCAGGTGTGTCTGCTGCAGACCCAGGGCAATCCGGATGGTCACGTCATCCTGCGCGGCGGCAAAGCACCTAACTACAGCCCGGCAGATGTTGCCCAGTGTGAAAAAGAGATGGAACAGGCAGGACTGCGCCCGGCACTGATGGTAGATTGCAGTCATGGTAATTCGAATAAAGATTACCGTCGTCAGCCTGCGGTGGCGGAATCCGTCGTCGCGCAGATTAAAGACGGCAACCGTTCGATTATTGGCCTGATGATTGAGAGCAACATTCATGAAGGCAATCAATCATCTGAACAGCCGCGCAGCGCCATGAAACACGGGGTTTCCGTGACCGATGCCTGCATTAGCTGGGAAACCACCGACGCGCTGCTGCGTGAGATCCACAAAGATTTGAACGGCCAGCTGGCGACGCGTCTGGCTTAAGAGGTTTGTTATGGTTGCTGAATTGACCGCCTTGCGCGATCAAATTGACGAGGTGGATAAGGCGCTGCTGGATTTGCTGGCGCGCCGTATGGCCCTGGTTGCTGAAGTTGGCGAAGTAAAAAGTAAGTACGGTTTGCCGATCTACGTGCCGGAGCGCGAAGCCTCCATGCTGGCATCCCGGCGTAAAGAGGCCGAGGCGCTGGGCGTCTCACCGGATCTGATTGAAGATGTGCTGCGCCGCGTGATGCGTGAGTCTTACTCAAGTGAGAACGATAAAGGCTTCAAAACCCTCTGTCCGACCCTGCGCCCGGTGGTGATTGTCGGCGGCGGCGGGCAGATGGGGCGTCTGTTTGAGAAGATGCTGACGCTTTCTGGCTACCAGGTGCGCATTCTCGAAAAAGAGGACTGGGCGCAGGCGCAGACGATGGTTGCCGATGCGGGCATGGTCATTGTCAGTGTACCGATCCATGTCACCGAAGAGATTATTGCTAAACTGCCACCGCTGCCGGAAGACTGCATTCTGGTCGATCTGGCCTCGGTAAAAAATGGCCCGCTGCAGGCGATGCTGGCCGCGCATAATGGCCCGGTACTGGGGCTGCATCCTATGTTTGGTCCGGACAGCGGTAGTCTGGCGAAGCAGGTAGTGGTGTACTGCGATGGCCGTCAGCCTGAAGCCTATCAATGGTTCCTGGAGCAGATTCAGGTGTGGGGCGCGCGGTTGCACCGGATCAGCGCCGTCGAGCATGACCAGAACATGGCCTTTATCCAGGCGCTGCGCCACTTTGCGACCTTCGCATATGGCCTGCACCTGGCGGAAGAAAATGTTCAGCTTGAGCAGCTGCTGTCGCTGTCGTCGCCTATCTATCGCCTCGAACTGGCGATGGTCGGTCGACTGTTTGCCCAGGATCCGCAGTTGTATGCAGATATCATTATGTCTTCGGGCAATAACCTGGCGCTGATCAAGCGTTACTACCAGCGTTTTGGTGAGGCGATCACCTTGCTGGAGCACGGCGATAAACAGGCATTTATCGACAGCTTCCGTAAGGTTGAACACTGGTTTGGCGATTATGCCCAGCGTTTCCAGAGCGAAAGCCGCATTCTGCTGCGGCAGGCGAATGACAGTCGCCAGTAATCTGATGATGTATATACTGAAAGCCAGCACTGCTGGCTTTTTTTATTTTGGGGAACTGTCATGGCTGAACCACGCGTCTTGTTTGACTATACGGGGCACTTACCGGAGTGCCCGACCTGGAGCGATGCGGAAAGCGCCCTCTACTGGGCGGATATTCTGGAGGGTGAGATCCACCGCTACCATCTGCCCACAGGCGAACATACGGTTTTATCCTTCCATGAAGAGGTGGGCTGCTTCGCGCTGCGCGAGGGTGGCGGCTTCATTGTCGCCATGCGCACGGGCATCTGGCTGGCGGACAAACACGGCCTGCTGCAACGCAAGGTTTGTGATAATCCGTCGAACCCGCAGCTGGCGCGTTTTAATGACGGGGGAACCGATCATTTTGGCCGCTTCTATGCGGGCACTTTCTGGGCACCGGGCGACTACAACGGCGCGCTGCTGATGCGGATCGATAACGACCTGACGCCGGAGGTGATCCAGTGTGATATCCACGGGCATAACGGTCTGGCATTCAGTGACGACAAGCGCTGGATGTACACCTCCGACACCCCCAACGCGGTGATCTACCGCACGCCGCTGGATGAGCAGGGCGAGCCGGGCAAGCGGGAGGTCTTTCGTCGTTTCCAGCCGGGAGAGGGGATCCCGGATGGTGCGGCAGTGGATGTGGAAGGATGTTACTGGAGCGCACTGTTCGACGGCTGGCGTATCGCCCGTTTTTCACCGCAGGGTGAACAGCTGGAAGAGTACCGGTTGCCGGTGCGCTATCCGACGATGGTTTGCTTTGGCGGCGATGATATGCAGACGCTGTTTATCACCACCACCCGCGAGAACATGGAGCCGGAGGAGGTGGCGGCATATCCTCTTTCCGGCGCCATTTTCACCCTGCCCGTCAGCGTAGCAGGGGTGAAAAAGGGCCCGTTTATTGCGCGTTAAACTGGATCAACCGGGACCACGTTTTCGCTCGGATAGCAGCCCAGCACCTTCATCGAACGGGTGATCTCACCCAGTTCACGCAGGGCTTTCTGCAGGGATGCAGATTCCAGGTTGGCCTGGATATCGAGATAGAACATCTCTTCCCATGGGTTGCCATGAATCGGACGCGATTCCAGTTTGGTCATAATCAGATTGTGATTGCGCAGCACCAGCAGGGCTTCTACCAGCGCACCGGCCTGCTGACCGGTCGCCATCAGCAGAGTGGTTTTGGCCGGAACCTGATCGGAGACGTTGATCGCTTTACGCGCCAGCACGATGAAGCGGGTGATGTTTTGCGTCTGGTTCGCCAGGTTACTTTCCAGCACCTGTAAGCCATACAGCGCGCCGCCCGCTTCGCTGCCCAGTGCGGCCACGGTTGGAGAATTGGCCTGCGCGACCTTTTCCATGGCTGCCGAGGTGCTCTCGGTATACTCAATTTTCCAGCCCGGATAGCGGTTCAGGAACTGGCTACACTGCTGGAAGGGTTGCGGGTGGCTGTAAACCGTCTCGATTTTATCGAGGTCGGTAGTGCCGGATACCAGCACACAGTGGTCGATGGGGATCGTCATCTCGCCAACCAGCGACAGGGTAGTGTGCTGGAGCAAATCGTAAACGTCATTGATGGCGCCGGAACTGGTGTTCTCAATTGGTACAACAGCGTAATCCGCTTGTCCGGTCTCGACCTGATTAAAGATATTCGCGAACTTCGCGCAGCCGCTCTCAATAAACTCTTCGAAGTGACGGGCAGCGTACTGACGTGCGGCGAGGTGGGAATAGGACCCCTTCGGTCCAAGGAAGGCAATACGCGCCGAGTGCGGGTTGGTCTTGTTCAGATGCTGTTGCAGCAGCGCCTGCTGCGTCAGGACGGAGTCTTCAATAATCAGCTGGAACAGGCGGGTAATATAATGCGCGTCCAGATGGTGTGTCTTGCCGAGGTTAATCAAACGTTCCAGCAGATCGCGCTCGCGATCGATGTCGCGTACCGGACGATGTGACGCCAGTTTTGCTTTTCCAACCTCTACCGCCAGCGCGCGGCGTTCGGCCAGTAGCGAAAGCAATTTCTCATCCAGAGCGCTGATCTTGTCTCGCAGATCCAGTAACGGGTTTTCCGGTGTCATAGCGTTGCCTTAATCATATTATCGTTATCAATAAAAAAGGCCTCCCGGAGTGGGAGGCCTTGTTGTTCGTCTTCGCATTCTTTATCACACGACGAAACGCCTCCCAGTCAGGGGAAGGTAAAAAAGAATGCGAAGAAAAACGGTTTAATTGTCATGGATGATTCCTTCAGAAGACAGACTTAAAGTACCTGTACTGTTTTCACCCTGTCAATAAAAAACAAAAAACGCGCCCGAAGGCGCGTTGGCGATAGACTCAATGTAAAGGATTATTCATCTTCAGCTTCAACTTCTTCTGCGAAGCTAGCGTCTTTCACCGATGTTGCGGCGCGACGGGCTTCACCTTTGTGTTGCACTTTATTGAGCTGCCGTTCCAGCTTGTTAATCAAATCGTTGATTGCGGTGTACATATCCTCATGTTTCGCGCTGGCGACCAGGTGGCCGTTTGGAGTATTGATAGTTGCGTCAGCGATGAAACCCTGTGGCTCCTTAGAGAGAATGATATGCGGGTTAATCAGGTGTGTTTGCCATTTATCCAGTTTGGCGAGACGGTCTGCGACGTGCTGGCGGATTGCCGGAGTAATTTCCATTTGTTTACTGGTAATGTTCATTGTCATAAATTTTACCTCTTGTCTTTCCCGTCTTGGTGATTCCAGCATACCGTTCTCAATGTCAATTTATGTGATCTAAATCACATTTTAATGTCCATTTTTGTCAACGGATTTTTTTTGTGAGACAGGACAGGAAGAAGTAACTTTTACCTTGTCGTCGGGAGAAAATGCGGCCATAGTTGATAGGATTGGTGCGAGCTAAACCGCTTCAGCATAATCCTAAAACGGATAAAAAAACGGCAGCCCTGAGGCTGCCGTTTTGCATCTTTATGGAAGAATCAGGTGCTGCTGCTGTTAGCGGCAATGATTTTCGCGACTTTGTCAGCCTGAGATGTCATCTGCAGCTGGCGATAGGCATTTTCCATCAGTTTCAGGCCATCACGTGTTGCCTGGGTATCAGGATAATCACGCAGCATGCCTTCAACACGGTTCACGACGGCAACGTATGCACCGCGACGAGTATAATATTCCGCGACAGAGTATTCGTATTTCGCCAGACGATCTTTCAGGAACACCAGACGTTTGCTGGCATCTGTCACGTACTGACTGTTCGGATAGCCGCGTACCAGTTTGGAGAAGTCATTGAACGCATCGCGGGCGTGCTGAGGGTCACGGTCTGAACGATCAACACCAAAGAAGCCCTGCAGCGCACTGTCATCCAGCGCCATGTTGGTCAGGCCGCGCATATACATGACGTAATCAATATTAGGATGGGTCGGATTCAGACGCATGAAGCGATCGATGGTCGCCTGGGCCAGTGGCAGATCGGCATTTTTATAGTAGGCGTAGATCAGATCCAACTGTACCTGCTGGGAATACGGGCCAAATGGATAACGATTATCCAGCGCTTCCAGTTGCGTTATCGCCTGTTTCCAGTTACCGTCCTGCAGCTTTTGCTGAGCAGTCGCATAGATTTCATTCGGCGGATTGTCAGGGACCTGTTCATTCGAACCGGAGCAGCCCACCAAAGCCAGGCTCAACGTGGCCGCTGCCACCAGATATTTCATGCGCGTCATGACGTTTTGACTTTCCTCAAATGTTTGTCCGGGAGAATCTCTTTCCTGCTCCCGATTAAGACCAGCTACAATAGCACACTATATTAAACGGCAAAGCCGTAAAACCCAACGTTAAACGAAGAAGCAGTCTATGGCACAACGAGTAGAACTCACCGCAACAGTCTCCGAAAAACAGCTCGGACAACGCTTAGATCAGGCTTTGGCCGAAATGTTCCCTGATTATTCGCGATCACGCATAAAAGAATGGATTCTTGACCAGCGCGTGCTGGTAAACGGCAAGATCTGGGACAAGCCAAAAGAGAAAGTGTTGGGTGGGGAAGTCGTCGCCATCAATGCTGATATCGAAGAAGAAGTCCGTTTCGAACCTCAGGATATCCCGCTGAATATCGTCTATGAAGATGATGACATTCTGGTGATCAACAAGCCACGTGACTTTGTTGTCCACCCTGGCGCAGGCAACCCTGACGGCACAGTGCTGAATGCGCTGCTGCACTACTATCCGCCGATCGCTGACGTACCGCGTGCGGGCATTGTTCACCGTCTGGATAAAGACACCACTGGCCTGATGGTTGTGGCAAAGACCATTCCAGCGCAAACGCGTCTGGTGGAGTCACTGCAGCTGCGTGAAATCACCCGTGAGTACGAAGCGGTGGCGATTGGTCATATGACCTCCGGCGGCACGGTAGAACAGCCTATCAGCCGCCACCCGACCAAGCGTACCCATATGTCCGTTCATCCGATGGGCAAACCGGCCGTCACGCACTACCGCATCATGGAGCATTTCCGCATCCATACGCGTCTGCGTCTGCGTCTGGAAACCGGCCGTACTCACCAGATCCGTGTGCATATGTCGCATATCACCCATCCGCTGGTGGGCGATCAGCTTTACGGTGGCCGCCCGCGTCCACCGAAAGGGGCTTCCGAGGCGTTTATTGCGATGCTGCGTAAATTCGATCGTCAGGCTCTGCATGCAACCATGCTGCGTCTCTATCATCCGATCACCGGCATCGAGATGGAATGGCATGCGCCAATCCCACAGGATATGGTGGATCTTATCGACGCCATGCGTGCCGATTTCGAAGAGCATAAGGACGACGTGGACTGGTTATGACCAAACTGATTGTCCCGGAGTGGCCAGCGCCAAGTGGCGTGGTGGCCTGTAGTTCCACCCGTACAGGTGGCGTGAGTGAAGGGGCCTGGGAGTCATTAAACCTGGGCGCGCACTGTGGCGACGATCTCAACCATGTCGAAGAGAATCGTAAGCGGTTCTTTGCAGCAGGTCGGTTACCGTCGAAACCGGTTTGGCTCGAGCAGGTCCATGGTACGGCTGTTCTCAGTCTTATCGGTGAACCCTATGCTTCGAAACGCGCCGATGCCTCTTACAGCAATACTCCGGGTACTGTCTGTGCCGTTATGACCGCCGACTGCCTGCCGGTACTTTTCTGCAACCGAGCGGGCACCGAAGTGGCCGCCGCCCATGCTGGCTGGCGCGGATTATGTGCCGGCGTGCTGGAAGAGACCGTTGCCTGCTTTGCTGACAGCGCGGATAACATTCTCGCGTGGCTCGGCCCGGCGATTGGTCCGCAGGCCTTTGAAGTTGGTCCGGAAGTGCGCGAGGCCTTTATGGCGCACGATCCGCAGGCAGAGAGTGCTTTCCGCCCGGCAGGAGAGAAGTACATGGCGGATATCTACCAGCTTGCCCGCCAACGTTTGACTCATCTCGGGATCAGCCAGATCTACGGCGGCGATCGCTGCACTTACACCGAAAAGAGTGATTTCTTTTCATATCGCCGCGACAAGACCACCGGGCGTATGGCAAGTTTCATTTGGCTGATATAACCTATAGAATCAAGACGATCCGGTACGCGCCGTTTTCTTTTCGCATAATTCAGGTCATTCACCTTGAATAATTGAGGGATGACCTCATTTAATCTCCAGTAGCAATTTTGACCTGTTATGGGAGGAGTTATGCGTCTGGATCGTCTTACTAATAAATTCCAGCTTGCTCTCGCTGATGCTCAGTCACTCGCACTGGGGCACGACAACCAATTTATCGAACCTCTTCATCTCATGAGCGCCTTACTGAATCAGGAAGGGGGTTCGGTTCGTCCTTTACTTACGTCTGCCGGCATTAATGCGGGCCAGTTACGCACCGCCATCGATCAGGCATTGAGTCGTTTACCGCAGGTAGAAGGTACCGGTGGTGACGTTCAGCCGTCTCAGGATCTGGTTCGCGTATTAAATCTTTGCGACAAACTGGCGCAGAAACGCGGCGACAACTTTATTTCGTCAGAGCTGTTTATTCTGGCGGCGCTTGAATCACGCGGTACCTTGACCGACCTGCTGAAATCTGCCGGTGCAACCACCGCCAATGTGACTCAGGCGATTGAGCAAATGCGCGGAGGTGAAAGCGTGAACGATCAGGGAGCCGAAGACCAACGTCAGGCTTTGAAGAAATTTACGGTCGATCTGACCGAACGAGCTGAACAGGGCAAACTTGACCCGGTGATCGGCCGTGACGAAGAAATTCGCCGTACTATTCAGGTACTGCAACGTCGTACCAAAAACAACCCGGTACTGATTGGTGAACCGGGCGTCGGTAAAACCGCCATTGTTGAAGGTCTGGCGCAGCGTATCGTGAACGGCGAAGTGCCGGAAGGTCTGAAAGGCCGCCGGGTGCTGGCGCTGGATATGGGCGCGCTGGTGGCCGGTGCGAAATACCGCGGGGAATTCGAAGAGCGTCTGAAAGGCGTACTGAACGATCTGGCGAAGCAGGAAGGTAACGTCATCCTGTTCATCGATGAATTGCACACCATGGTCGGCGCCGGTAAAGCGGACGGCGCGATGGATGCCGGGAACATGCTGAAACCTGCGCTGGCGCGTGGTGAACTTCACTGCGTCGGTGCCACTACGCTGGATGAGTACCGTCAGTACATTGAGAAAGATGCTGCGCTGGAGCGTCGTTTCCAGAAAGTGTTTGTTGCTGAGCCAAGCGTTGAAGATACCATCGCGATTTTGCGTGGCCTGAAAGAGCGTTATGAACTGCACCACCATGTGCAGATCACTGACCCGGCCATCGTTGCGGCCGCGACGCTTTCGCATCGTTATATAGCGGACCGTCAGCTGCCCGATAAAGCCATCGATCTGATTGATGAAGCGGCTTCAAGCATCCGTATGCAGATTGACTCGAAACCGGAAGAGCTGGACCGTCTCGACCGACGCATTATTCAGCTCAAGCTGGAACAGCAGGCGCTGAAGAAAGAGTCTGATGAAGCCAGTAAGAAACGGCTGGATATGCTTAATGAAGAACTGGACGATAAAGAGCGCCAGTATTCTGAGTTAGAAGAAGAGTGGAAAGCCGAGAAGGCCTCTCTTTCTGGCACTCAGACCATTAAGGCTGAACTCGAACAGGCAAAAATTGCCATTGAGCAGGCTCGTCGTGTGGGCGATCTGGCGCGGATGTCTGAACTGCAGTACGGTAAAATTCCTGAGCTGGAAAAACAGCTTGAGATTGCGACGCAATCGGAAGGTAAAACGATGCGTCTGTTACGTAATAAAGTGACGGATGCCGAAATCGCTGAAGTGCTTGCTCGCTGGACCGGTATTCCCGTGGCGCGCATGCTTGAAGGCGAGCGTGAAAAACTGCTGCGCATGGAGCAGGATCTGCATAATCGCGTAATTGGCCAGAACGAGGCGGTGGAGGCGGTATCTAACGCCATTCGTCGTAGCCGCGCGGGGTTGTCCGATCCGAATCGTCCGATTGGTTCGTTCCTGTTCCTGGGGCCGACCGGTGTCGGTAAAACCGAACTATGCAAAGCGCTGGCTAACTTTATGTTCGACAGCGACGATGCGATGGTGCGTATCGACATGTCCGAGTTTATGGAGAAACACTCCGTCTCGCGTCTGGTCGGTGCGCCTCCGGGATATGTTGGTTATGAAGAAGGTGGCTATCTGACCGAAGCGGTGCGCCGTCGTCCTTATTCTGTCATCCTGCTGGATGAGGTGGAAAAAGCGCATCCGGATGTGTTCAACATTCTGCTTCAGGTCCTGGACGATGGCCGCCTGACCGACGGGCAGGGGAGAACGGTCGACTTCCGTAATACGGTTGTCATTATGACCTCGAACCTGGGTTCCGATTTGATTCAGGAACGTTTCGGTGAACTGGACTATAGCCATATGAAAGATCTGGTGCTCGGTGTAGTGAGCCATAGCTTCCGTCCGGAGTTCATCAACCGTATTGATGAAGTGGTGGTCTTCCATCCTCTGGGTGAGAAACACATTGCGTCTATTGCGCAGATCCAGCTCCAGCGTCTGTATAAACGTCTTGAAGAACGTGGATATGAAATTCACATCTCCGACGATGCGCTGAAGCTGCTGAGCGAGAATGGCTACGATCCGGTGTACGGTGCGCGTCCATTAAAACGCGCTATCCAGCAGCAGATCGAAAACCCGCTGGCGCAGCAGATCCTCTCCGGAGAGTTGATGCCAGGCAAAGTTATCCGTCTGGAAGCCAACAACGATCGCATTGTGGCAGTGCAGTAAGTCACAAAACGCAAAAACGAGCCGCTTACGGCTCGTTTTTGTTTAAAAACCAGGCAAGAATAGAGGTCTGGATACGGAATTGCCTGGAAAGTGAGCGGTCGGTAAATAATTTTCACTTTATACTTGCCAGCCCGGAAGAACTGCCTATAATGCGCCTCCACTGACACGGAACAACGGCAAACAAGCCGCCGGGTCAGCAGGGAAAAGCGCGAAATAATCGCTTGACTCTGAAAGAGGAAAACGTATTATACGGG
>NZ_JBBCMA010000011.1 GCF_037152535.1 Leclercia sp. AS011
GTTCCGCAAACTGCTGGACGAAGGCCGTGCCGGTGAGAACGTTGGTGTTCTGCTGCGTGGTATCAAGCGTGAAGAAATCGAACGTGGTCAGGTTCTGGCTAAGCCAGGCTCAATCAAGCCGCACACCAAGTTCGAATCTGAAGTGTACATCCTGTCCAAAGACGAAGGCGGCCGTCATACTCCGTTCTTCAAAGGCTACCGTCCACAGTTCTACTTCCGTACTACTGACGTGACCGGTACCATCGAACTGCCAGAAGGCGTTGAGATGGTAATGCCAGGCGACAACATCAAGATGGTTGTTACCCTGATCCACCCAATCGCGATGGATGACGGTCTGCGTTTCGCAATCCGTGAAGGCGGCCGTACTGTTGGCGCGGGCGTTGTTGCTAAAGTTCTCGGCTAATTGCTGATAACATTTGACGCAATGCGCATGAAAAGGGCATCATTTGATGCCCTTTTTGCACGCTTTCGAACCAGAACCTGGCTCATCAGTGATTTTATTTGTCATAATCATTGCTGAGACAGGCTCTGAAGAGGGCGTTTTAGTCCGAAACGCAACAGAGCATTTCGGTTTGGTTCGCCTCGCTATCGCGGGGTGAAAATGTTTGTAGAATACTTCTGACAGGTTGGTTTATGAGTGCGAATACCGAAGCTCAAGGGAGCGGGCGCGGCCTGGAAGCGATGAAATGGGTAGTGGTAGCCGTATTGTTAATTGTAGCAATCGTTGGCAACTACCTTTATCGCGACATGATGCTGCCGCTACGCGCGCTGGCAGTGGTAATTCTGATTGCTGCAGCGGGTGGTGTCGCGCTGTTGACGACCAAAGGTAAAGCGACCGTTGCTTTTGCCCGCGAAGCGAGAACCGAAGTCCGTAAGGTCATTTGGCCGACTCGCCAGGAAACATTGCACACCACGCTGATTGTAGCTGCGGTTACCGCTGTAATGTCACTGATCCTGTGGGGACTGGATGGTATTCTGGTTCGCCTGGTATCCTTTATCACTGGCCTGAGGTTCTGAGATGTCTGAAGCCCCTAAAAAGCGCTGGTACGTCGTTCAGGCGTTTTCCGGTTTTGAAGGCCGCGTAGCAACGTCGCTGCGTGAGCATATCAAATTACATAATATGGAAGAGTTGTTTGGCGAAGTTATGGTTCCGACCGAAGAAGTGGTCGAGATCCGTGGCGGCCAGCGCCGCAAAAGCGAACGCAAATTCTTCCCGGGTTACGTGCTTGTTCAGATGGTGATGAACGATGCAAGCTGGCACTTAGTGCGCAGCGTACCGCGCGTAATGGGCTTTATCGGCGGCACGTCTGACCGTCCGGCGCCAATCAGCGACAAAGAAGTTGATGCGATTATGAACCGCCTGCAGCAGGTTGGTGATAAGCCGCGTCCTAAAACGCTGTTTGAACCGGGTGAAATGGTTCGTGTTAATGACGGTCCGTTTGCTGACTTTAACGGCGTGGTTGAAGAAGTGGACTACGAGAAGTCCCGCCTGAAAGTTTCCGTTTCTATCTTTGGTCGTGCGACCCCGGTAGAACTGGACTTTGCCCAGGTAGAAAAAGCCTAAGCAGCGATCAAAAAAGCGACGATTTAATCGTTGCACAGGGCGCGAGATTGGACTACAATTTCGCGCCTTTTGTTTTTATGGATTACATCCGTAAAACGAATTTTATCACGGGGAGCCTCCCTGAGGCGCTATTACCCAATCAGAGGATTTTAGAATGGCTAAGAAAGTACAAGCCTATGTCAAGCTGCAGGTTGCAGCTGGTATGGCAAACCCAAGTCCACCAGTTGGTCCAGCTCTGGGTCAGCAGGGTGTTAACATCATGGAATTCTGTAAAGCGTTCAACGCCAAAACCGAATCCCTGGAAAAAGGTCTGCCAATCCCAGTCGTAATCACTGTTTACGCTGACCGTTCTTTCACTTTCGTTACCAAGACCCCGCCGGCAGCAGTTCTGCTGAAAAAAGCGGCTGGTATCAAGTCTGGTTCCGGCAAGCCGAACAAAGACAAAGTAGGTAAAATTTCCCGCGCTCAGCTGCAGGAAATCGCGCAGACCAAAGCTGCCGACATGACTGGTTCCGACGTTGAAGCGATGACTCGCTCCATCGAAGGTACTGCACGTTCCATGGGCCTGGTAGTGGAGGACTAAGAAATGGCTAAACTGACCAAGCGCATGTCCGTAATCCGTGGCAAAGTTGATGCGACCAAACAATACGACATCAACGAAGCTATCGCTCTGCTGAAAGAACTGGCTACTGCTAAGTTCGTAGAAAGCGTTGACGTTGCTGTTAACCTCGGTATCGACGCTCGTAAATCCGATCAGAACGTTCGTGGCGCAACTGTACTGCCACACGGTACTGGCCGTTCCGTACGCGTAGCTGTATTTGCTCAGGGTGCAAACGCTGAAGCTGCTAAAGCTGCCGGCGCTGAACTGGTAGGTATGGAAGATCTGGCTGATCAGATCAAGAAAGGCGAAATGAACTTTGACGTTGTTATTGCTTCCCCGGATGCAATGCGCGTTGTTGGCCAGCTCGGCCAGGTTCTGGGTCCACGCGGCCTGATGCCAAACCCGAAAGTTGGTACTGTAACCCCTAACGTTGCTGAAGCGGTTAAGAACGCTAAAGCAGGTCAGGTTCGTTATCGTAACGACAAAAACGGCATCATCCACACCACCATCGGTAAAGTGGACTTTGACGCTGACAAACTGAAAGAAAACCTGGAATCTCTGCTGGTTGCGCTGAAAAAAGCAAAACCAACTCAGGCGAAAGGCGTGTACATCAAGAAAGTTAGCATCTCCACCACCATGGGTGCAGGTGTTGCAGTTGACCAGGCTGGCCTGAGCGCTGCTGCAAACTAATGCCTTTACGTGGGCGGTGGATTTGTCTACAATCTTACCCCCACGTTTGCTAACAATAGTTAGCGGCTAAAAGATTTGTTCGTTGGAGCCTGGCCTAATCCAGGCCTCCGTCGAAGACCGCAGGTGTTTCGCAAGAGACTTAATGCCCTGCGTAGACGGTGACAGAACGCTAAGATTATTTTTGGATACTCTGGCTTGTTTCTGCTCACCGTATTAAGACGCTCTTTCCGTTGGGAAGAGTGAAGTGAGTTCCGGAACATGAGTTCCGGCAAACATCCAGGAGCAAAGCTAATGGCTTTAAATCTTCAAGACAAACAAGCGATTGTTGCTGAAGTCAGCGAAGTAGCCAAAGGCGCGCTGTCTGCAGTAGTTGCGGATTCCCGTGGCGTTACTGTAGATAAAATGACTGAACTGCGTAAAGCAGGTCGTGAAGCTGGCGTTTACATGCGTGTTGTTCGTAACACCCTGCTGCGCCGCGTAGTTGAAGGTACTCAGTTCGAGTGCCTGAAAGACACGTTTGTTGGTCCAACCTTGATTGCATACTCTATGGAACACCCGGGCGCTGCTGCTCGTCTGTTCAAAGAGTTCGCGAAAGCGAATGCAAAATTCGAGGTTAAAGCTGCAGCCTTTGAAGGTGAGTTGATCCCGGCATCGCAAATCGATCGCCTGGCAACCCTGCCGACCTACGAAGAAGCAATTGCACGCCTGATGGCAACCATGAAAGAAGCTTCGGCTGGCAAACTGGTTCGCACTCTGGCTGCTGTTCGCGATGCGAAAGAAGCTGCTTAATAGCAGTCATCTTTATCAAGTATTCGCTTACGTATAAACTTATTCTGATTTTCAGGAACAATTTAAATGTCTATCACTAAAGATCAAATCATTGAAGCAGTTGCAGCTATGTCCGTAATGGACGTTGTAGAACTGATCACTGCAATGGAAGAAAAATTCGGTGTTTCCGCTGCTGCTGCTGTAGCTGTAGCTGCTGGCCCGGCTGAAGCTGCTGAAGAAAAAACTGAATTCGACGTAATTCTGAAAGCTGCTGGCGCTAACAAAGTTGCCGTAATCAAAGCAGTACGTGCTGCAACTGGCCTGGGTCTGAAAGAAGCTAAAGACCTGGTAGAATCTGCTCCAGCTGCGCTGAAAGAAGGCGTGAGCAAAGACGACGCAGAAGCACTGAAAAAATCTCTGGAAGAAGCTGGCGCTGAAGTTGAAGTTAAATAAGCCAACCCTTCCGGTTGCAGCCTGAGAAATTAGGCTGATGGCTGGTGACTTTTTAGTCACCAGCCTTTTTGCGCTGTAAGGCGCCAGTAGAGTTTCACACTGTTTGACTGCTGGCTGTCCTGACAATGCTTGTTTCTATCGACGACTTAATATACTGCGACAGGGTGCTCGCTCTGGGTAAATCGCAATGAAATGGTTTAAGCGTGATAGCAACAGGCATTGCGGAAAGTGTTCGATTTTCCGATCAACAAAATGGTGTTGCACAAACTGTCCGCCAATGGACAGATGGGTCGACTTGTCAGCGAGCTGAGGAACCCTATGGTTTACTCCTATACCGAGAAAAAACGTATTCGTAAGGATTTTGGTAAACGTCCACAAGTTCTGGACATTCCATATCTCCTTTCTATCCAGCTTGACTCGTTCCAGAAGTTTATCGAGCAAGATCCTGAAGGGCAGTACGGTCTGGAAGCAGCCTTCCGTTCCGTGTTCCCTATTAAGAGCTACAGCGGTAATTCCGAGCTGCAATACGTCAGCTACCGCCTTGGCGAACCGGTATTTGACGTTCAGGAATGTCAAATCCGTGGCGTGACCTACTCGGCACCGCTGCGCGTTAAACTGCGTCTGGTGATCTACGAGCGCGAAGCGCCGGAAGGCACCGTTAAAGACATTAAAGAACAAGAAGTCTACATGGGCGAAATTCCGCTCATGACTGACAACGGTACTTTCGTAATCAACGGTACTGAGCGTGTTATCGTTTCCCAGCTGCACCGTAGCCCGGGCGTCTTCTTCGACAGCGATAAAGGTAAAACACACTCATCCGGTAAAGTACTGTATAACGCGCGTATCATTCCTTACCGTGGTTCCTGGCTGGACTTCGAGTTCGATCCTAAAGACAACCTGTTTGTCCGTATCGACCGTCGTCGTAAACTGCCTGCAACCATCATTCTGCGTGCGCTGAACTACACCACTGAGCAGATTCTCGATCTGTTCTTTGAGAAAGTTGTCTTTGAAATTCGCGACAACAAGCTGCAAATGGAGCTGGTGCCTGAGCGTCTGCGTGGTGATACCGCGTCGTTCGACATCGAAGCCGACGGCAAAGTGTATGTGGAAAAAGGCCGCCGTATTACTGCGCGCCACATCCGTCAGCTGGAAAAAGATGATATCAAACACATCGAAGTCCCGGTTGAATACATTGCTGGAAAAGTAGCTGCAAAAGATTACGTGGATGCATCCACTGGCGAGCTGATCTGCCCGGCTAACATGGAGCTGAGCCTGGATCTGCTGGCTAAGCTGAGCCAGTCTGGCCACAAGCGTATCGAAACGCTGTTCACCAACGATCTGGACCACGGTCCGTACATGTCCGAAACCGTACGTGTCGACCCAACCACCGATCGTCTGAGCGCGCTGGTAGAAATCTACCGCATGATGCGTCCTGGTGAGCCGCCAACTCGTGAAGCGGCTGAAAGCCTGTTCGAGAACCTGTTCTTCTCCGAAGACCGCTACGATCTGTCCGCGGTTGGTCGTATGAAGTTCAACCGTTCTCTGCTGCGTGACGCGATCGAAGGTTCCGGTATCCTGAGCAAAGAAGACATCATCGAAGTGATGAAGAAGCTCATCGATATCCGTAACGGTAAAGGCGAAGTGGACGATATCGACCACCTCGGCAACCGTCGTATCCGTTCCGTAGGCGAAATGGCGGAAAACCAGTTCCGCGTTGGCCTGGTACGTGTAGAGCGTGCGGTGAAAGAGCGTCTGTCTCTGGGCGATCTGGATACCCTGATGCCTCAGGATATGATCAACGCCAAGCCGATCTCCGCAGCAGTGAAAGAGTTCTTTGGTTCCAGCCAGCTGTCACAGTTTATGGACCAGAACAACCCGCTGTCTGAGATTACGCACAAGCGTCGTATCTCTGCACTCGGCCCGGGCGGTCTGACCCGTGAGCGCGCAGGCTTTGAAGTTCGAGACGTACACCCGACCCACTACGGTCGCGTATGTCCAATCGAAACGCCTGAAGGTCCAAACATCGGTCTGATCAACTCCCTGTCCGTGTACGCACAGACAAACGAATACGGTTTCCTTGAGACCCCGTATCGTAAAGTGACTGACGGTGTTGTAACCGACGAAATTCACTACCTGTCTGCTATCGAAGAAGGTAACTACGTCATCGCTCAGGCGAACTCCAACCTGGATGACGAAGGCCACTTTGTAGAAGATCTGGTTACCTGCCGTAGCAAAGGCGAATCCAGCTTGTTCAGCCGCGACCAGGTTGACTACATGGACGTTTCCACCCAGCAGGTGGTTTCCGTCGGTGCGTCCCTGATCCCGTTCCTGGAACACGATGACGCCAACCGTGCATTGATGGGTGCGAACATGCAACGTCAGGCCGTTCCAACTCTGCGTGCTGATAAGCCGCTGGTTGGTACCGGTATGGAACGTGCTGTTGCCGTTGACTCCGGTGTTACTGCAGTTGCTAAACGTGGCGGTACTGTTCAGTACGTCGATGCTTCCCGTATCGTTATCAAAGTTAACGAAGACGAGATGCATGCAGGCGAAGCCGGTATCGACATTTACAACCTGACCAAGTACACCCGTTCTAACCAGAACACCTGTATCAACCAGATGCCATGTGTGTCTCTGGGTGAGCCAATTGAGCGCGGCGACGTGCTGGCTGACGGTCCGTCCACCGACCTCGGTGAACTGGCGCTCGGTCAGAACATGCGCGTAGCGTTCATGCCGTGGAATGGTTACAACTTCGAAGACTCCATCCTCGTCTCCGAGCGTGTGGTTCAGGAAGATCGTTTCACCACTATCCACATCCAGGAACTGGCGTGTGTGTCCCGTGACACCAAGCTGGGGCCAGAAGAGATCACCGCTGACATCCCTAACGTGGGTGAAGCTGCGCTCTCCAAGCTGGATGAATCCGGTATCGTTTACATCGGTGCAGAAGTGACCGGCGGCGACATTCTGGTTGGTAAGGTTACGCCGAAAGGTGAAACCCAGCTGACGCCAGAAGAAAAACTGCTGCGCGCGATCTTCGGTGAGAAAGCGTCTGACGTTAAAGACTCTTCTCTGCGTGTGCCGAACGGTGTTTCCGGTACGGTTATCGACGTTCAGGTCTTTACTCGCGATGGCGTAGAAAAAGACAAACGTGCGCTGGAAATCGAAGAGATGCAGCTGAAGCAGGCGAAGAAAGACCTGTCTGAAGAACTGCAGATCCTCGAAGCTGGCCTGTTTGGTCGTATCTACGCGGTGCTGGTTGCCGGTGGTGTTGAAGCTGAGAAGCTCGACAAACTGCCACGTGACCGCTGGCTGGAACTGGGCCTGGCCGACGAAGAGAAACAAAATCAGCTGGAACAGCTGGCTGAGCAGTATGACGAACTGAAACACGAGTTCGAGAAAAAACTCGAAGCGAAACGCCGTAAGATCACTCAGGGCGACGATCTGGCACCAGGCGTGCTGAAGATTGTTAAGGTTTATCTGGCCGTTAAACGTCAGATCCAGCCTGGTGATAAGATGGCAGGTCGTCACGGTAACAAGGGTGTTATCTCTAAGATCAACCCGATCGAAGATATGCCGCATGATGCTAACGGTACGCCGGTAGATATCGTACTGAACCCGCTGGGCGTACCGTCTCGTATGAACATTGGTCAGATCCTCGAAACTCACCTGGGTATGGCTGCAAAAGGTATCGGCGATAAGATCAACGCCATGCTGAAACAGCAGCAGGAAGTCGCGAAACTGCGCGAATTCATCCAGCGTGCGTACGATCTGGGTACCGATGTTCGTCAGAAAGTCGACCTGAACACCTTCAGCGATGAAGAAGTGCTGCGTCTGGCTGAGAACCTGAAAAAAGGTATGCCAATCGCAACGCCAGTCTTCGATGGTGCGAAAGAGTCTGAAATCAAGGAACTGTTACAGCTGGGTGGCCTGCCAAGTTCTGGCCAGATCACACTGTTCGACGGTCGTACCGGTGAGCAGTTCGAGCGCCAGGTAACCGTGGGTTACATGTACATGCTGAAACTGAACCACCTGGTTGATGACAAGATGCACGCGCGTTCTACCGGTTCTTACAGCCTGGTTACTCAGCAGCCGCTGGGTGGTAAGGCGCAGTTCGGTGGTCAGCGCTTCGGGGAGATGGAAGTGTGGGCGCTTGAAGCATACGGCGCGGCATACACCCTGCAGGAGATGCTCACCGTTAAGTCTGATGACGTGAATGGTCGTACCAAGATGTATAAAAACATCGTGGACGGCAACCATCAGATGGAACCGGGCATGCCAGAGTCCTTCAACGTGCTGTTGAAAGAGATTCGTTCGCTGGGTATCAACATCGAACTGGAAGACGAGTAACTCTCGCTCAAACAGGTCACTGGTGCCGGAGTAGTTTCCGGCACCAGATTGTGCTAACTCCGACGGGAGCAAATCCGTGAAAGACTTATTAAAGTTTCTGAAAGCGCAAACTAAAACCGAAGAGTTTGATGCGATCAAAATTGCTCTGGCCTCGCCAGACATGATCCGTTCATGGTCTTTTGGTGAAGTTAAAAAGCCAGAAACCATCAACTACCGTACGTTCAAACCTGAGCGTGACGGCCTTTTCTGTGCGCGTATTTTCGGGCCAGTAAAAGATTACGAGTGCCTGTGCGGTAAGTACAAGCGCCTGAAACACCGTGGTGTGATCTGTGAGAAGTGCGGCGTTGAAGTGACCCAGACTAAAGTGCGTCGTGAGCGCATGGGCCACATCGAGCTGGCGTCTCCGACTGCCCACATCTGGTTCCTGAAATCTCTGCCGTCCCGTATCGGCCTGCTGCTGGATATGCCGCTGCGCGATATCGAACGTGTACTGTACTTCGAATCTTATGTTGTTATCGAAGGCGGGATGACGAACCTGGAACGTAACCAGATTCTGACCGAAGAGCAGTATCTGGACGCGCTGGAAGAGTTCGGTGACGAATTCGACGCGAAGATGGGTGCGGAAGCTATCCAGGCCCTGCTGAAGAGCATGGATCTGGAGCAAGAGTGTGAAACTCTGCGTGAAGAGCTGAACGAAACCAACTCCGAAACCAAGCGTAAAAAGCTGACCAAGCGTATCAAACTGCTGGAAGCGTTCGTTCAGTCTGGTAACAAACCAGAGTGGATGATCCTGACCGTTCTGCCGGTTCTGCCGCCAGATCTGCGTCCGCTGGTTCCGCTGGATGGTGGTCGTTTCGCGACTTCTGACCTGAACGATCTGTATCGTCGCGTCATTAACCGTAACAACCGTCTGAAACGTCTGCTGGATCTGGCTGCGCCGGACATCATCGTACGCAACGAAAAACGTATGCTGCAGGAAGCGGTAGATGCCCTGCTGGATAACGGTCGTCGCGGTCGTGCGATCACCGGTTCTAACAAACGTCCTCTGAAATCTTTGGCCGACATGATCAAAGGTAAACAGGGTCGTTTCCGTCAGAACCTGCTCGGTAAGCGTGTTGACTACTCCGGTCGTTCTGTAATCACCGTAGGTCCATACCTGCGTCTGCATCAGTGCGGTCTGCCGAAGAAAATGGCACTGGAGCTGTTCAAACCGTTCATCTACGGCAAGCTGGAACTGCGTGGCCTGGCCACCACCATCAAAGCCGCTAAGAAGATGGTTGAGCGTGAAGAAGCTGTCGTTTGGGATATCCTGGACGAAGTGATCCGCGAACACCCGGTACTGCTGAACCGTGCACCAACCCTGCACCGTCTGGGTATCCAGGCCTTTGAGCCAGTACTGATCGAAGGTAAAGCTATCCAGCTGCACCCGCTGGTCTGTGCGGCCTATAACGCCGACTTCGATGGTGACCAGATGGCTGTTCACGTACCGCTGACGCTGGAAGCCCAGCTCGAAGCGCGTGCGCTGATGATGTCTACCAACAACATCCTGTCTCCAGCGAACGGTGAACCAATTATCGTTCCTTCTCAGGACGTTGTACTGGGTCTGTACTACATGACCCGTGACTGTGTTAACGCCAAAGGCGAAGGCATGGTGCTGACTGGCCCGAAAGAAGCTGAGCGTATTTATCGCGCTGGCCTGGCCTCTCTGCATGCGCGTGTAAAAGTGCGTATCACCGAGTATGAAAAAGCTGAAAACGGCGAACTCGTTGCGAAAACCAGCCTGATTGACACGACCGTTGGCCGTGCGATTCTGTGGATGATCGTACCGAAAGGTCTGCCTTTCTCCATCGTCAACCAGGCGCTGGGCAAGAAAGCGATCTCCAAGATGCTGAACACCTGTTACCGCATCCTGGGCCTGAAGCCGACAGTTATCTTCGCTGACCAGACAATGTACACCGGCTTTGCTTATGCAGCGCGTTCAGGTGCCTCTGTTGGTATCGATGACATGGTCATCCCAGAGAAGAAATACGAGATCATCTCTGAAGCGGAAGCTGAAGTTGCTGAGATCCAGGAGCAGTTCCAGTCTGGTCTGGTAACCGCGGGCGAACGCTATAACAAAGTTATCGATATCTGGGCAGCGGCGAACGATCGTGTATCCAAAGCGATGATGGACAACCTGCAGACCGAAACCGTTATTAACCGTGACGGCGTCGAAGAGCAGCAGGTTTCCTTCAACAGCATCTACATGATGGCCGACTCCGGTGCGCGTGGTTCCGCAGCACAGATTCGTCAGCTGGCAGGTATGCGTGGTCTGATGGCGAAGCCAGATGGCTCCATCATCGAAACGCCAATCACCGCGAACTTCCGTGAAGGTCTGAACGTACTCCAGTACTTCATCTCCACGCACGGTGCGCGTAAAGGTCTGGCGGATACCGCACTGAAAACTGCGAACTCCGGTTATCTGACGCGTCGTCTGGTTGACGTTGCGCAGGATCTGGTTGTGACCGAAGACGACTGTGGCACCCTTGAAGGTATCACCATGACCCCGGTTATCGAGGGTGGTGATGTTAAAGAGCCACTGCGCGATCGCGTACTGGGTCGTGTCACCGCGGAAGATATTCTGAAGCCAGGTACCGCAGATATTCTGGTTCCACGCAACACGCTGCTGCACGAGCACTGGTGTGACCTGCTGGAAGCGAACTCTGTTGACTCAGTGAAAGTGCGTTCCGTTGTATCCTGTGACACCGACTTTGGTGTATGTGCGCACTGCTACGGTCGTGACCTGGCGCGTGGCCACATCATCAACAAAGGTGAAGCCATCGGCGTTATCGCGGCACAGTCCATCGGTGAGCCAGGTACACAGCTGACGATGCGTACGTTCCACATCGGTGGTGCGGCATCTCGTGCGGCTGCTGAATCCAGCATCCAGGTGAAAAACAAAGGTAGCATCAAGCTCAGCAACGCGAAGTCGGTTGTTAACTCTTCCGGCAAGCTGGTTGTGACCTCTCGTAACACCGAGCTGAAGCTGATCGACGAATTCGGTCGTACCAAAGAGAGCTATAAAGTGCCTTACGGTGCTGTTATGGCCAAGGGTGATGGCGAGCAGGTTGCTGGCGGCGAAACCGTAGCAAACTGGGATCCACACACCATGCCGGTAATCACCGAAGTGGCTGGTTTCATCCGCTTCACCGATATGATCGACGGCCAGACGATTACTCGTCAGACCGACGACCTGACCGGTCTCTCTTCCCTGGTGGTTCTGGATTCTGCAGAACGTACCGCGGGTGGTAAAGATCTGCGTCCAGCGCTGAAAATCGTTGATGCTAACGGCAACGACGTTCTGATCCCGGGCACCGACATGCCGGCTCAGTACTTCCTGCCAGGTAAAGCGATTGTCCAGCTGGAAGATGGTGTTCAGATCGGTGCGGGTGATGCTCTGGCGCGTATTCCTCAGGAATCCAGCGGTACCAAAGATATTACCGGTGGTCTGCCACGCGTTGCGGACCTGTTCGAAGCACGTCGTCCGAAAGAGCCGGCAATCCTGGCTGAAATCAGCGGTATCATTTCCTTCGGTAAAGAGACCAAAGGGAAGCGCCGTCTGGTGATCACGCCGCTGGATGGCAGCGATCCGTACGAAGAGATGATTCCAAAATGGCGTCAGCTCAACGTGTTTGAAGGTGAACGTGTAGAACGTGGTGACGTGGTTTCCGACGGTCCGGAAGCTCCGCACGACATTCTGCGTCTTCGTGGCGTCCACGCGGTAACGCGTTACATCACCAACGAAGTACAGGACGTTTACCGTCTGCAAGGCGTTAAGATCAACGATAAGCACATCGAAGTTATCGTTCGTCAGATGCTGCGTAAAGCCACCATCGTGAATGCCGGTAGCTCCGACTTCCTCGAAGGTGAGCAGGTTGAATACTCTCGCGTTAAGATTGCTAACCGCGATCTGGAAGCGAACGGCAAACTCAGTGCGACCTTCGCACGCGATCTGCTGGGTATCACCAAAGCGTCTCTGGCAACCGAGTCCTTCATCTCCGCGGCATCGTTCCAGGAGACCACTCGTGTGCTTACCGAAGCAGCCGTTGCGGGCAAACGCGACGAACTGCGCGGTCTGAAAGAGAACGTTATCGTGGGTCGTCTGATCCCGGCCGGTACCGGTTATGCGTACCACCAGGATCGTATGCGTCGTCGTGCAGCGGGCGAACTGCCAGCAGCACCGCAGGTCACTGCAGAAGATGCATCCGCGAGCCTGGCAGAACTGCTGAACGCAGGCCTGGGCGGTTCTGACAACGAGTAATCGTTAAGTCAGCCCATAAAAAAACCCGCTTCGGCGGGTTTTTTTTTGCGTGTCTGGTGCGGCTGTTGCCGGGTGGCGCTGCGCTTACCCGGCCTACGGTTCGGGGTCGTTGTAGGCCCGGTAAGCGTAGCGCCACCGGGCGGGTTAGTTCACCAGCGGCAACCGGCGATACAGTTCGATCATATCGCCCGCCAGATCCTGAATCACCATCGCGTTCATCAGGTGATCCTGAGAGTGAACGGTAATCAGGTTGACCGGCAGCTTGCCGGTGCCTTCATCCATACCAATCAGCTTCGTCTGGATGGTGTGCGCATGCTTCACGAATTCACGCGACTCTTCCATCGCCTTTTCCGCATCGGCAAAAGCGCCTTTACGCGCCATCTGCAGGGCGGTGAGTGCTGAGCTGCGGGCTGCACCCGCATTCACCAGCAACTCCATAATAATGGTTTCTAAATCTTCCATGGGTCACTCCAGCAGTTTGAGGGCTTTTTCGAGAACGGCATCGCCTTTCATCATGCCGTAATCCATCATGTCGATAACCGCGACCTTTTTGCCCAGCGGTTCTGCCTGTGCCTGAAGATTATTGAGTTCGTATTTGACCTGCGGGCCAAGCAACACAATGTCGGCTGCGGCGATTTCATCTTTAAACTCAGCAACCGGTACGGCTTTAATGGTTACTTCGACCCCTTTTTTCTGCGCGGCGTCTTTCATGCGTTGAACCAGCATGCTGGTGGACATTCCCGCTGCACAGCATAAAACGATGTTCTTCATAGTCAGCCTCAATGTACATGTGTTTATTGATAATTATCCCGCGTAGCCCGCTTCGACAACCGCGTTACCGCGATTGTGTGTGAGGCATCACAAAGAAACCCGCATTTTCTGAAACCGGTTACAACTGTTACAGAATGGGGAAGGCAGGGCGGAACGAGGAAGAAGCTTTCCGCCCTGGTCAGCATCCCCTGCTGACGTACTAAGCGTAAAAAATATATGCTCAGGCTGACAATGACCTGTTGATGAGGTTACGTGACGCCTCGTAATAACTTCATCGGGTTACACCCTTTTTCATCCCGGCTGCGAGGCGCGTCCCAGCCAGCTATCCCAGTCTTTCCACACCGGCTGCAGTCCCTGCTGGCTGAGCGCTTCGGCAACCTCTTCCGGGCGACGACTATCGTGGGGCGCAAACTGCTCCAGCTCGGGACTATCGTCGGCATAACCGCCCGGCTGGGTTTTTGAAAAGGCGCTGACGTTGTTGATGGCCAGCGGTATCACGCGATCGCGAAACGCGGGGGATTCCCGGGTCGACAGCGACAGTTCCACCTCCGGCGCTAACAGACGAAATGCGCAGATGGTCTGCACCAGCTGGCGTTCATCCATGATCGACGCGGGCTGGATCCCGCCAGCGCAGGGACGCAGCCGGGGGAAGGAGATTGAGTACCGGCTCTGCCAGTAGTGCTGCTGCAGCCAGAGCAGGTGTTCCGCCACCATAAAGTTGTCGACCCGCCAGCTGTCAGAGAGCCCGGTTAAGGCCCCGAGGCCGATCTTGTCGATCCCGGCGCGGCCCAGTCGATCCGGGGTCTCCAGCCGCCAGAAGAAGTCCTGCTTTTTACCTTTCAGATGGTGCTGGGCATACACCGCCTCGTGGTAGGTCTCCTGATAGACCAGCACGCCGTCGAGCCCCAGCGTTTTCAGCTCGCCATACTCGGCCTCTGACAGGGGTTGAACCTCCATCTGTAACGAAGCGAACTGGCGGCGAATGGCCGGGATATGACGGCGAAAATAGTCCATACCGACCTTAGTCTGGTGCTCGCCGGTGACCAGCAGCAGATGCTCAAACCCCATCTCGCGGATCGCGGCACACTCCCGGGCAATCTCATTTTCATCCAGCGTTTTGCGCTTGATGTGGTTGCTCATTGAGAAGCCGCAGTAGGTACAGTCGTTGGCGCACAGGTTGGAGAGATAGAGCGGAACATAAAAGCTCACCGTATTGCCAAAACGCTGGCGGGTCAGCCGCTGGGCTCGCTGGGCCATTGGCTCCAGATACGCGCTGGCGGCGGGGGAGAGCAGGGCCATCATATCCTCGCGCGTCGGCTGTCGGGCATTCAGGGCGCGTTCAACATCTGCCGGGGTTTTACTGTTGATGCGCAGGCGAATATCGTCCCAGTCGAGCTGGTGCCAGCGATCGGTAAAGGTGTTCATGAGAGGGCCTCCAGAAATCCGGTTAACGGGCTGGTGGCCTGGGCTTCTGGGCTTCGCGAACCGGGGCCAGACCGGCGTGCCAGCACGCCTGCTTCCACCGCCAGACGAAACGCCCGCGCCATCATCACCGGATCGTCCGCGACCGCAATGGCGGTATTGACCAGCACCGCGTCGGCCCCCATCTCCAGCGCCTGAGCCGCATGGCTGGGCACGCCGATCCCGGCATCGACGATCACCGGCACGGTGGCCTGCTGAATGATAATCTCCAGCATCGCGCGGGTTTCCAGCCCCTGGTTGGAGCCTATCGGCGCGCCGAGCGGCATCACCGCCGCGCAACCCGCCTCTTCGAGCCGTTTGCACAGCACCGGATCCGCCCCGCAGTAGGGCAGCACCGTGAACCCCTCTTTGACCAGTATTTCCGCCGCCTTCAACGTCTCGATAGGATCGGGCAGCAGCCAACGGGCATCGGGATGGATCTCCAGCTTCAGCCAGTGCGTCCCCAGCGCCTCGCGTGCCAGTCGGGCAGCGAACACCGCCTCTTGTGCGGTTTTGGCGCCTGACGTATTGGGCAGCAGGTTCACGCCCGCCTCCAGCAGTGGGGCCAGAATGGCGTCATTGTGATGACGCAGATCGACCCGCTTCATCGCGAGGGTCACCAGCTGGCTGCCGCTCTCGCGTATGGCGTCCACCATCAACTGCGGCGAGGCGAATTTCCCGGTGCCGGTAAACAGGTGTGAATCAAAGGTTTTATCAGCAATGCGTAACATCTCAGCCTCCGGCAATCACCTGAAAGAGCAGGATCCGATCGCCTTCACGGACCTGCTGTTTATCCCACTGCTCGCGCGGCAGGATCTGTTGATTCAGGGCCAGCGCGACCCCGGGTTTTAACTGGCGCAGCTGGTGGAGCAGGGTGGCGACGGTTAAGCCGTCCACGCACTGCATCGGTTCGTCGTTAAACAGGATCCGCATGCTGCCCTCCACACACCTGACAGCCGCTGGCGCGCTGCAGAGCCAGCTGCCGCCAGCTTCCCGCCCGGGCATCAAACAGACGCAGCGCATTGCGCGGGGTCTCGATACCGCTCAGCAGCTTGATCGCCTCCAGCGCCTGCAAGGTTCCCATTACCCCAACCACCGGCCCGACGATACCGGCGGTACGGCAGTTGCGTTGCGGCTCGTCATCCTCCGGCCACAGACAGCGATAGCAGCCCTGCGCCCAGGGCGGCGTCAGCACCATCATCTGCCCGCCAAAGCCCACGGCGCTGGCGGTAATGAGCGGCGTGTTAAGCATCACGCAGGCGGCGTTGATCGCCTGGCGGGTGGCCATGTTATCGGTGCAGTCCAGCACTACGTCGGCGCGGGCGATCTCCTCCTGCAGCGCTTTGCCTTCCAGGCGGGTCTGCAGGGCAATCAGCCGGATGTCCGGGTTGAGCTGCTGGAGCCGGCGCTGCGTCACCTGCGCTTTCGGCTGATCGATGTCGTCGGTGGTAAAGAGGATCTGGCGCTGCAAATTACTCAAATGCACCTCGTCATCGTCGGCCAGCGCCAGGGTGCCGATCCCGGCCCCGGCCAGGTACAGTGCCGCCGGAGCCCCTAACCCGCCGAGGCCGACCAGCAGGACCCGGCTGGCGAGCAGCTTCTGCTGCCCGTCGATGGCGATATCCTCCAGAAGGATCTGGCGGCTGTAGCGCATAAAGTCACGGTCATTCATCGCCTGCTCCCGCCAGTTGCAGTAGCTGTGTCGTTACCGCCCGCCAGTCCTCGGCCTGGGTGATGGCGCTGACCACCGCGATGCTGCCGACGCCGGTTTCCAGCACCGCCGGGGCGCGCTCGAGGCTGATACCGCCGATGGCAACCGTTGGGTAATCCGTAAGCCGTTCAATATGGCGGGCCAGCTGCGCCAGCCCCTGAGGGGCGGAAGGCATCTGCTTGGTCTGGGTCGGGAAAACGTGCCCGAGGGCGATGTAGGACGGACGTGCCGCCAGCGCCACGTCGATCTCCATGTCATCGTGGGTCGAAACGCCGAGGCGTAACCCGGCGGCACGAATGGCCTCCAGTTCGGTGGTCTCCAGATCCTCCTGACCGAGATGCACGCCGTAAGCCTGATGCTTGATCGCCAGCCGCCAGTAGTCATTGATAAACAGGCGGGCGTCGTAGCGACGCCCGAGGGCAATGGCCGCCACGATATCGGCCTCGACCTCGTCATCCTGCTTGTCTTTGATGCGCAGCTGGATCGTTTTTACGCCTGCGGCAAGCAGGCGTTCGATCCACGCCACGCTGTCGACCACCGGATAGAGCCCCAGACGAAAGGGCACCGGCGGGAAGTTGGGTTGATACATTACGCCTCCTCTTTCTTGAGATAGATCTCGCCGCCTTTGGCGCGGAAGCTTTCCGACATATCGGCCATCCCCACTTCGATGGTCTGCGCTGCGGCGTAGTCGCGTACCTCCTGGCTGATTTTCATTGAGCAGAATTTTGGTCCACACATGGAGCAGAAGTGCGCCACTTTGCCGGACTCCTGCGGCAGGGTTTCGTCGTGATAAGCCCGGGCGGTGAAAGGGTCGAGGGCGAGGTTGAACTGATCTTCCCAGCGAAATTCAAAGCGCGCTTTCGACATGGCGTTATCGCGGATCTGCGCCCCCGGATGGCCCTTCGCCAGGTCAGCAGCATGGGCGGCGATCTTGTAGGTGATCAGCCCCTGCTTCACGTCCTCTTTGTTCGGCAGGCCGAGGTGCTCTTTCGGGGTGACGTAGCAGAGCATGGCGCAGCCAAACCAGCCGATCATCGCCGCGCCAATCCCGGAGGTGAAGTGGTCATAGCCCGGCGCGATGTCGGTAGTCAGCGGCCCCAGGGTGTAGAACGGCGCTTCGTGGCAGTGCTCCAGCTCTTCGGTCATGTTGCGGCGGATCATCTGCATCGGCACGTGGCCCGGGCCTTCAATCATCACCTGGACGTCATACTCCCAGGCGATTTTGGTCAGCTCGCCTAGCGTGTGCAGCTCGGCAAACTGCGCTTCGTCGTTGGCATCGCGAATGGAGCCTGGACGCAGGCCATCGCCCAGCGACAGAGAGACGTCATATGCGGCGCAGATTTCGCAGATTTCGCGGAAGTGTTCATACAGGAAGTTCTCCTGATGATGAGACAAGCACCATTTCGCCATGATCGAGCCGCCGCGTGAGACAATACCGGTCAGACGCTTCGCGGTCATCGGCACGTAGCGCAGCAGCACCCCCGCGTGGATGGTGAAGTAATCCACGCCCTGCTCGGCCTGCTCCAGCAGGGTATCGCGGAACGCTTCCCAGGTGAGGTCTTCTGCGATGCCGTTAACCTTCTCCAGCGCCTGGTAGATGGGTACGGTACCAATCGGCACCGGGCTGTTACGCAGGATCCACTCGCGGGTTTCGTGAATATAGCGCCCGGTGGAGAGGTCCATCACCGTATCCGCGCCCCAGCGGGTTGACCAGACCAGCTTCTCCACCTCTTCTTCGATGGAGGAGGTCACCGCCGAGTTACCGATGTTGGCATTCACCTTCACCAGGAAGTTACGGCCGATGATCATCGGCTCAGATTCCGGGTGGTTGATGTTGGCGGGGATAATGGCGCGGCCGGCGGCCACTTCGTCACGCACAAATTCCGGGGTGATGTTCTCCGGCAGGCGGGCACCAAAGCCTTCGCCGGGATGCTGGTGGCGCAGCACTTCGCCACGAATGCGCTCGCGGCCCATGTTTTCGCGGATGGCGATAAATTCCATCTCCGGCGTCACGATCCCCTGGCGGGCGTAGTGCAGCTGGGTTACGCATTTGCCCGCTCTGGCACGCTTCGGCGTAAGAAGGCCGGTGAAGCGCAGCTCGTCCAGGCCGTCATCAGCCAGACGTTCCCGGGTATAGGCCGAGCTTTGTTCGTTCAGGGCTTCGCAGTCGTTACGGGCCTCAATCCACGGCTGACGCAGCTTTGCGAGACCCTGCTGGACGTTAATCGCCACCGTCGGGTCGCCGTAGGGGCCGGAGGTGTCGTAGACCGGCACCGCTTCGTTCTCTTCAAACTGCGGGTGCTCTTTGCTGCCGCCGATCAACGTCGGGCTGAGCTGGATCTCGCGCATCGGCACGCGGATATCATCCCGGGAACCGGTCAGATAGATGCGTTTCGAGTTCGGGAAAGCGGTGCCTTCCAGGGTGTCGATAAAGTGTTGGGCCTGTGCGCGCTGTTCGCGGCGGGTCATTTTTGTGGCAGACATAGCTCGTTCCAGTAAGTTCAGGAAGTGGCTTGTCAGACGACGGATGAAGCAAGAGAGGATCGCCCGTGGGCAATACAATAAATTGACTCTTGTTCCCTTCGCAGGTCTTAACCTGATCAGGTTCCGCGGATCCCGAATTAACGGTCTCAGCCCGGCTTTCGCACTGGGCACTCCGACAAGAATAAGCTCCCCTACAGCGGGAGCAGTGAATGTAAACTACGCGTTAACGAGGAATAACTCAAGCCGGTCGGGCGACGTTATCTTCGTTGCTTGCTTTCAGATTGTGATCCAGCGCAAGGGCGATCAGGTTGTCTTCCAGCGTAAAGCGTTGCTCCAGCGCCTCGCCGATATCAGAAAGCGCCTGCTGGAATTCCAGGTAATTATCCTGATCGATGGCGTTTTCGAGCGTGGAGTCGTAGTAATCCATGATTTGCTGGGTATTGGCTTCCAGCAGGGGGTAAAGTTTGGTCGCCGCTAAAAACGGGCTATTACCTTCCATTTCACGGACAAAGCGTTCATAAATATTAAAATGGCCGTTGGACAGGTAGTCGACCAGGCTCTGGCAAAAGTCGTCCAGCGCTTTTTCATTCAGGCGCATATAGGACTCTTTGCCGGGCTTAATGCCAACGAGATTGTAGTAGGCAACAAGCAGATGTTTCCGCACGAGCAGCCAGCGATCGACCAGTTTGTTACATCCGCCAACGCGCTCTGTCAGGTTTTCTAGCTGGTTTAGCATGTTTGACTCCGCAAGGTTAAGATTAAAAGCTGCCCACCCAAAATGTAATAGTATTGTTACCAACATGCCTGTGAAGCAAAGGTAGTGCAATAGATATGGATCGTATAATTGAAAAATCGGATCGCGGCTGGTGGTTAGTCAGCCATGAACAAAAATTATGGTTGCCCGGTGGCGAATTACCCTATGGCGAAGCAAATAATTTCGATCTTGCAGGGCAACACGCACTAAATATAGGCGAATGGAAGGGCGATTCTGTGTGGTTGATCCAACAAAATCGCCGCCAGGATATGGGATCGGTGCGCCAGGTGCTCGATCTCGATGTCGGCTTGTTCCAGCTGGCGGGTCGTGCCGTGCAGTTGGCCGAGTTTTACCGCTCGCATAAATTCTGCGGCTACTGTGGCCACACCATGCACCCGAGTAAAACCGAGTGGGCGATGCTCTGCAGCCACTGCCGGGAACGCTATTATCCGCAAATCGCGCCGTGCATCATCGTCGCCATCCGCCGGGATGATTCCATCTTACTGGCACAACACACTCGCCATCGCAACGGGGTGCATACCGTTCTGGCCGGGTTTGTCGAAGTGGGCGAAACCCTCGAGCAGACCGTCGCGCGTGAAGTCATGGAAGAGAGCGGCATCAAGGTGAAAAACCTGCGCTACGTCACCTCCCAGCCGTGGCCGTTCCCGCAGTCGCTGATGACCGCCTTTATGGCCGAGTACGACAGCGGCGAGATCGTCATCGACCCGAAAGAACTGCTGTCCGCCGACTGGTATCGCTATGACGATTTACCCCTGCTCCCCCCGCCGGGCACCGTGGCGCGCCGGCTGATAGAAGATACGGTGGCAATGTGTCGGGCCGACTATGAATGACGTGGTACACTGGGGATAAGACGCTTAAGGAACTGCAAAAATGACCGAACTGAAGAACGATCGTTATCTGCGTGCGCTGCTGCGCCAACCCGTTGATGTCACCCCGGTATGGATGATGCGCCAGGCGGGCCGCTATTTGCCGGAATACAAAGCCACGCGTGCGCAGGCGGGCGATTTTATGTCGCTGTGCAAAAATGCGGAGCTGGCCTGCGAGGTGACCCTTCAGCCGCTGCGCCGCTATCCGCTGGACGCGGCGATCCTCTTCTCCGACATCCTGACCATCCCGGACGCGATGGGGCTCGGCCTGTACTTTGAAACCGGCGAAGGCCCGCGCTTTAGCTCGCCGATTAAGAGCAAAGCGGACATCGATAACCTGCCGATCCCGGACCCGGAGCAGGAGCTCGGTTATGTGATGAATGCGGTGCGCACCATTCGCCGCGAGCTGAAAGGCGACGTGCCGCTGATCGGCTTCTCCGGCAGCCCGTGGACGCTGGCGACCTACATGATCGAAGGCGGTAGCAGCAAAGCCTTCACCGTGATCAAGAAGATGATGTACGCCGACCCGCTGGCCCTGCACGCCCTGCTGGATAAGCTGGCGAAAAGCGTCACCCTGTACCTGAACGCGCAGATCAAAGCGGGCGCTCAGTCGGTGATGATCTTCGACACCTGGGGTGGGGTGCTGACGGGCCGCGATTATCAGCAGTTCTCGCTCTACTACATGCATAAAATCGTCGATGGCCTGCTGCGTGAAAACGAAGGCCGTCGCGTGCCGGTGACCCTGTTCACCAAAGGCGGCGGTCAGTGGCTGGAAGCCCTGGCAGAGACCGGCTGTGATGCGCTGGGCCTCGACTGGACCACCGATATTGCCGACGCGCGCCGTCGCGTTGGGGACAAAGTCGCCCTGCAGGGCAACATGGATCCGTCTATGCTGTATGCTCCGGCCGCCCGTATTGAAGAAGAAGTCGCGACCATTCTGGCGGGCTTCGGTCAGGGCGAAGGCCATGTGTTTAACCTGGGGCATGGTATTCATCAGGATGTACCGCCAGAACATGCAGGCGTGTTTGTGGAGGCGGTGCACCGACTTTCTGCCCAGTATCACCTCTAAGGAGTCGTTATGGATCTTGCGTCACTTCGCGCTCAACAACTTAAACTCGCTGCGTCGGTATGCCGTGAAGACCGGCTGGACAAAGACCCACCCGCGCTGATAGCCGGGGCGGATGTCGGGTTTGAGCAGGGTGGAGAGGTGACGCGGGCGGCGATAGTACTGCTGACCTGGCCCGAACTGGAGCTGGTCGAGTATCAGGTGGCGCGTATTGCCACCACCATGCCTTACATCCCCGGCTTCCTCTCTTTTCGTGAATATCCCGCGCTGCTGGCCGCGTGGGATCAGCTTTCGCGGAGACCCGACCTGATGTTTGTTGATGGCCACGGGATCTCCCATCCGCGCCGTCTCGGCGTCGCCAGCCATTTTGGCATGCTGGTGGATGTCCCAACCATCGGCGTAGCGAAAAAGCGCCTCTGCGGTAAATTTGAACCCCTTTCGGCTGAGCCCGGCGCGCTGGCGCCCTTAATGGACAAAGGCGAGCAGCTGGCGTGGGTCTGGCGCAGCAAGGCGCGCTGCAACCCGCTGTTTATCGCCACCGGCCATCGCGTCAGTACCGATACCGCCCTGGCGTGGGTTCAGCGCTGTATGAAAGGCTATCGATTACCGGAGCCAACCCGCTGGGCCGATGCGGTAGCCTCCGGGCGTCCGGCTTTTGTTCGTTGGCAGGAAATTCAGCGCTGATTCAGGTAAACTGCGGCTAATTTTCGATTCGAGACTTCATCATGTTACAAAACCCGATTCACCTGCGCCTCGAGAAGCTGGAAAGCTGGCAGCATGTCACTTTTATGGCCTGCCTGTGCGAACGCATGTACCCGAACTACGCCATGTTCTGCAAGCAGACCGAATTTGGTGACGGCCAGCTGTATCGCCGTATTCTCGATCTGGTGTGGGAGACGCTGACGGTCAAAGATGCGAAGGTGAACTTCGATTCTCAGCTCGATAAGCTGGAAGAGGCGATCCCCGTTGCCGATGACTATGATGTCTATGGTGTCTATCCGGCCATCGATGCCTGCGTGGCATTAAGTGAACTGATTCACTCGCGTCTGAGTGGCGAAACTCTGGAACATGCCATCGAAGTCAGTAAGGCCTCAATCACGTCCGTGGCGATGCTCGAGATGACCCAGGCAGGTCGTGAAATGACCGATGAAGAGCTCCGTTTAAACCCGGCTGTTGAGCAGGAATGGGACATCCAGTGGGAAATATTCCGTTTGCTGGCAGAGTGCGAAGAACGCGATATCGAGCTGATTAAAGGTCTGCGTGCAGACTTGCGTGAGGCAGGCGAGAGTAACATTGGTATAAATCTTCACCAGTGAAACAATAAAACGTGATTTTACGCCTGTTTTGTCATACCTGTACTCTTCCCTTCTGCCCCCCGTCTGGTCTACATTTGGGGGGCGAAAAAAAGTGGCTATCGGTGCGTGTATGCAGGAGAGTGCTTTTTTGGCATTTTCGTCGCACTCGATGCTTAGCAAGCGATAAACACATTGAAAGGATAACTTATGAACAAGACTCAACTGATTGATGTAATTGCGGACAAGGCTGATCTGTCTAAAGTACAGGCTAAAGCTGCTCTGGAATCCACCCTGGCTGCTATTACTGAGTCTCTGAAAGAAGGCGATGCTGTACAACTGGTAGGTTTCGGTACCTTCAAAGTGAACCACCGCGCTGAGCGTACTGGCCGCAACCCGCAGACCGGTAAAGAAATCAAAATCGCTGCAGCTAACGTGCCAGCATTTGTTTCTGGCAAAGCACTGAAAGACGCAGTTAAGTAAGCCGCGTAGCAGTGAACAGTTTTATCGAGGGGGCGGTTTCGCCCCTTTTGTCTGTCTGGCGCCCGGCAATGGCGCTGGCTGGCATCCTGTTGTTATCCGCCTGCAGCCATGACTCCTCTCTGCCGCCGTTTACCGCCAGCGGTTACGCTGACGATCAGGGCGCGGTCCGTATCTGGCGAAAAGACACGGACGATGAAGTCCATCTGCTCTCCGCCTTCAGTCCCTGGCACAGCGGCAGTACCACCACCAGTGAGTATCGCTGGCAGGGTGATACGCTGGCCTATATCGATGTGAACATCTACAGCAAGGTGCCCGAGCACGTGCGGGTGCGTTTTGACGACCACGGTGAGCTGAGCTTTATGCAGCGCGAAATCGGCGGTCTGAAGCAGCAACTCTCTACCGATCAAATCGACCTCTACCGCTATCGTGCCGACCAGATTCGTCAGACCAGCGACGCGCTGCGACAAGGGCGGGTAGTGCTGCATCAGGGGCGCTGGCATACCAACGGCACCGTGACCACCTGTGAAGGCCAGACCCTGAAGCCGGATCTTGATAGCTGGGCGACGGAACATATTGGACGACGTCAGAGCCATTCATCCATGGAAGTGAGCGTGGCATGGCTGGAAGCGCCGGAAGGGTCACAGCTGCTGCTGGTGGCTAACGAAGACTTCTGTACCTGGCAGCCGACCGAGAAGAGTTTCTGAGTTCTGTAGATTAAGCCGGATGGCGCTAACGCTTATCCGGCCTACGAACGATCCCCTCTCCCTTCAGGAGAGGGTCAGGGTGAGGGTGAGGGGGAATTACTCCCCCTGCTCCCGCGCAATTGCACGATAACCAATATCCTGGCGGCTGAAGCTGCCGTTCCACCGAATATCCTTCATCAGGGCATAGGCGCGCTGCTGCGCTTGTGCGACCGTATGGCCCAGCGCGGTGGCGCACAGGACGCGGCCACCGTTGGTCAGTACGCGATCGTCATCAGACAGCGTCGTACCGGCGTGGAACACCTTCGCGCCCTCCATCTGCTCCAGCGGCAGACCGTGGATCTCATCCCCGGTGTTGTAATTGCCCGGGTAACCACCTGCAGCAATCACTACGCCCAGCGATGCACGCTCGTCCCACTCGGAGGTTTTCTGGTCCAGCTTGCCTTCGCAGGCCGCCAGGCACAGATCCACCAGATCGGATTTCATGCGCAGCATGATGGGCTGGGTTTCCGGATCGCCAAAGCGGCAGTTGAATTCGATTACCTTCGGATTACCCTGCTTGTCGATCATCAGACCCGCATACAGGAAACCGGTGTAGGTATTACCTTCCGCGGCCATGCCTTTCACCGTTGGCCAGATGATGCGATCCATGGTGCGCTGGTGAACTTCATCCGTCACCACCGGTGCAGGGGAGTAGGCACCCATCCCGCCAGTATTCGGGCCGGTGTCCGCATCGCCCACGCGCTTGTGGTCCTGGCTGGTGGCCATCGGCAGAACGTGCTCGCCGTCGACCATCACGATAAAGCTCGCCTCTTCACCGTCGAGGAACTCTTCGATCACGATGCGGTGGCCCGCGTCGCCAAAGGCGTTACCGGCCAGCATATCCTGAACCGCGGCTTCCGCCTCTTCGAGCGTCATCGCCACGATCACGCCTTTCCCGGCGGCCAGACCGTCGGCCTTAATGACAATCGGGGCGCCTTTTTCACGCAGGTAAGCCAGAGCGGGCTCCACCTCGGTGAAGTTCTGGTATTCCGCGGTCGGGATGTTATGACGCGCAAGGAAATCTTTGGTAAAGGCTTTAGATCCTTCCAGCTGGGCGGCACCTTCGGTCGGGCCGAAGATGGTCAGGCCTGCCGCGCGGAACGCGTCCACCACGCCAATCACCAGCGGGGCTTCCGGGCCCACAATCGTCAGATCGATTTTCTCGCTCTGGGCAAAATTCAGCAGGGCCGGGATATCGGTCACGCCGATAGCCACGTTCTGCAGCGCGGGCTCCAGTGCCGTACCGGCGTTGCCCGGTGCCACGAAGACCGTTTTCACCTGCGGAGACTGCGCCGCTTTCCAGGCCAGCGCGTGCTCGCGCCCGCCGTTACCAATCACTAATACTTTCATTTTCTGCTCCGGGAATTAATGGCGGAAGTGACGCATGTCGGTGAAGATCATCGCGATGCCGTGTTCGTCGGCAGCAGCAATGACTTCGTCATCACGGATGGAACCGCCAGGCTGGATCACGCAGGTAATGCCGACAGCAGCAGCCGCGTCGATACCGTCACGGAACGGGAAGAAGGCGTCAGAGGCCATGGCGGAACCTTTCACTTCCAGACCTTCGTCGCCTGCTTTGATACCCGCGATTTTCGCGGAGTAAACGCGGCTCATCTGGCCTGCGCCTATCCCGATAGTCATGTTCTCTTTGGCGTAGACAATGGCGTTGGATTTGACGAACTTCGCCACTTTCCAGCAGAACAGCGCATCACGCAGTTCCTGTTCGGTTGGCTGACGTTTGGTCACCACGCGCAGATCGGCTTCTGTCACCATACCCAGATCGCGATCCTGAACCAGCAGACCGCCGTTCACACGCTTGAAGTCCAGGCCCGGCACGCGTTCCGCCCACTGGCCGCAAACCAGTACGCGCACGTTCTGTTTAGCCGCAGTGATTTTCAGGGCTTCTTCGGTGGCAGAAGGGGCGATGATCACTTCAACAAACTGACGGGAGATGATCGCCTGAGCGGTTTCGGCATCCAGCTCGCGGTTGAAGGCGATAATGCCGCCGAACGCGGAGGTCGGGTCGGTTTTGTAGGCGCGGTCATAGGCATCCAGAATCGAGGTGCTTACCGCGACGCCGCATGGGTTGGCGTGCTTAACGATCACGCAGGCAGGTTCGCTGAACTCTTTCACGCATTCCAGCGCCGCGTCGGTGTCGGCAATGTTGTTATAGGAGAGCGCTTTACCCTGAACCTGCTGGGCGGTGGCAACAGAGGCTTCTTTTACCTCTTCTTCTATATAGAAGGCAGCCTGCTGGTGGCTGTTCTCGCCGTAGCGCATATCCTGCTTCTTAATGAAGTTCAGGTTTAAGGTGCGAGAGAACCGGCCGGAAGGATCTTTGCTTTCACCGTGGTAAGCCGGCACCAGGCTACCGAAGTAGTTGGCGATCATGCTGTCGTAGGCGGCGGTATGTTCGAAGGCTTTAATGGCGAGGTCGAAACGGGTTTCGAGATTCAGGGAGCCTTCGTTGGCGTCCATCTCTTTAATAATGGCATCGTAGTCGCTGCTCTTTACCACGATGGCCACATCTTTATGGTTCTTGGCAGCGGAGCGCACCATGGTCGGGCCGCCGATATCAATATTCTCTACGGCATCTTCCAGCGAGCAGCCTTCACGGGCAACGGTCTGGGCGAACGGATAGAGGTTAACGACAACCATGTCGATCGGCGCGATCCCGTGCTGATCCATAATACCGTCGTCCTGACCGCGACGGCCCAGAATGCCGCCGTGAACTTTCGGGTGCAGGGTTTTGACGCGTCCATCCATCATTTCCGGGAAACCGGTGTAATCGGACACTTCGGTTACCGGCAGGCCTTTCTCTGCTAACAGGCGGGCAGTACCGCCCGTGGACAGCAGCTCCACACCACGTGCAGAAAGTGCCTGAGCGAATTCGACGATACCGGCTTTATCAGAAACACTGAGCAGAGCGCGGCGGACTGGACGACGTTGTTGCATGGTAAATCCCCTGGATTTGACGATTACAGAGAGCGTTAGGTGAATTTTCTACATAAAAACTCAACTAACACACCTGGCGGGGGCGCTTTATTTAGCGCGAGTATTTTAACGAAAACGTTTGCGCAACGCTCGCACATTTTTACTTTTTCGTCGCATTGTGGATAAGTCTGTGAGTAATCAGGTATAAGGCGGGGTTTTGCTGGGGAATGCAGCAGTCAGTCATTTTTCTGTCATTTAAGGGTTGCGGGCTCCGGAGAACTCCCTATAATGCGCCTCCATCGACACGGCAGATGTGAATCACTTCACACAAACAGCCGGGCCGGTTGAAGAGAAAAGCGTGAAATAATCGCTTGACTCTGAAAGAGGAAAGCGTATTATACGCCACCTCGCAACGGTGAGCGAAAGCCGCGTTGCACTGCTCTTTAACAATTTATCAGACAATCTGTGTGGGCACTCAAAGTGACATGGATTCTTAACGTCGAAAGACAATAAATGAATACCAAGTCTCTGAGTGAACATACGTAATTCATTACGAAGTTTAATTCACGAGCATCAAACTTAAATTGAAGAGTTTGATCATGGCTCAGA
>NZ_JBBCMA010000012.1 GCF_037152535.1 Leclercia sp. AS011
AGGCGTTGAGATGGTAATGCCAGGCGACAACATCAAGATGGTTGTTACCCTGATCCACCCAATCGCGATGGATGACGGTCTGCGTTTCGCAATCCGTGAAGGCGGCCGTACCGTTGGCGCGGGTGTTGTTGCTAAAGTTCTGGGCTAATTAATTATCCCCGAATTAAAAAGGACGCTTCGGCGTCCTTTTTTGTTGTCTGCCTTTTTCCCCTGTCACAAATTTTCGCATTTTTTGTTGGCCCCCGCCCCGTATCTTCACGCTTGTGCTATTGTAATCATAATTATTCTCACTTACACTTTGCGCATATTTTGAACGGGAGTGGTTATGTACGTTTGTTTATGTAATGGTGTGAGTGATAAAAAAATTCGTCAGGCCGTTCGCCAGTTTCAACCACAATCTTTTCAGCAGCTGCGTAAGTTTGTTCCGGTGGGAAATCAATGCGGTAAGTGCGTTCGCGCTGCCCGTGAGATCATGCAGGACGAATTGATGCAGATCCCGGAATACAAAGAGATTGCCTGAGACTCATTCTTTTTTTTGACATCCCTGTAGCCCCATCTACGCTTCAATAAGTGGAAGCGGAGGGACTATAATGAAAGGTGATATTAAAATCATAAGTTATCTCAATAAATTATTGGGAAATGAGCTTGTCGCAATCAATCAATACTTTCTCCACGCGAGAATGTTCAAGAACTGGGGTCTGACTCGCCTCAACGATGTTGAATACCATGAATCCATTGATGAGATGAAACACGCCGATAAGTACATCGAGCGTATTTTGTTTCTTGAGGGGATCCCCAACCTGCAGGATCTCGGCAAGCTGGGTATCGGCGAAGACGTTGAAGAGATGCTGCGATCCGATCTGGCGCTGGAACTCGAAGGTGCAAAAGATCTCCGTGAGGCCATCGCTTATGCCGACAGCGTTCACGATTACGTCAGCCGCGATATGATGATTCAGATCCTGGCTGATGAAGAAGGGCACATCGACTGGCTCGAAACTGAGCTGGATCTTATCGGTAAAATCGGCCTGCAGAATTACCTCCAGTCACAGATTAAAGTGGAAAACTGATCAGGCTTTGCCCATCTGTCATTAAACCCGCTGCCGCCATGAAAGGTCCAAAAGGCAGCGGGTTTTTTAATATCTGTTCTCCAGGTTTAAACAGGGAACGTATTAAAAGATACAGCGTCGCCAGCAGCGCTGCGCACAATGCCAGCGCAGGAAGTACACACCAGCCATGCCATGCGCCCAGCGCCCCCAGATATTTCACGTCGCCATATCCCAGCCCTTCACGTTTGCGTATCAGTTTATAAGCCCAATAAATCATCGCGAAGCCAGCGTATCCCGCTATCGCACCTAAGACCGCGCTTGCCAGAAAATCGGGACGAAGGCAGAGGTGATAAAGCAGACCTGCCCAGAGTAGGGGGCATAGGTATTTGTCCGGAAGCAGATGCGAACGGATATCCTCACGGACTAATAAACAGGTTAAACCCAGGTAAACAAGCAGGAAGGGGAGGGTAGTGAGCATCGTTAGAGCCTCAATAAAATATGTGCGGCCATATTCCACTCGTTACGTAAGGTTATACAATCAGCAAAACTCCACCCTGCGTAACGTTTTCCCGACTATCTGCATCTCGCCGTAACATTGCAGAATATTTACGAGCCGCTACGCAAAAGTGCCCGGCGTCGTCTATTTCCTAAACGGGGCTTGCGTCCTGCCGAGATTTACGTATAATGCGCGGGCTTGTCGTAATTGACAGCTGGTTCAATCTGAACCCAGGCAACACTGTTTTTCGTTGCCTAACAATGCTCCCAATTGGGGGGCTACGTAAGAACGGTTACACTCTCCCATCAATCGTAATGGGTTTGAGTAGTAATCATTTTCGTTTATAAAATAATTGGAGCTCTGGTCTCATGCAGAACCAAAGAATCCGTATCCGTCTTAAAGCGTTTGATCATCGTCTGATCGATCAATCAACCGCGGAAATCGTCGAGACTGCTAAGCGCACTGGTGCGCAAGTCCGTGGTCCGATCCCGCTGCCGACCCGCAAAGAGCGCTTTACCGTTCTGATCTCCCCGCACGTTAACAAAGACGCGCGTGATCAGTACGAAATCCGCACTCACAAGCGTCTGGTTGACATCGTTGAGCCAACCGAGAAAACCGTTGATGCTCTGATGCGTCTGGATCTGGCTGCCGGTGTAGACGTGCAGATCAGCCTGGGTTAATCAGGTCATCGAGCGATTGAGAGGTTGATACAATGATTGGTTTAGTCGGTAAAAAAGTGGGCATGACCCGCATCTTCACTGAAGATGGCGTATCTATCCCAGTAACCGTAATCGAAGTTGAAGCAAACCGCGTTACTCAGGTTAAAGACCTGGCTAACGATGGCTACCGTGCCGTTCAGGTTACCACTGGTGCTAAAAAAGCTAACCGTGTAACCAAACCGGAAGCGGGTCACTTCGCTAAAGCTGGCGTTGAAGCTGGCCGTGGTCTGTGGGAATTCCGTCTTGCTGAAGGCGAAGAGTTCACCGTAGGTCAGGACATTAGCGTTGAGCTGTTTGCAGAAGTTAAAAAAGTTGACGTAACCGGTACCTCTAAAGGTAAAGGTTTTGCTGGTACCGTTAAGCGCTGGAACTTCCGTACTCAGGATGCCACGCACGGTAACTCCTTGTCCCACCGCGTTCCGGGTTCTATCGGTCAGAACCAGACTCCGGGCAAAGTGTTCAAAGGCAAGAAAATGGCAGGTCAGCTGGGTAACGAACGTGTGACCGTTCAGAGCCTGGACGTAGTACGTGTTGACGCTGAGCGCAACCTGCTGCTGGTTAAAGGTGCAGTTCCGGGTGCAACCGGTAGCGACCTGATCGTTAAACCAGCTGTGAAGGCGTAAGGGGATAGCAATGGAATTAGTATTGAAAGACGCGCAGAGCGCGCTGACTGTTTCCGAAACTACCTTCGGTCGTGATTTCAACGAAGCGCTGGTTCACCAGGTTGTTGTTGCTTATGCAGCTGGTGCTCGTCAGGGTACTCGTGCTCAGAAGACTCGTGCTGAAGTAACTGGTTCCGGCAAAAAGCCGTGGCGCCAGAAAGGTACCGGCCGTGCGCGTTCAGGTTCTATCAAGAGCCCGATCTGGCGTTCCGGTGGCGTGACCTTCGCTGCTCGCCCGCAGGACCACAGTCAAAAAGTTAACAAAAAGATGTACCGCGGCGCGCTGAAAAGCATCCTGTCCGAACTGGTACGTCAGGATCGTCTGATCGTTGTCGAATCTTTCTCTGTAGAAGCGCCTAAAACTAAGCTGCTGGCACAGAAACTGAAAGACATGGCTCTGGAAGATGTGCTGATCATCACCGGTGAGCTGGACGAGAACCTGTTCCTTGCCGCACGTAACCTGCACAAGGTTGACGTACGCGATGCGACTGGTATCGACCCGGTTAGCCTGATCGCCTTCGACAAAGTCGTAATGACTGCTGATGCTGTTAAGCAAGTTGAGGAGATGCTGGCATGATTCGTGAAGAACGTCTGCTGAAGGTGCTTCGTGCACCGCACGTTTCTGAAAAAGCGTCTGCTGCGATGGAAAAAACTAACACCATCGTTCTCAAAGTTGCTAAAGACGCGACCAAAGCAGAAATCAAAGCTGCTGTGCAGAAACTGTTTGAAGTCGAAGTCGAAGTCGTTAACACCCTGGTAGTTAAAGGGAAAGTTAAACGTCACGGACAGCGTATCGGTCGTCGTAGCGACTGGAAAAAAGCTTACGTCACCCTGAAAGAAGGCCAGAATCTGGACTTCGTTGGCGGCGCTGAGTAAGTCGGAGGAGTAATACAATGGCAGTTGTTAAATGTAAACCGACATCTCCGGGTCGTCGCCACGTCGTTAAAGTGGTCAACCCAGAGCTGCACAAGGGCAAACCTTTTGCTCCGCTGGTTGAAAAAAACAGCAAATCCGGCGGTCGTAACAACAATGGCCGTATCACCACTCGTCATATCGGTGGTGGTCACAAGCAGGCTTACCGTATTGTTGACTTTAAACGCAACAAAGACGGTATCCCAGCTGTTGTTGAGCGTCTTGAGTACGATCCGAACCGTTCCGCGAACATCGCGCTGGTTCTGTACAAAGATGGCGAGCGTCGTTACATTCTGGCCCCTAAAGGCCTGAAAGCTGGCGACCAGATTCAATCTGGCGTTGATGCTGCAATCAAAGCAGGTAACACCCTGCCGATGCGCAATATCCCGGTTGGTTCTACCGTTCATAACGTAGAAATGAAACCAGGTAAAGGCGGTCAGCTGGCACGTTCCGCTGGTACTTACGTTCAGATCGTTGCGCGTGATGGTGCTTATGTCACCCTGCGTCTGCGTTCTGGTGAAATGCGTAAAGTCGAAGCAGACTGCCGCGCTACTCTGGGCGAAGTTGGCAATGCTGAGCATATGCTGCGCGTACTGGGTAAAGCAGGTGCTGCACGCTGGCGTGGTGTTCGTCCTACCGTTCGCGGTACTGCGATGAACCCAGTCGACCACCCACATGGTGGTGGTGAAGGTCGTAACTTTGGTAAGCACCCGGTAACTCCGTGGGGCGTTCAGACCAAAGGTAAGAAGACCCGCAGCAACAAGCGTACTGATAAATTTATCGTACGTCGCCGTAGCAAATAATATTAGAGGATAAGCCATGCCACGTTCTCTCAAGAAAGGTCCTTTTATTGACCTGCACTTGCTGAAGAAGGTAGAGAAAGCGGTGGAAAGCGGAGACAAGAAGCCCCTGCGCACTTGGTCCCGTCGTTCAACGATCTTTCCTAACATGATCGGTTTGACCATCGCTGTCCATAATGGTCGTCAGCACGTTCCAGTCTTTGTTTCCGACGAAATGGTCGGTCACAAACTGGGTGAATTCGCACCGACTCGTACTTATCGCGGCCACGCTGCTGATAAAAAAGCGAAGAAGAAATAAGGTAGGAGGAAGAGATGGAAACTTTAGCTCAACATCGCCATGCTCGTTCTTCTGCTCAGAAGGTTCGCCTTGTTGCTGACCTGATTCGCGGTAAGAAAGTGTCGCAGGCCCTGGACATCCTAACCTATACCAACAAGAAAGCTGCGGTATTGGTTAAGAAGGTACTGGAATCTGCCATTGCTAACGCTGAACACAACGATGGCGCTGACATTGACGATCTGAAAGTCGCGAAAATCTTCGTAGACGAAGGCCCAAGCATGAAGCGCATTATGCCGCGTGCGAAAGGTCGTGCAGATCGCATCCTGAAGCGCACCAGCCACATTACTGTGGTTGTGTCCGATCGCTGAGACTCTGGAGACTAGCAATGGGTCAGAAAGTACATCCTAATGGTATTCGCCTGGGTATTGTAAAACCATGGAACTCAACCTGGTTTGCGAACACCAAAGAATTCGCTGACAACCTGGACAGCGATTTTAAAGTACGTCAGTACCTGACTAAGGAACTGGCTAAAGCGTCTGTATCTCGTATCGTTATCGAGCGTCCAGCTAAGAGCATCCGTGTGACCATTCACACTGCTCGTCCTGGCATCGTGATCGGTAAGAAAGGCGAAGACGTAGAAAAACTGCGCAAGGTCGTAGCGGATATCGCTGGCGTTCCTGCACAGATCAATATCGCTGAAGTTCGTAAGCCTGAACTGGACGCTAAATTGGTTGCTGACAGCATCACTTCACAGCTGGAACGTCGTGTTATGTTCCGTCGTGCTATGAAGCGTGCTGTACAGAACGCAATGCGTCTGGGCGCTAAAGGTATCAAAGTTGAAGTTAGCGGCCGTCTGGGCGGCGCGGAAATCGCACGTACCGAATGGTACCGCGAAGGTCGCGTACCGCTGCACACTCTGCGTGCTGACATCGACTACAACACCTCTGAAGCGCACACCACTTACGGTGTAATCGGCGTTAAGGTATGGATCTTCAAAGGTGAGATCCTGGGTGGTATGGCTGCTGTTGAACAACCGGAAAAACCGGCTGCGCAACCTAAAAAGCAGCAGCGTAAAGGCCGTAAATAAGGAGCGTCGCTGATGTTACAACCAAAGCGTACAAAATTCCGTAAAGTGCACAAAGGCCGCAACCGTGGTCTGGCGCAGGGTACGGATGTTAGCTTCGGCACTTTCGGTCTGAAAGCTGTTGGCCGTGGTCGTCTGACTGCACGTCAGATCGAAGCAGCACGTCGTGCTATGACCCGTGCAGTTAAGCGTCAAGGTAAAATTTGGATCCGTGTATTCCCGGACAAACCAATTACCGAGAAGCCGCTGGAAGTTCGTATGGGTAAAGGTAAAGGTAACGTGGAGTACTGGGTTGCCTTGATCCAACCGGGCAAAGTCCTTTATGAAATGGACGGTGTTCCGGAAGAGCTGGCCCGTGAAGCCTTCGGCCTGGCAGCAGCGAAACTGCCTATCAAAACCACCTTTGTAACTAAGACGGTGATGTAATGAAAGCAAATGAGCTGCGTGAAAAAAGCGTAGAAGAGCTGAACGCTGAGCTGCTGAACCTGCTGCGTGAGCAGTTCAACCTGCGTATGCAGGCTGCAAGTGGCCAGCTGCAACAGACTCACCTGCTGAAGCAGGTACGTCGTGATGTTGCACGCGTTAAGACTTTACTGACTCAGAAGGCGGGTGCGTAATGACCGATAAAATCCGTACTCTGCAAGGTCGTGTTGTTAGCGACAAAATGGAGAAATCCATCGTTGTAGCTATCGAACGTATTGTGAAACACCCGATCTACGGTAAATTCATCAAGCGTACGACCAAACTGCACGTACATGACGAGAACAACGAATGTGGTATCGGCGACAAGGTTGAAATCCGTGAATGCCGTCCACTGTCCAAGACTAAGTCCTGGACGCTGGTTCGCGTTGTAGAGAAAGCGGTTCTGTAATAGAGTAGCCTTCTCGATACGAATAAACGGCTCAGCAATGAGCCGTTTATTTTTTCTACCCATATTGCAGAAGCGGTGTTATAATGCCGCGCCCTCGATATGGGGCTTTTTAACGGCTCTGATTTTAGAGTCTCAGGTAGTAGTTGACATTAGCGGAGCACTGAAATGATCCAAGAACAGACTATGCTGAACGTCGCCGACAACTCCGGTGCACGTCGCGTAATGTGTATCAAGGTTCTGGGTGGCTCGCACCGTCGCTACGCAGGCGTAGGCGACATCATCAAGATCACCATCAAGGAAGCAATTCCACGTGGTAAGGTCAAAAAAGGTGATGTGCTGAAAGCGGTAGTGGTGCGCACCAGGAAGGGTGTTCGTCGCCCTGACGGTTCTGTCATTCGCTTCGATGGTAATGCATGCGTTATTTTAAACAATAACAGCGAGCAGCCTATCGGCACGCGTATCTTTGGGCCGGTAACTCGTGAACTTCGTACTGAAAAGTTCATGAAAATTATCTCTCTGGCACCAGAAGTACTCTAAGGAGCGAATCATGGCAGCGAAAATCCGTCGTGATGACGAAGTTATCGTGTTAACCGGTAAAGATAAAGGTAAACGCGGTAAAGTAAAAAATGTTCTGTCTTCCGGCAAACTCGTCGTTGAAGGTATCAACCTGGTTAAGAAACACCAGAAGCCGGTTCCGGCCCTGAACCAACCAGGTGGCATCGTTGAAAAAGAAGCTGCTATTCAGGTTTCTAACGTTGCAATCTTCAATGCGGCAACCGGCAAGGCTGACCGTGTAGGCTTTAGATTCGAAGACGGCAAAAAAGTCCGTTTCTTCAAGTCTAACAGCGAAACTATCAAGTAATTTGGAGTAGTACGATGGCGAAACTGCATGATTACTACAAAGACGAAGTAGTTAACAAACTCATGACTGAGTTTAACTACAATTCTGTCATGCAAGTCCCTCGGGTCGAGAAGATCACCCTGAACATGGGTGTTGGTGAAGCGATCGCTGACAAGAAACTGCTGGATAATGCAGCAGCTGATCTGACAGCAATCTCCGGTCAAAAACCGCTGATCACCAAAGCACGCAAATCTGTTGCAGGCTTCAAAATCCGTCAGGGCTATCCGATCGGCTGTAAAGTAACTCTGCGTGGCGAACGCATGTGGGAGTTCCTTGAGCGCCTGATCTCTATTGCTGTTCCACGTATCCGTGACTTCCGTGGCCTGTCCGCTAAGTCTTTCGACGGTCGTGGCAACTACAGCATGGGTGTCCGTGAGCAGATCATCTTCCCAGAGATCGACTACGATAAAGTCGACCGCGTGCGTGGTTTGGATATTACCATTACCACTACTGCGAACTCTGACGAAGAAGGCCGCGCTCTGCTGGCTGCGTTTGACTTCCCGTTCCGCAAGTAAGGTAGGGTTACTGAATGGCTAAGCAATCAATGAAAGCACGCGAAGTAAAGCGCGTGGCTTTAGCTGATAAATTCTTCGCTAAACGCGCTGAACTGAAAGCGATCATTTCTGATGTGAACGCTTCCGACGAAGATCGTTGGAATGCTGTTCTCAAGCTGCAGTCTCTGCCGCGTGATTCCAGCCCGTCTCGTCAGCGTAACCGCTGTCGTCAAACAGGTCGTCCACATGGTTTCGTGGGCAAGTTCGGGTTGAGCCGTATCAAACTGCGTGAAGCCGCCATGCGCGGTGAAGTACCAGGCTTGAAAAAGGCTAGCTGGTAATTACCAATTGAATCACGGGAGTAAAGACAGATGAGCATGCAAGATCCGATCGCGGATATGCTGACCCGTATCCGTAACGGTCAGGCCGCGAACAAAGTTGCGGTCACCATGCCTTCCGCCAAGCTGAAAGTGGCAATTGCCAACGTGCTGAAGGAAGAAGGTTTTATCGAAGATTTTAAAGTTGAAGGCGACACCAAGCCGGAACTGGAACTTACTCTCAAGTATTTCCAGGGTAAAGCTGTTGTAGAAAGCATTCAGCGTGTCAGCCGCCCAGGCCTGCGCATCTATAAGAAAAAAGATGAGCTGCCAAAAGTTATGGCCGGCATGGGTATCGCAGTTGTTTCTACCTCTAAAGGTGTTATGACTGATCGTGCAGCGCGCCAAGCTGGTCTTGGTGGCGAAATTATCTGCTACGTAGCCTAATCGGAGGAAAAAATGTCTCGTGTTGCTAAAGCACCGGTCGTTATTCCTGCCGGCGTTGATGTAAAAATCGACGGTCAGGTTATTACGATCAAAGGTAAAAATGGCGAGCTGACTCGTACCCTCAACGATGCTGTTGAAGTTAATCATGCAGACAACGCTCTGACCTTCGGCCCACGTACTGGTTACGTTGATGGCTGGGCTCAGGCTGGTACCGCGCGTGCCCTGCTGAACTCAATGGTTGTTGGTGTTACCGAAGGCTTCACTAAAAAGCTTCAACTGGTTGGTGTAGGTTACCGTGCAGCGATCAAAGGGAATGCAGTAGGCCTGTCTCTGGGCTTCTCACACCCTGTTGAGCATCCGCTGCCTGCCGGTATCACTGCAGAATGCCCGACTCAGACTGAAATCGTGCTGAAAGGCGCTGATAAACAGCTGATCGGTCAGGTTGCAGCAGATCTGCGCGCCTACCGTCGTCCTGAGCCTTATAAAGGCAAGGGTGTTCGTTACGCCGACGAAGTCGTGCGTACCAAAGAGGCTAAGAAGAAGTAAGGTAACACTATGGATAAGAAATCTGCTCGTATCCGTCGTGCGACCCGCGCACGCCGCAAGCTCAAAGAGCTGGGTGCAACTCGCCTGGTGGTACATCGTACCCCGCGTCATATTTACGCACAGGTAATTGCACCAAACGGTTCTGAAGTTCTGGTAGCTGCTTCTACTGTAGAAAAAGCTATTACTGAACAATTGAAGTACACCGGTAACAAAGACGCCGCTGCAGCTGTAGGTAAAGCTGTTGCTGAACGCGCTCTGGAAAAAGGCATCACAGTTGTGTCCTTTGACCGTTCCGGGTTCCAATATCATGGTCGTGTCCAGGCACTGGCAGATGCTGCCCGTGAAGCTGGCCTTCAGTTCTAAGGTAGAGGTGTAAGATGGCTCACATCGAAAAACAGGCTGGCGAACTGCAGGAAAAGCTGATCGCGGTTAACCGCGTATCTAAAACCGTTAAAGGTGGTCGTATTTTCTCCTTCACAGCTCTGACTGTTGTTGGTGATGGTAATGGTCGCGTTGGTTTTGGTTACGGTAAAGCGCGTGAAGTTCCAGCAGCGATCCAGAAAGCGATGGAAAAAGCCCGTCGCAATATGATTAACGTCGCGCTGAACCACGGCACCCTGCAGCACCCAGTTAAGGGTACTCACACGGGTTCTCGTGTCTTCATGCAGCCAGCTTCCGAAGGTACCGGTATCATCGCCGGTGGTGCAATGCGCGCCGTTCTGGAAGTTGCTGGAGTTCATAACGTTCTGGCTAAAGCATATGGTTCCACCAACCCGATTAACGTGGTTCGTGCAACTATTGATGGCCTGGAAAATATGAAATCTCCAGAAATGGTCGCTGCCAAGCGTGGTAAATCCGTTGAAGAAATTCTGGGGTAATTGACCATGGCAAAGACTATTAAAATTACACAAACCCGCAGTGCAATCGGACGTCTGCCGAAACACAAGGCAACTCTGCTTGGCCTGGGTCTGCGTCGTATTGGTCATACCGTTGAGCGCGAGGATACTCCTGCTGTTCGTGGTATGGTCAACGCGGTTTACTTCATGGTTAAAGTTGAGGAGTAAGAGATGCGTTTAAATACTCTGTCTCCGGCCGAAGGCTCTAAAAAGGCGGGTAAACGCCTGGGTCGTGGTATCGGTTCTGGCCTCGGCAAAACCGGTGGTCGTGGTCACAAAGGTCAGAACTCTCGTTCTGGCGGTGGCGTACGTCGCGGTTTCGAGGGTGGCCAGATGCCACTGTACCGTCGTCTGCCGAAGTTCGGCTTCACCTCTCGCAAATCAGCGATCACAGCCGAAGTTCGTCTGTCTGACCTGGCGAAAGTTGAAGGCGGCGTTGTAGACCTGAACACGCTGAAAGCAGCAAACATTATCGGTATCCAGATCGAGTTCGCGAAAGTGATCCTGGCTGGTGAAGTTTCTACTCCGGTAACTGTTCGTGGCCTGCGTGTTACTAAAGGTGCTCGTGCTGCTATCGAAGCTGCTGGCGGTAAAATCGAGGAATAAGTAGCAGATGGCTAAACAACCGGGATTAGATTTTCAAAGTGCCAAAGGTGGCTTAGGCGAGCTGAAACGCAGACTGTTGTTTGTAATCGGTGCGCTTATTGTGTTCCGTATTGGCTCTTTCATTCCGATCCCTGGTATTGATGCCGCTGTACTTGCCAAACTGCTTGAGCAACAGCGAGGCACCATCATTGAAATGTTTAACATGTTCTCTGGTGGTGCTCTCAGCCGAGCTTCAATCTTTGCGCTGGGTATCATGCCGTATATTTCGGCATCGATTATTATCCAACTGCTGACGGTCGTTCATCCGACCCTGGCAGAGCTGAAGAAAGAAGGGGAGTCTGGTCGTCGTAAGATCAGCCAGTACACCCGTTACGGCACTCTGGTGCTGGCAATATTCCAGTCGATCGGTATTGCTACCGGTCTACCGAATATGCCTGGTATGCAGGGCCTGGTTATTAACCCAGGCTTTGCATTCTATTTCACCGCTGTTGTAAGTCTGGTCTCAGGAACGATGTTCTTGATGTGGCTCGGCGAACAAATTACTGAACGTGGTATCGGTAACGGTATTTCGATCATTATTTTCGCTGGTATTGTTGCGGGACTCCCGCCAGCCATTGCCCATACTATCGAGCAAGCGCGTCAAGGCGACCTGCACTTCCTCCTGTTGCTGTTGGTTGCAGTATTAGTATTTGCAGTGACGTTCTTTGTTATCTTCGTTGAACGTGGTCAACGCCGCATTGTGGTAAACTACGCGAAACGTCAGCAAGGTCGTCGAGTCTATGCTGCACAGAGCACACATTTACCGCTGAAAGTGAACATGGCAGGGGTAATCCCGGCGATCTTCGCTTCCAGTATTATTCTGTTCCCAGCGACCATCGCGTCATGGTTTGGGGGCGGGACTGGTTGGAACTGGCTGACAACAATTTCGCTGTATTTGCAGCCTGGGCAACCACTTTATGTGTTACTCTATGCGTCTGCGATCATCTTCTTCTGTTTCTTCTACACGGCGTTGGTCTTCAACCCGCGTGAAACAGCAGATAACCTGAAGAAGTCCGGTGCATTTGTACCAGGAATTCGTCCGGGAGAGCAAACGGCGAAGTATATCGATAAAGTAATGACTCGCCTGACTTTGGTTGGTGCGCTTTATATTACTTTTATCTGCCTGATCCCGGAGTTCATGCGTGATGCAATGAAAGTACCGTTCTACTTCGGTGGGACTTCACTACTTATCGTTGTTGTCGTCATTATGGACTTTATGGCTCAAGTGCAAACTCTGATGATGTCTAGTCAGTACGAGTCTGCATTGAAGAAGGCGAACCTGAAAGGCTACGGCCGCTAACAGGGCGCCCGAGAAGTTACGGAGAGTAAAAATGAAAGTTCGTGCTTCCGTCAAGAAATTATGCCGTAACTGCAAAATCGTTAAGCGTGATGGTGTCATCCGTGTGATTTGCAGTGCCGAGCCGAAGCATAAACAGCGCCAAGGCTGATTATTTCGCATATTTTTCTTGCAAAGTTGGGTTGAGCTGGCTAGATTAGCCAGCCAATCTTTTGTATGTCTGTACGTTTCCATTTGAGTATCCTGAAAACGGGCTTTTCAGCATGGTGCGTACATATTAAATAGTAGGAGTGCATAGTGGCCCGTATAGCAGGCATTAACATTCCTGATCAGAAACATGCCGTGATCGCATTAACTTCGATCTATGGCGTCGGCAAGACCCGTTCTAAAGCCATTCTGGCTGCAGCGGGTATCGCTGAAGATGTTAAGATCAGTGAGCTGTCTGAAGAACAAATCGACACGCTGCGTGACGAAGTTGCCAAATTTGTCGTTGAAGGTGATCTGCGCCGTGAAGTTAGCATGAGCATCAAGCGCCTTATGGATCTTGGTTGCTATCGCGGTTTGCGTCATCGTCGTGGTCTCCCGGTTCGCGGCCAGCGTACCAAGACCAACGCACGTACCCGTAAGGGTCCGCGCAAACCGATCAAGAAATAATCGGGGTGATTGAATAATGGCAAAGGCACCAGTTCGTGCACGTAAGCGTGTAAGAAAACAAGTCTCTGACGGCGTGGCTCATATCCATGCTTCTTTCAACAACACCATCGTTACTATTACTGATCGTCAGGGTAACGCACTGGGTTGGGCAACAGCCGGTGGTTCCGGTTTCCGTGGTTCACGCAAATCAACTCCGTTCGCAGCTCAGGTTGCAGCAGAGCGTTGCGCTGAAGCCGTAAAAGAATACGGCATCAAGAATCTGGAAGTTATGGTAAAAGGTCCGGGTCCGGGTCGCGAATCTACTGTTCGTGCTCTGAACGCCGCTGGTTTCCGCATCACTAATATTACTGATGTGACTCCGATCCCTCATAACGGTTGTCGTCCGCCGAAAAAACGTCGCGTATAACGCGTTCGTTTCTAGGATTGTTGGAGATAGAAAATGGCAAGATATTTGGGTCCTAAGCTCAAGCTGAGCCGTCGTGAGGGCACCGACTTATTCCTTAAGTCTGGCGTTCGCGCGATCGATACCAAGTGTAAAATTGAACAAGCTCCTGGCCAGCACGGTGCGCGTAAACCGCGTCTGTCTGACTATGGTGTGCAGTTGCGTGAAAAGCAGAAAGTTCGCCGTATGTACGGTGTGCTGGAGCGTCAGTTCCGTAACTACTATAAAGAAGCAGCACGTCTGAAAGGCAACACCGGTGAAAACCTGTTGGCTCTGCTGGAAGGTCGTCTGGACAACGTTGTATACCGTATGGGCTTTGGCGCCACTCGTGCTGAAGCACGTCAGATGGTTAGCCATAAAGCAATCATGGTAAACGGTCGTGTTGTTAACATCGCTTCTTATCAGGTTAAAGCGAATGACGTTGTTAGCATTCGTGAGAAAGCGAAAAAGCAATCTCGCGTGAAAGCCGCTCTGGAGCTGGCTGAGCAGCGTGAAAAGCCAACCTGGCTGGAAGTTGATGCTGGCAAGATGGAAGGTACGTTCAAGCGTCAGCCGGAACGTTCTGATCTGTCTGCGGACATTAACGAACACCTGATCGTCGAGCTTTACTCCAAGTAAAGCTTAGTACCAAAGAGAGGACACAATGCAGGGTTCTGTGACAGAGTTTCTAAAACCGCGCCTGGTAGATATCGAGCAAGTGAGTTCGACGCACGCCAAGGTGACCCTTGAGCCTTTAGAGCGTGGCTTTGGCCACACTCTGGGTAACGCACTGCGCCGTATTCTGCTCTCATCGATGCCGGGTTGCGCGGTGACCGAGGTTGAGATTGATGGTGTACTTCATGAGTACAGCACCAAAGAAGGCGTTCAGGAAGATATCCTTGAAATCCTGCTCAACCTGAAAGGGCTGGCGGTGAGAGTTCAGGGTAAAGATGAAGTTATTCTTACTCTGAATAAATCTGGCATTGGCCCTGTGACTGCAGCCGATATCACCCACGACGGTGATGTCGAAATCGTCAAGCCGCAGCACGTGATCTGCCACCTGACCGATGAGAACGCAGCTATTAGCATGCGTATCAAAGTTCAGCGCGGTCGTGGTTATGTGCCGGCTTCTGCCCGAATTCATTCGGAAGAAGATGAGCGCCCAATCGGCCGTCTGCTGGTCGACGCATGCTACAGCCCTGTAGAGCGTATTGCCTACAATGTTGAAGCAGCGCGTGTAGAACAGCGTACCGACCTGGACAAGCTGGTCATCGAAATGGAAACCAACGGCACAATCGATCCTGAAGAGGCGATTCGTCGTGCGGCAACCATCCTGGCAGAACAACTGGAAGCTTTCGTTGACTTACGTGATGTACGTCAGCCGGAAGTAAAAGAAGAGAAACCAGAATTCGATCCGATCCTGCTGCGCCCTGTTGACGATCTGGAATTGACTGTCCGCTCTGCTAACTGCCTCAAGGCAGAAGCTATCCACTATATCGGTGATCTGGTACAGCGTACCGAGGTTGAGTTGCTGAAAACGCCGAACCTGGGTAAAAAATCTCTTACCGAGATTAAAGACGTGCTGGCTTCACGTGGTCTGTCTCTGGGCATGCGCCTGGAAAACTGGCCACCGGCAAGCATTGCTGACGAGTAACCGGATCACAGGTTAAGGTTTTACTGAGAAGGATAAGGTCATGCGCCATCGTAAGAGTGGTCGTCAACTGAACCGCAACAGCAGCCATCGCCAGGCTATGTTCCGCAACATGGCAGGTTCACTGGTTCGTCATGAAATCATCAAGACGACCCTGCCTAAAGCGAAAGAGCTGCGTCGCGTAGTTGAGCCGCTGATTACTCTTGCCAAGACTGACAGCGTTGCTAATCGTCGTCTGGCATTCGCCCGTACTCGTGATAACGAGATCGTGGCAAAACTGTTTAACGAACTGGGCCCGCGTTTCGCGAGCCGTGCCGGTGGTTACACTCGTATTCTGAAGTGTGGCTTCCGTGCAGGCGACAACGCGCCGATGGCTTACATCGAGCTGGTTGATCGTTCAGAGAAAGCAGAAGCTGCTGCAGAGTAATCTGCAGTAACGTAAAAAAACCCGCCCCGGCGGGTTTTTTTATATCTGCTAAATCCCCACTTTTCTACAATAGTCATATTCTTTTCAATCTTTGCGGAGTTTTGCTATGTGGTTACTCGACCAATGGGCAGAACGACACATTCTTGATGCCCAACGTCAGGGTGAGTTTGATAACCTACCCGGAAGTGGTCACCCGCTAATCCTGGACGATGATTCCCATGTTCCTGCTGAGCTGCGAGCGGGCTATCGGATGTTGAAAAATGCAGGTTGTCTGCCACCAGAGCTTGAACAGCGTAAACAGGCGGTTGAGCTTACTCAATTACTCTCTACGGTCACGCAGGGCTCTAATGAGCACAAGGAATACAGCCGTCGTCTCGCACTTCTTGAGCTTAAGCTTCGACAGGCGGGTGTGAACACAAATTTCCTGCACGGTGACTATGCTGATCGGCTAGCGCAAAAAATGAATGAGGACGAGTAATGTATCGTATTGGTGAGATTGCGAAGCTGGCTGACGTCACGCCAGATACCATTCGTTATTACGAAAAGCAGCAGATGATGGAGCATGAGGTTCGTACTGAAGGTGGCTTTCGGCTGTATACCGATAAGGATCTGCAGCGTCTGAAATTTATCCGCCATGCCCGGCAGCTGGGATTTACGCTGGAATCGATCCGCGAACTGCTGTCGATCCGTATCGATCCTGAACATCATACCTGCCAGGAATCAAAAAGCATCGTGCAGGCGAGGCTGAGTGAAGTCGAAGCGCGTATTGAAGAGTTACAAACTATGCGTCTGTCTCTGCAGCGGCTGAACGATGCCTGCTGTGGAACGGCACACAGCAGCGTTTACTGCTCCATCCTTGAAACCCTCGAACAAGGGGCAAATGGAGAAACTCGCGGCTATTGATTTTATTGTCAACGGATTCTACACTCGCGTGGATCTATTATATACCGGAGAAATTATGAGCCACTATCAGCATAAGAAAGGTCAGATCAAGGATAACGCTATCGAAGCATTATTACATGATCCTTTATTCAGGCAGCGGATTGAAAAGAATAAGAAAGGGAAAGGAAGTTATCTGCGTAAAACTAAACATGCAAAACGGGGTAACTGGGAGGCCAGTGGCAAGCAAGCAAATCGCTTTCTTACCACTGGCCTTCTTGCTTTCAGAGGCTTACAAAGTGCGGTTGTTCTGCGCTTTCAGTAAGTCACGAATTTCTGTCAGCAACACTTCTTCTTTCGATGGGGCTGGCGGTGCAGCCGGTTCTTCTTTTTTCTTACGGTTCAGTCGGTTGATGAGCTTAATAGCCATGAAGATGGCGAAAGCAACGATCACAAAATCAAATACGTTTTGAATAAACACGCCGTAGTGCATGACTACCGCAGGAATATCACCTTGTGCTTCACGCAGGGTTATAGCGAACTGTTTGAAATCAATGCCGCCAATTAGCAGTCCCAGTGGGGGCATGATGATATCGGCAACCAGTGATGAAACGATCTTACCAAACGCCGCACCAATAATTACACCCACTGCTAAATCTACAACATTTCCGCGCATCGCAAATTCGCGAAACTCTTTAATAAAACTCATTATATGCTCCTTGTGCCAGCTGACAGATACAAGTCTAACAAATCATTAGCGAATTGCCATTGAAGAGAGACATACGTCACAGAAATATAACCCTTACATATTATTGGGTTAAAAAGAAAAGGTGCTGATAACAGCACCTTTCAGGTATTAAAGGAAGAAAGGACTTGGCTGGAAAAGACGTTCGACGTCGGTAATAAACTTTTTATCTGTCAGGAACATGATGACGTGATCGCCCTGCTCGATGCGCAGGTTGTCATTAGCGATCATTACATCGTTACCCCGCACTACCGCGCCAATAATGGTACCCGGCGGGAGCTTAATCTCGTCAATGGTTCGTCCCACTACGCGAGACGTGCTTTCATCGCCATGAGCCACGGCTTCGATAGCCTCTGCCACCCCACGACGCAGGGAAGACACACCAACGATATCTGCTTTACGCACATGACTCAGGAGGGCAGATATGGTGGCCTGCTGAGGAGAAATCGCAATATCGATAACACTTCCCTGCACCAGATCGACATAGGCTTTGCGCTGAATAAGCACCATGACCTTCTTAGCGCCCATCCTTTTAGCCAGCATCGCTGACATGATGTTGGCTTCATCGTCGTTGGTAACCGCAATGAAAAGATCGACTTGATCGATATGCTCCTCGGCAAGCAGCTCTTGATCCGATGCATCGCCATAAAAAACGATCGTATTTTGCAGTTTTTCTGCCAGTTCAGAAGCTCGCTGCTGATCGCGTTCGATCAATTTAACGCTGTAATCTTTTTCCAGCTGGCGAGCCAGGCCGGCACCGATATTACCGCCCCCGACCAGCATGATGCGTTTATAGGGTTTTTCCAGTCGCTGAAGCTCACTCATCACCGCACGAATATGCTGGGATGCAGCGATAAAGAACACTTCATCCCCGGCTTCGACAATGGTGGAGCCTTGCGGACGAATAGGGCGGTCATGACGGAAAATGGCGGCGACGCGGGTATCAATGTGTGGCATATGTTCGCGCATCGTGGAGAGTGCATTTCCAATCAGTGGGCCGCCATAATAGGCTTTTACCACCGCAAGGCTGACTTTACCTTCCGCGAAATTCACCACCTGCAGTGCGCCCGGGTATTCGACAAGCCGATAGATACTGTCGATAACCAACTGTTCAGGGGCTATTAAGTGGTCGATAGGCACCGCATCGGAATTAAACAACTTATCAGCATCGCGCACATAATCCGGGGAACGAATCCGCGCGATGCGGTTTGGCGTATTGAATAATGAATAGGCGACCTGACAGGCAACCATATTGGTTTCATCTGAACTGGTGACAGCAACCAGCATGTCGGCATCATCAGCACCCGCTTCACGTAATACTCGCGGATGAGAGCCATGCCCCTGCACGACTCGCAGATCGAATTTATCCTGCAGGCTGCGGAGACGATCGCCATTAGTATCAACGATAGTGATGTCATTATTCTCACCGACCAGGTTTTCTGCCAGCGTGCCGCCCACCTGTCCCGCGCCCAGAATGATTATCTTCATATCTTGTGACCCGTTATCAACATCACTCTTTGATTAGCTTAGCGTAATAGAAGCCGTCGCCTTCTTCTGCGCCAGGCAGATTTTGTTTGCCAGGTCGATCTGCTGTACCTGTCAGATGCAGACGGGCGTCAGAAGTACGCTTCAGGAACGCGGCGATCTGCTGACTGTTCTCTTCTGGCAGTACGGAACAGGTGGCATATACCAGCGTCCCGCCAGTTTTCAGATGTGGCCAGATAGCATCCAGGATCTCTGACTGCAGCTGCGCCAGCTCATTAATATCCCGGTCGCGGCGTAACCATTTGATATCCGGATGGCGGCGGATCACGCCGGTAGCAGAGCAAGGGGCATCCAGTAAAATACGATCGAACTGCTCATCACCACACCACTTAGCAGGGGTGCGCCCGTCGCCCTGCTTAACCTCGGCCTTCATGCCCAGACGTTTAAGGTTATCGTAGACGCGAGAAAGACGCTGCTCGTCAACGTCGACGGCCATGACGCTTGCCTGCGGTGCGACTTCCAGAATATGCGTGGTCTTGCCGCCAGGCGCGGCGCACAGGTCGAGAATACGCTCGCCATTTTGCGGTTCAAGCCAGGTCATACAACCCTGGGCGGAGGCATCCTGAACGGTAACCCAGCCTTGTTCAAAGCCAGGAAGGGCATGCACCGGAGCCGGTGTGGCCAGACGAACCGCATCGCTATAATCCGGGTGCGGGAATCCGCTCATCCCGGCGTCTTCCAGCAGCGCCAGCCAGGCATCGCGAGAGTGGTGATTGCGGTTGACGCGTAACCACATTGGCGGTCGCTGGTTATTTGCCTCAACCAGCGTTTCCCACTGCTGAGGATAGGCTTTTTGCAGGCGTTTTAATAACCATTCCGGGTGCAGGAAACGTTTTTCCGAACGGGCAAACTCCGCCAGCAACTCATCCTGTTGGCGCTGGAACTGGCGTAATACGCCATTAACCAGCCCTTTAAGCTGCGGACGTTTTACCGCAACTGCACCTTCTACGGTTTCAGCCAGTGCGGCATGAGGCGGAATACGGGTATGCAGCAGCTGATAGAAGCCGACCATGATCAGATAGTGAAGCACGCGCTGTTTGCCCGCCATCGGGCGCGCCATCAGCTTGCCAATCAGCCATTCCAGCTGGGGTAACGTGCGCAAGACGCCAAAGCACAACTCCTGAAGCAGTGCCTTGTCTTTATCAGAAACTTTTTGCTGTAACGGTGGCAGGACATTGCTCAGGGATTGGCCCTGTTCGACCACTTGCTCAATCGCCTGTGCTGCCAGGCTGCGTAAATTTTGTTTTTTCATAACCGCAAAAATAAAAATGCCCGGATACACCGGGCCTTAAATGGAGATGATCTCAGGCGAGACTATTGCCAGGCGTAAACCATTCGCGGCGGGAGTTCAGAAGGTCCTGCGCGCTCATAGCTTTTTTACCTGCAGGTTGTAAGGATTCCAGATTCAGGATCCCTTCAACAGTTGCGACCTGAATACCCTGCTTACTGGCTTCGATAATCGTCCCGGGTGCGGCGTTTGCCTGTCCGGCAATAACGGAGGCCTGCCAGACTTTCACCGGTTGACCGTCTATCTCCAGCCAGCTCATTGGCCAGGGATTAAATGCCCGGATGCAACGTTCAAGCTGGGCTGCGGAAAGGGTCCAGTCGAGGCGGGCCTCTTCTTTGCTAAGCTTTTCGGCATAGGTTACCAGAGCTTCGTCCTGAACTTCAGGCCGGGCACGGTTATCTGCCAGCTGTTGCAGCGTATCAATAAGACCTTTTGGCCCAAGTTCTGCCAGTTTGTCATACAGCGTGGCGCTGGTGTCTTCGGCAGTAATGGGGCAAGAGAGCTTATAAAGCATGTCGCCGGTATCCAGACCAACGTCCATCTTCATGATCGTCACACCCGTGTCGGCATCTCCGGCCCACAACGAACGTTGTATTGGTGCCGCCCCGCGCCAGCGCGGAAGCAGAGAGCCGTGGACATTAATGCAACCCAGGCGGGGCATATCCAGCACCGCTTTTGGCAGGATGAGGCCGTAGGCCACAACCACCATGACATCCGCATTTAAATCAGCAACTAACTGCTGATTTTCCTGCGGCCGTAACGAAGCGGGCTGAAACACCGGTAGGCTGTGTTCTTCTGCCAGTACTTTAACCGGGCTCGGCATCAATTTTTTACCGCGGCCAGCCGGGCGATCGGGCTGGGTAAAAACGCCTACAACCTGATGGCCAGACGACAACAGCGCGTCCAGATGACGCGCTGCAAAGTCAGGTGTTCCTGCGAAGATGATACGTAGTGATGTAGACACGTTAATCCTTGTATCCGGGGTCACGTTATGCGCGAGCGCGCATGCGATCCAGTTTCTCTACTTTCTGACGAATACGCTGCTGTTTCAGTGGCGAGAGGTAATCGATAAAAAGCTTACCGACAAGATGATCCATCTCGTGCTGAATGCAGATTGCCAGAAGATCGTCTGCTTCCAGTTCGAACGGCTTACCGTCGCGATCGAGCGCGCGAATTTTAACTTTCTCAGCGCGAGGAACCAGCGCTCTCTGCTCAGGAATAGAGAGACAACCTTCTTCGATTCCGGTTTCGCCGCTTTTTTCCAGTAACTCCGGGTTAATTAGTACCAGGCGTCCTTCACGGTTTTCGGAAACGTCGATGACGATAATGCGCTGATGAATATCAACCTGCGTAGCCGCAAGACCGATGCCTTCTTCGGCATACATCGTATCGAACATATCATCAACGATACGTTGAATTTCTGCATTCACTTCTTTAACCGGTTCGGCGACTTTGCGAAGGCGCTCGTCCGGGATATGTAACACTTGCAAAACTGCCATATATTTCCAGAGTCGTGTTCAGGAGTTGATAAGAATATACCCTCTATTCTAGACAAAACCCCCTCTGATTGACAGCATCAGTGACCAATCGCAAAGATTGCTATAGCGGCTTGTGGCAGGGGAAAGGATGACATCCACAGAGATATGGTTACGCCTGATAAGCATTGGAGAACTGTACGGCGATAAGATGGTGGCGATAGCGCAGCAGTTGCAGCGTGAACCCCATATTAATGCTGCGCTATTGGATGCAATGGGGCTGACCCAAAAGCAAAAGGCGCGGTTCTTTACACTTTCGCCGCATGAAATTGAGCGCAGCATGGAATGGCTGGCTGAGCCGGGTCATCACTTGATCAGGGCAGACAGCGCCCTGTACCCGGTTCAGTTACGCGCCATTACAGACTACCCGGGCGCCCTGTTTGTCAGAGGAGATGTACAGGTGCTGTCGAGCCTGCAGTTAGCCGTCGTTGGCAGCCGTTCCCACTCCTGGTACGGAGAGCGGTGGGGAACAATCCTTTGCGAACAGTTAGCCCAGGCGGGCCTGACGATTACCAGCGGCCTGGCCTGTGGGATTGATGGCGTTGCACATCGCGCCGCGCTCGCCGTTAAGGGGAAAAGCGTGGCGGTGTTAGGGAACGGCTTATCGGGGCTCTATCCCCGCCGTCATATCTCACTGGCCAAGCGTCTTGTTGAGAGCGGTGGTGCCGTCGTTTCGGAGTTTCCCCTCGCTACACCTCCCTGGCCCGGTAATTTTCCCCGGCGCAATCGCATTATTAGCGGCCTTAGTCAGGGGGTGTTTGTTATAGAGGGCCTCATCAGAAGCGGTTCACTCGTTACCGCAAAATGCGCGCTTGAGCAGGGACGCGAAGTTTTTGCGCTGCCAGGCGCGATAGGGAACCCTGGATGTGAGGGGCCGCACTGGTTAATTAAGCAAGGCGCCACGCCGGTGACGGCGGTAGAAGATATTCTGGAAAGTTTGCGATATGGCCTTAACGGGCTGCCGGAGGATCCCAAAAATTGGCTTTATTCTGCAGATCAGGAGCAGGTAGCATTGCCATTTCCTGAGCTCCTGGCTAACGTAGGAGATGAGGTAACACCTGTTGACGTTGTCGCTGAACGTGCCGGCCAACCTGTGCCAGTAACGGTAGCACAGCTACTCGAACTGGAGTTAGCAGGATGGATCGCAGCTGTACCCGGCGGCTATGTCCGATTAAGGAGGGCAAGCCATGTTCGACGTACTCATGTATTTGTTTGAGACTTACATCCATAACGAAGCTGAAGCACGCGTGGATCAGGACAAACTTACACGCGATCTCACCGATGCAGGTTTCGAACGGGAAGATATTTACAACGCGTTAATATGGCTCGAAAAACTGGCTGATTATCAGGAAGGCCTCGCCGAACCGATGCAGCTAGCTTCCGATCCGCTGTCTGTACGCATCTATACGGCTGAAGAGTGTGAAAGGCTGGATGCCAGTTGCCGGGGATTTGTTTTATTCCTTGAGCAGATTCAGGTGCTGAACCTCGAAACGAGAGAAATGGTGATAGAGCGCGTCATGGCGCTGGATACGGCAGAATTTGAGCTGGAAGATCTGAAGTGGGTCATCCTGATGGTTCTGTTCAACATACCAGGCTGTGAAAATGCCTATCAGCAAATGGAAGAATTACTCTTTGAAGTGAATGAAGGTATGCTGCATTAATTCATGATGCAGCACCAAGAGTTGTTATGGCCAAATCAGCACTATTTACGGTGCATAAAAACGAGCCCTGTCCGCAGTGCGGGGCAGAGCTTGTTATCCGGTCCGGTAAACACGGGCCGTTTCTCGGTTGTTCACACTATCCAGACTGTAATTATGTCCGTCCCCTGAAAAGTCAGGCGGACGGGCATATTGTTAAAGTTCTGGAGGGACAGGCATGCCCGCAATGTGGCGGCGATCTGGCGTTGCGTCAGGGCCGTTTTGGCATGTTTATCGGCTGCAGCCGCTATCCTGAATGTGATCATACTGAACAGATTGATAAACCCGATGAAACAGCCCTGGCCTGTCCGCAGTGCGGCAGCGGCCATCTTGTTCAACGGCGTTCACGTTATGGTAAGACATTCCACTCCTGCGATCGTTATCCTGAATGTCAGTTCGTTACCAATTTCAAACCGGTGGCGGGGAGCTGTCCTGAGTGCCACTACCCACTACTTATCGAGAAGAAAACGGCGCAAGGCATGAAGCGTTTTTGCGCCAGTAAACAATGTGGAAAGCCGGTTTCGGCGGATCAGAAAAGTGAATAATAACCTGCAATCAGGCTCCATCGCGCATGCGGTGGACGTACTGAATAAAGAAGATGTCATCGCTTATCCAACAGAAGCTGTTTTTGGGGTGGGATGCGATCCCGACAGCGAAGTCGCCGTAACGCGACTGTTAACACTCAAGCAGAGACCGGTTGAAAAAGGGCTGATTCTCATTGCTGCCAGTTTCGAACAGCTTAAACCTTATATTGATGATTCCATGTTGACGTCAGCACAGCGTGAAACCATTTTTGCAGCCTGGCCTGGCCCCGTAACCTTTGTGTTCCCGGCTCTGCCGACAACACCGCGGTGGCTGACGGGACGATTTGATTCACTAGCCGTTCGCGTGACTGACCATCCCCTGGTTATCGATCTCTGTAATCGTTTTGGTAAACCGCTGGTCTCTACCAGTGCCAATCTGACGGGCTTGCCTCCTTGCCGCACCTCGGAAGAGGTATTCGCGCAGTTTGGTGACGATTTCCCTGTGGTTATCGGTGAAACCGGTGGCCGTCTGAATCCGTCAGAAATTCGTGATGCTTTGACCGGCGAACGTTTTCGCCAGGGGTAATCAGATGGAAACGTACGCCGTTTTTGGTAATCCAATCGCTCACAGCAAGTCGCCGTTTATTCATCAGCAGTTTGCGCAGCAGCTGAACATCGAGCACCCTTATGGGCGCGTGCTTGCACCTGTCGATGCCTTTGTGGCGACGCTGGAGAGTTTCTTTGCTGGTGGCGGTAAAGGGGCTAATGTCACAGTGCCTTTTAAAGAAGAGGCATTCGAGCGCGCTGATGAGTTAACGGAACGTGCGTCCCTGGCGGGAGCGGTGAATACCCTTAAACGGCTTGATGATGGTCGGATTCTGGGAGACAACACGGACGGGATTGGCTTGCTGAGCGATCTGGAACGGTTGTCATTTATCAAACCCGGCGCGCGCATCCTGCTGATCGGTGCGGGAGGGGCGTCGCGTGGGGTGATTCTCCCGCTGCTTTCCCTGGATTGTGCCGTGACCATTACCAACCGTACCCATTCCCGCGCGGTAGAACTGGCCACCCTTTTTGCTCATACCGGGAGTATCCATGCGACAGCTATGGACGCGCTGAGCGGACGTGAATTTGATCTGATCATTAATGCGACCTCAAGCGGTATTAATGGTGATGTTCCCGCTATTCCCTCTTCATTAGTAAACCCGCAGGTTTACTGCTATGACATGTTCTACCAGAAAGGCAAAACGCCTTTTCTGAACTGGTGTGAACAGCAGGGCGCAAAAAAGCTTGCTGACGGGCTGGGAATGCTGGTGGGCCAGGCGGCACACGCCGTAATGCTCTGGCACGGTGTATTGCCGGCAGTCGAACCTGTGATTGAAGTGCTTAAAAGGGAGCTGTCGGCATGAATCAGGCGATCCAGTTTCCGGACAGAGAGGCGTGGGACCATGAAAAGCTAGCCGTCTGTTTTCCCGCCCTGGTGAATGGCATGCAAATGATGTGTGCCATTGAAGGGGCAACGCTGGTGCAGCGTTTTGGCGAGGGCGTACCGCTGAATCTTTTTCGTGAACATCGCTGGGATCTGGAAGAAGAAGCCAGCGATGTGATCCGTATGGGTGATGAAGACGATCAGGGATGGTTCTGGCTTTCCTGATCCAGATAGTCATTCTTCCATTTAACGTAGTTATTGGCTGAGTACGTCAGGCCTTCTTTTTCCGCTTCCGTAAGGGGGCGGATCTGTTTTACCGGACTGCCTAAATAGAGAAAGCCACTTTCCAGCCGCTTGTTTTGCGGAACCAGACTCCCGGCACCAATCATTACCTCATCTTCTATTACTACACCATCCAACAAAATCGATCCCATACCCACCAGTACGCGATTGCCGATCGTGCAACCGTGCAGCATCACTTTGTGACCGACAGTGACATCTTCGCCAACGATCAGGGGATTGCCTTCAGGATTATATGAGGACTTATGGGTGACATGCAGCACGCTGCCATCCTGAATATTGGTGCGCGCACCGATGGAGACATAGTTAACATCTCCGCGAATGGCGACCAGAGGCCAGATACTAACGTCGTCGCCCATTCGGACATCGCCAATGACCACACTGCTGCTGTCGATCATGACGCGATCGCCTTGTTTGGGGAAAAGATCTTTATAGGGACGGAGTACTGCAGACATATCAACCTCGACTGATGTGCTTTATACAGAAGACTTTGATCCTAATATTCAGCTTGATCAAGGGGAAATGGTGTCATTATTTGAACGGATCGCGTGGTATTTCGGCGGAAAGAATGAAAAAAGAACAGTCAGCAGAAAAGATCGAAAAAATGCTTGTGCTAAAAACTGGGATCCCTATAATGCGCCTCCATCGACACGGCAGATGTGAATCACTTCACACAAACAGCCGGGCCGGTTGAAGAGAAAAGCGTGAAATAATCGCTTGACTCTGAAAGAGGAAAG
>NZ_JBBCMA010000013.1 GCF_037152535.1 Leclercia sp. AS011
GATGGTAGTGTGGGGTCTCCCCATGCGAGAGTAGGGAACTGCCAGGCATCAAATTACGCGAAAGCCCATCCTCACGGATGGGCTTTTTGCGTTGGGGCGGAAAAAAGCCGGGCGGCGCTGCGCTTGCCCGGCCTACAGCGTATTCATCCATTGCAGAATAAAATCCACGATCGCCTCGCTATTATTGATATCCAACACCGGTACCGGAAGCGAAAACACCTCATCACTGGCCACAGCGATGACATGCTCATCAAGCGTTAATTCATTAATATCATGCCCGGTATCGCTTCTGAAGAGCAGGATCTTCGCCACCGGCTCATGCTTAAACCCTTCTACCAGTACCAGATCCAGCCTCGAATGATCCATTCGGCTGATCAGATAAGCCAGATCGATCTCCTCTTCGTCAGGCGTTTCCGTCATTAATGCCCAGCGTTGACTACTGGCGACAAGGGTTTGTGCTGCGCCGGCTTTGCGCAGCTCATAGCTGTCCTTCCCGGGAGTATCGACATCCATGTTGTGGTGAGTATGTTTGATCAGCCCCGGGCGCACACCTCTGGCACAGAGCGCCGGGATGATGGCTTTTAACAGGGTGGTTTTCCCCGTACCGCTCCAGGCAGCAATCGCTAAAACCGGTATCATCTGTGCCTCCTGGCAGTCTGCATCTCTTCGAGGGTGTTCATATTAATAAATGCCTGTTTCATATCGCTAAAATCGACGGAATGTCCGCCCGCCGGGCGCATAAAAACCATCACCCGTCGTTCGCCTGAGGCTAAATAGTCCTGTAGCTTTGGCATTAACTGGCAGTGCATTAATGCAATGGTGGGATGATCGCGATCGCCGTCGTGCGCCCAGACCACAGGTGCTATTCCCCTGTTTTTAACCAGCCTCTCTGCCAGGCAATCCGGGATAAAAGGGGTATCGCAAGGGCAGAACAGGAACCACTCCGCGTCGCACTGCTGCATGACCGAAAGCATGCCCGCCAGCGGCCCGGGGTAATCAGCCAGCAGATCCGCGTAAACGGGATACCCGCTTTCCTGATAAGTGGCGATATTACGGTTGGCACTGACGGCAAGCGTGTCGACCTGCTTACGCAGCGTTCGCGCAACGTGCTGCCATAACGGCATGCCGTTCAGCTCCTGCAAGCCCTTATCTTTTCCCCCCATGCGGGATGCCTTGCCTCCGGCTAATACCACACCGGTGATGCTGCTTATCTGGCTCAACAATATCGCCTCTTTTCTTGTGGGATTGACCCTGCTAACGTGTCACTCTAAATGAAAGGAGCATTACCATGAAATGTAAACGTCTGAACGAAGTTATTGAACTCCTCCAGCCAGCCTGGCAGAAAGAGCCAGAACTTAACCTGATGCAATTCTTACAGAAACTGGCGCAGGAGTCAGGTTATGACGGAGAACTGGCCGACCTTTCTGATGACATCCTGATCTATCACCTGAAAATGCGTGATTCAGGTAAAGATGCGGTGATCCCGGGTATTCAGAAAGATTACGAAGAGGATTTCAAAACCGCACTGCTGCGCGCGCGTGGCGTAATTAAAGAGTAAAAGCTTGTAAGAGGCACCACCGTAAAGGCCGTTAAATGATATCCTCAATCATTCGTATAATTTCCGGATGATCGGATGAACGACCAGGCTTTTACTTTCCAGACCTTACACCCGGATACCATTATGGATGCACTGTTTGAACAGGGCATCCGGGTGGACTCAGGCCTGACTCCATTAAACAGCTATGAGAACCGCGTCTACCAGTTTCAGGACGAGGATCGCCGGCGCTTTGTGGTGAAATTTTACCGCCCGCAGCGCTGGTCAGCTGAACAAATTCAGGAAGAACATCAGTTCGCGCTGGATCTGGTGGCTGATGATGTTCCCGTCGCTGCCCCTCTTCAATTCAATAATCAGACGCTGCTGTCACACCAGGGTTTTTATTTTGCGGTCTTCCCCAGCCTTGGTGGCCGGCAATTTGAAGCCGATAATATCGATCAGATGGAGTGGGTTGCCCGTTATTTAGGGCGCATTCATCAGACGGGGCAGAAAAGCGAATTTACCGCGCGCCCAACCATTGGTATTCAGGAATACTTGCTCGAGCCGCGCCAGGTATTTGAAACGTCCACGCTCATCCCTTCCGGGCTGAAGGCGCAGTTCCTGGCCGCAACGGATGATTTAATTAACGCCGTCATACCGCGCTGGGATAACAACGTAACAACGCTTCGTCTGCACGGCGATTGCCATGCCGGAAATATCCTCTGGCGTGATGGGCCGTTATTTGTCGATCTCGATGATGCCCGAATGGGACCTGCCATTCAGGATCTCTGGATGCTGCTGAATGGCGATAAAGCCGAGCAACGGATGCAGCTGGAGACGATTATCGAAGCCTATGAAGAATTCAGTTCCTTTGATTCAGACGAAATTGCATTAATCGAACCTTTACGCGCCATGCGTTTTGTTTATTATCTTGCATGGTTAATCAGGCGTTGGGACGACCCCGCTTTCCCCAGAAACTTCCCGTGGCTTACCGGGGAAGATTACTGGCGTAACCAGATTTCCACATTTATTGAACAGGTAAAGGTTCTGCAGGAGCCCCCTTTGCAATTAACGCCAATGTATTAATCGAACACACCCAGGAGAGAGTTGATCATGAAAAAAATATGGCTGGCGCTGGCAGGTATGATTCTGGCTTTTAGCGCATCGGCTGCACAGTTCACCGATGGCAAGCAGTATATTACCCTCGACAAACCGGTTGCCGGAGAACCTCAGGTACTTGAGTTCTTCTCATTCTACTGCCCGCACTGCTATGAGTTCGAGCAGGTTCTGCACGTTTCCGATAGCGTGAAGAAAAAGCTGCCGGAAGGCACCAAAATGACCAAGTATCACGTTGAGTTTCTTGGCCCGTTGGGCAAAGACCTGACTCAGGCGTGGGCCGTTGCGATGGCGCTGGGTGTGGAAGACAAAATTACTGCCCCGATGTTTGAAGCGGTTCAGAAAACTCAGGCCGTCCAGACCACGGCCGATATCCGTAAGGTATTTGTTGATGCTGGCATCAAAGGCGAAGAATACGATGCAGCCTGGAATAGCTTCGTCGTGAAATCTCTGGTAGCTCAGCAGGAAAAAGCCGCTGCCGATCTGCAGCTGCGCGGCGTGCCAGCCATGTATGTAAACGGCAAATATCAGCTGAATATGCAGGGCATGGATACCAGCAGCATGGACATCTTCGTCCAGCAATATGCTGATACTGTGAAATATCTGGTTGAGAAGAAGTAATAAAGAAAACGCCGGTCAATGACCGGCGTTGTTGTATTCCGCTTTAATTTTATTTATCAGCGCGTCTTTCTCACTCCACAGCGTATTCAGCCAGAGCTGGAAACGTCGCTTAAAGTTCTTATCGCTGACATAGTCCCCGTGTAACTCCTCCGCCACCGGCACCAGATTAATACGCACCACGATACGGGTTAACCTACCACTGAGCATATCGTAAAACGGCGTCTTATCGTTTTCGGGATAGCAGAGCGTCACGTCCAGTAACTTGTCGAACTGTTGGCCCAACACGTTAAGCGCCATGGCGATCCCGGCCGCTTTTGGTGGCAGCAGGTTGGCATAAGGTGATCGGGTTTGCTGCTGCTTCTCTGCGGTAAAGCGAGAACCTTCGACAAAGTTAACGATGGTGGTGGGGTGGGCGCGAAACTTCTCGCACGAGCGGCGGGTCGTTTCAACATCTTTGCCGCGGCGCTCGGGATGGCGAATAAGATAGCTACGCGAATAGCGTTTCATGAAGGGCATATCCAGCGCCCAGCAGGCGAGACCAATAAAGGGCACCCAGGCGAGCTGCTGCTTCAGGAAGTATTTGTTCATCGGGATATGTTTGCGGAACAGCACGCACAACACCACGATATCGGCCCAGCTATGGTGATTGCAGATGAGCAAGTACCAGTTTTTCTTATTGAGCCCTTCCAGACCCTGGACATCCCATTTCAGATGCGGATTAAGGCGCAGAAGTACCGCCAGGCCTTCACACCAGCAGTACATCATGACGTTGCAAAAAGCGGATACTGCACGCCAGACGATGGGGATCGGCAATAGCAGTTTAACTATTCCGGCGATGATAATCGGCACAGAACAGGCGATGGTAACCAGAATCGTTAATGCGACACTCAACAAAAGTATTATCGCAGCCAGCAGTTTAGACATGATGAATGTTTTCAGGTGGTTAGCTATAGTATGCGCCTGATAAACAGACACTGGGCGCTGATTTTACCAGAAAACACCCGCAGGCAGGCGCTTTCACCTGACGGGATTTCTGATTTGTATGTCTGGTGGAGAAAAATGCTGTAGCGCGGATCTTAGGTGGCTTATATCCACATGGAGTAAATTGTCATCAACCAGAAATATGAGATCGCGATCAAATAACAAACCATTGATTGTTAAGATTAATTATTATTCAGGCGATCGTCAGATAGCACATTTAGTCCAGGCCGTAGAAACTATTCACAAACTTATCCACAGATTTGATTTGCGAGCGATCCTCCGGATCGCAAAATCTTTGGCTGTATTAGCCGCGAAAAACTGATGTTTTCATCCTTCTGTGGCATCCTTTATCCATAAATTACTCAAAGGCACGGTCATTATGGTTCAGATCCCCGAAAATCCGCTTATTCTCGTCGACGGTTCGTCTTACCTCTATCGGGCGTATCATGCGTTTCCTCCGCTGACTAACAGCGCGGGAGAGCCTACTGGCGCAATGTATGGCGTGCTGAACATGCTGCGTAGCTTGATCCTGCAGTATCAGCCGAGCCATGCCGCCGTAGTCTTCGACGCGAAAGGCAAAACTTTCCGGGACGAGCTGTTTGAACATTACAAATCCCATCGCCCGCCAATGCCGGACGATCTGCGTGCGCAGATCGAGCCTCTGCATAAGATGGTGAAAGCGATGGGGCTGCCTTTAATGGCCGTCTCTGGCGTAGAAGCGGACGATGTGATCGGGACGCTGGCGCGGGAAGCTGAGAAGCTGGGCCGTCCGGTATTAATCAGTACCGGTGATAAAGACATGGCGCAGCTGGTCACGCCGGGGATCACCCTGATTAACACCATGACCAATACCATCCTCGGGCCGGAAGAGGTGGTGACCAAGTATGGCGTGCCGCCGGAGCTGATCATCGACTTCCTCGCCCTGATGGGCGACTCCTCCGATAACATCCCAGGCGTACCGGGTGTGGGCGAGAAAACGGCCCAGGCGCTGCTGCAGGGGCTGGGTGGGCTGGATACGTTGTATAGCGAGCAGGATAAAATTGCCGGCCTAACCTTCCGCGGCGCCAAAACTATGGCCGCTAAGCTTGAGCAAAACAAAGAGGTGGCGTACCTCTCCTATCAGCTGGCAACCATCAAAACCGATGTTGAACTGGATCTGACCTGCGAACAGCTGGAAGTACAGCAGCCTGCCGCCGAAGAGCTGCTGAGCCTGTTTAAGCAGTACGAATTTAAACGCTGGATCACCGATCTCGAAGCGGGGAAATGGCTGCAGGCGAAAGGGGCAAAACCGGCGGCTAAGCCAAAAGAGACGCTGGTAATTGATGCAGAAGAGGAGCCGGAAGAAGAAGCCAGCGTCCTCTCGTCTGAACATTACGAAACCATCCTCGATGAAGCCCGGCTTCAGGTCTGGATTGAAAAATTAAAGCAGGCGCCGGTGTTTGCTTTTGATACCGAAACCGACAGCCTCGATAATGTGTCCGCCAATATGGTGGGTCTCTCCTTTGCCACTGAACCTGGCGTTGCCGCCTATGTGCCGGTCGCCCACGACTATCTGGATGCGCCTGACCAGATCGCCCGCGAACGCGTGCTCGAGCTTCTCAAGCCGATCCTGGAAGACGAAAAAGCACTTAAGGTAGGGCAAAACCTGAAGTTCGATCGCGGCATCCTGCAGAACTACGGCATTGAACTGCGTGGCATTGCGTTCGATACCATGCTGGAGTCCTATATCCTCGACAGCGTCGCCGGTCGTCACGATATGGATTCACTCTCCGATCGCTGGCTGAAGCACAAAACTGTCACCTTTGAAGAGATCGCCGGTAAGGGCAAGAATCAGCTGACCTTTAACCAGATCGCGCTGGAAGAGGCGGGACACTATGCGGCAGAAGATGCCGACGTCACGCTGCAACTGCATTTAAAGATGTGGCCAAAGCTGCAAAAACACGCCGGGCCGCTGAACGTGTTCCAGAATATCGAGATGCCGCTGGTGCCGGTTCTGTCCCGCATTGAGCGCAACGGCGTGAAGATCGACCCGGCAGTGCTGCATAAGCACTCGGAAGAGATCGCGTTGCGCCTGAACGAACTTGAACAAAAAGCACATGAGATCGCTGGCGAGCCGTTTAATCTCTCGTCCACCAAACAGCTGCAAACTATCCTGTTTGAAAAGCAGGGCATTAAGCCGCTGAAGAAAACGCCGGGCGGCGCGCCGTCCACCTCTGAAGAGGTACTGGAGGAGCTGGCGCTGGACTACCCGCTGCCGAAAGTTATCCTGCAATACCGCGGGCTGGCAAAGCTGAAATCGACCTACACCGATAAGCTGCCGTTGATGATTAACCCAAAAACGGGTCGCGTGCATACCTCCTATCATCAAGCGGTGGCAGCAACCGGGCGTTTATCTTCGACCGATCCTAACCTGCAAAACATTCCGGTACGTAATGAAGAAGGGCGTCGTATTCGTCAGGCGTTTATTGCGCCGCAGGACTACGTCATTGTCTCTGCTGACTATTCGCAGATTGAACTGCGTATTATGGCGCACCTGTCCCGGGATAAAGGTCTGTTGACCGCCTTTGCTGAAGGGCAGGATATCCACCGGGCCACGGCGGCTGAAGTATTTGGTATGTCGCTGGAGAGTGTCACCGGGGAACAGCGCCGCAGCGCAAAAGCGATCAACTTTGGCCTGATCTACGGTATGAGCGCTTTTGGTCTCTCCCGTCAGCTCAATATTCCGCGTAAAGAGTCGCAGAAGTACATGGATCTCTATTTCGAACGCTATCCGGGCGTGCTGCAGTACATGGAGACCACCCGTGCCCAGGCGAAAGAGAAAGGCTATGTTGAAACGCTGGAAGGCCGTCGTCTCTATCTGCCGGACATCAAATCCAGCAATGCGGCCCGCCGTGCCGGTGCCGAGCGTGCGGCAATCAACGCCCCGATGCAGGGGACTGCCGCAGATATCATTAAACGCGCGATGATCGCCGTTGATGCCTGGCTGGAGAAAGAGCAGCCGCGGGTGCGTATGATCATGCAGGTACACGATGAACTGGTGTTCGAAGTGCACAAAGACGATCTGGAATCCGTCTCGAAAAAGATCCATGAACTGATGGAAAACAGCGTGAAACTGGATGTACCGTTGCTGGTGGAAGTGGGTAGCGGAGAAAACTGGGATCAGGCTCACTAATGCTTTCTGGGATATGAACAGTTTATGTAAGTAAGCAACATATCCATGAACGTTTTGTGATGATCATTAGAATTCCCTATGTAAAGAATGAAAAAAAACTACAAAAAGTGCTTTGTCTATAGTCTAAAAAAGGGTAGAGTTATTCGCGTAGGGTACAGAGGTAAGATGTTCTATCTTTCAGACCTTTTACTTCACGTAATCGGATTTGGCTGAATATTTTAGCCGCCCCAGTCAGTAATGACTGGGGCGTTTTTTATTGCGGCAAAGAAAACTCAGCGCAAAAAAAGCGCGGACATCGCCGCGCTTATCATCACTCTTCCACTTCTGTCGCAGGTTCCAGCTCGCTATACCAGCGATCCAGTTTCTCACGCAGTTTATCCACGCCGAGTTTCTTCAGCGAAGAGAAAGCCTCAACCTGGATGTCACCGTTGAACGCCAGCACCGCTTCACGCACCATATTCACCTGCGCCTTACGTGCGCCGCTCGCCAGCTTGTCGGCTTTGGTCAGCAGCACCAGCACCTCGATCCCGCTTTCGACGGCCCAGTGGATCATCTGCTGATCAAGATCTTTAAGCGGATGACGAATGTCCATCAGCACTACCAGACCTTTCAGGCACAGGCGTTTTTCCAGGTATTCGCCCAGCGCGCGCTGCCACTTGATTTTCATCTCTTCCGGCACTTCGGCATAGCCATAGCCTGGCAGGTCGACCAGACGCTTGCCCGGTGCAACTTCGAACAGGTTAATCAGCTGGGTACGGCCAGGCGTTTTAGAGATACGGGCCAGGCTTTTCTGATTGGTCAGGGTATTCAGAGCGCTGGATTTCCCCGCGTTGGACCGGCCAGCAAATGCCACTTCAAGACCCGTGTCGGCGGGTAAATGGCGAATATCAGGCGCACTAAGCACAAAATGCGTCTGGTGATAATTCAGGTTGGTCACGTGGTTGTCTCCAGAAATTCGTAACGTTGGGGGGATTATACCTGAACAGAGAGAAAAGGCTTTGCCCATCGGTAACGCCGCTGTAAGTAAAAACCCTGTGCTTTGTAAGAGATCTGCCCTTTGTATTATGGGAGATTTAAGAAAAGTCGCAGTGAGTTAAAAAATCAAAATCATTAAAATCAAACTATTAACGCTTAGTCTTAATCTGAAAGTCGCACTACTGCGGCTTTTGCGGGTTGTAGGTTTAGTCGGACAAGGTAAAGTAGCGTTCAACGGCGAGGATGCCGACAGGAAGCGGACTTAAGGATAAGGGTCAGGAGCGCCAGGAGGCGAAGACGAAGGATAGTCAGGAAGACGCACGCCTGGAGGCGTTACAAAAGGAAAAGGACATATCACGGACGGTACCGGCTAACGGAAAAACAGGGTTAGTTGTCAGCAAACAGGGATTGTCAGACCCATAACGGGTTGTGAGTCAGGAAAAAAGGCGACAGATTGCTCTGTCGCCTTTTTTCTTTGCTTGCTTTCTGCTAGATTTCGCCGCAATTCTATACTCAAGAAAACGACGTAAAGACAAAACATCATGAAAAAACCGACCTCCGCTGCAGGCGCTAAACGTCCAGCAAAAGCACGCCGCAAAACGCGCGAAGAACTGAATCAGGAAGCGCGCGATCGCAAACGCGATAAAAAGCATCGTGGTCATGCTGCCGGTAGCCGCGCGAGTGGCGGTGATTCGTCCGGCGCGTCTGCGAAAAACAAGCAGCAGAAAGACCCGCGTATCGGCAGTAAAACACCTGTTCCATTAGGCGTGACCGATGCCCCGGTCACCAGGCAGCACAAACCCAAGAGCGAGAAACCTATGCTTTCACCGCAGGCTGAGCTGGATTTGCTGGAGAACGATGAGCGCCTGGACGCGCTGCTGGAACGTCTTGAAGAGGGTGAAACCCTGAGTGCTGAAGAGCAGTCATGGGTGGATGCCAAACTGGATCGCATTGATGAACTGATGCAGAAGCTTGGCCTCTCTTACGACGATGAAGAAGAAGAGGAGGAAGAAGAGAAGCAGGAAGACATGATGCGCCTGCTGAAAGGTGGAAACTAACATTTGCACCCGGCAGGCTTTATCGTCCTGCTTATAACCCTTCCGGTTATATGTTATCTGGTGTGGTTATTCGTTAAACTACGGCGGTTGTCGCGGCGACAGAAGTGGCTGCGCACCCGATTCGTGGCCCGCACAGGGGCCAGAACGGGCCGCCGTATACGAACGCGACACCATCGGAAGGAGTGAACATGTCTGTACCAACCATCGACTGGGATCTGGCCCTGATCCAAAAATATAACTATTCCGGGCCGCGCTATACCTCTTATCCCACCGCGCTGGAGTTTTCCGACGCTTTTGGTGATAGCCAATTTCAGCAGGCGGTTGCACGTTACCCTGACCGTCCGCTCTCTCTGTATGTTCATATCCCGTTCTGCCACAAGCTCTGCTACTTCTGCGGCTGCAATAAAATTGTGACCCGCCAGCAGCACAAGGCGGATCAGTATCTGGATGCGCTTGAGCAGGAGATCCTGCATCGCGCGCCGCAGTTTGCCGGCCGCCATGTCAGCCAGCTCCACTGGGGCGGCGGTACGCCGACCTACCTGAATAAAGCGCAAATAAGTCGTTTGATGACGCTGCTGCGTGGCAACTTTACTTTCAACGACGATGCAGAAATCTCGATCGAGGTCGATCCTCGCGAAATTGAGCTGGATGTACTGGATCACTTACGCATGGAAGGGTTCAATCGCCTGAGTATGGGCGTGCAGGACTTCAACAAAGAGGTCCAGCGGCTGGTCAACCGCGAGCAGGATGAAGAGTTCATCTTCGCTCTGTTAAACCATGCGCGGGAGATTGGTTTCACCTCCACCAATATCGACCTGATTTATGGCCTGCCGAAGCAGACGCCTGAGAGTTTTGCCTTCACGCTGAAGCGCGTGGCGGAGCTTAATCCGGATCGCCTGAGCGTCTTCAACTATGCGCATCTGCCGACGCTGTTTGCTGCCCAGCGCAAAATCAAGGACGCCGACCTGCCTTCCGCCCAGCAAAAGCTGGATATCCTGCAGGAGACCATCACCTCTCTGACTGCGACCGGTTACCAGTTTATCGGCATGGATCACTTTGCCCGCCCGGATGACGAGCTGGCCATTGCGCAGCGGGAAGGTGTGCTACATCGTAACTTCCAGGGCTACACCACCCAGGGCGATACGGATCTGCTGGGGATGGGCGTTTCAGCCATCAGCATGATTGGTGACTGCTATGCGCAGAACCAGAAAGAGCTGAAGCACTATTATCAGCAGGTGGATGATACCGGCAACGCCCTGTGGCGCGGCATCGCCTTAACCCGCGACGACTGTATCCGCCGGGACGTGATAAAAGCGCTGATCTGCAACTTCCGTCTCGACTTCAGCGACGTCGAAGCACAGTGGGATCTACAGTTTAGCGATTACTTTGCTGATGACATGAAGCTGCTGGCGCCGCTGGCGAAAGACGGGCTGGTGGATGTCACGGAGAAGGCGATTGAGGTGACGCCAAAAGGGCGTCTGTTGATTCGTAATATCTGCATGTGCTTTGACGCCTACCTGCGTCAAAAGGCGCGCCTGCAGCAGTTCTCGCGCGTGATTTAAGGCGTACCGAAGTAAGTAGGCCGATGTGATGGACACCTCCCACCTTACGGCATCAGAGTGCCAGACTGAGGTGTTAACTTCAGTTCCCAGGGGGAGGTGTCCACATGAATATTAAACGTATTGGCC
>NZ_JBBCMA010000014.1 GCF_037152535.1 Leclercia sp. AS011
GGCTCCACGCAGACTGGCGTCCACGCTTCAAAGCCTCCCACCTATCCTACACATCAAGGACCAGTGTTCAGTGTCAAGCTATAGTAAAGGTTCACGGGGTCTTTCCGTCTTGCCGCGGGTACACTGCATCTTCACAGCGATTTCAATTTCACTGAGTCTCGGGTGGAGACAGCCTGGCCATCATTACGCCATTCGTGCAGGTCGGAACTTACCCGACAAGGAATTTCGCTACCTTAGGACCGTTATAGTTACGGCCGCCGTTTACCGGGGCTTCGATCAAGAGCTTCGCGTTGCCGCTAACCCCATCAATTAACCTTCCGGCACCGGGCAGGCGTCACACCGTATACGTCCACTTTCGTGTTTGCACAGTGCTGTGTTTTTAATAAACAGTTGCAGCCAGCTGGTATCTTCGACTGATTTCAGCTCCACCCGCAGGGGCTTCACCTACATATCAGCGTGCCTTCTCCCGAAGTTACGGCACCATTTTGCCTAGTTCCTTCACCCGAGTTCTCTCAAGCGCCTTGGTATTCTCTACCTGACCACCTGTGTCGGTTTGGGGTACGATTTGATGTTACCTGATGCTTAGAGGCTTTTCCTGGAAGCAGGGCATTTGTTGCTTCAGCACCGTAGTGCCTCGTCATCACACCTCAGCGTTAACAAGATTCCGGATTTACCTGGAACCTCCGCCTACATGCTTAAACCGGGACAACCGTCGCCCGGCCAACATAGCCTTCTCCGTCCCCCCTTCGCAGTAACACCGAGTACAGGAATATTAACCTGTTTCCCATCGACTACGCCTTTCGGCCTCGCCTTAGGGGTCGACTCACCCTGCCCCGATTAACGTTGGACAGGAACCCTTGGTCTTCCGGCGAGCGGGCTTTTCACCCGCTTTATCGTTACTTATGTCAGCATTCGCACTTCTGATACCTCCAGCATGCCTCACAGCACACCTTCAACGGCTTACAGAACGCTCCCCTACCCAACAACACATAGTGTCGCTGCCGCAGCTTCGGTGCATGGTTTAGCCCCGTTACATCTTCCGCGCAGGCCGACTCGACCAGTGAGCTATTACGCTTTCTTTAAATGATGGCTGCTTCTAAGCCAACATCCTGGCTGTCTGTGCCTTCCCACATCGTTTCCCACTTAACCATGACTTTGGGACCTTAGCTGGCGGTCTGGGTTGTTTCCCTCTTCACGACGGACGTTAGCACCCGCCGTGTGTCTCCCGTGATAACATTCTCCGGTATTCGCAGTTTGCATCGGGTTGGTAAGCCGGGATGGCCCCCTAGCCGAAACAGTGCTCTACCCCCGGAGATGAGTTCACGAGGCGCTACCTAAATAGCTTTCGGGGAGAACCAGCTATCTCCCGGTTTGATTGGCCTTTCACCCCCAGCCACAAGTCATCCGCTAATTTTTCAACATTAGTCGGTTCGGTCCTCCAGTTAGTGTTACCCAACCTTCAACCTGCCCATGGCTAGATCACCGGGTTTCGGGTCTATACCCTGCAACTTAACGCCCAGTTAAGACTCGGTTTCCCTTCGGCTCCCCTATACGGTTAACCTTGCTACAGAATATAAGTCGCTGACCCATTATACAAAAGGTACGCAGTCACACCACAAGGGTGCTCCCACTGCTTGTACGTACACGGTTTCAGGTTCT
>NZ_JBBCMA010000015.1 GCF_037152535.1 Leclercia sp. AS011
TATACGGTTAACCTTGCTACAGAATATAAGTCGCTGACCCATTATACAAAAGGTACGCAGTCACACCACAAGGGTGCTCCCACTGCTTGTACGTACACGGTTTCAGGTTCTTTTTCACTCCCCTCGCCGGGGTTCTTTTCGCCTTTCCCTCACGGTACTGGTTCACTATCGGTCAGTCAGGAGTATTTAGCCTTGGAGGATGGTCCCCCCATATTCAGACAGGATACCACGTGTCCCGCCCTACTCTTCGAGTTCACAGCAGGTGTATCTTCGTGTACGGGAGTATCACCCTGTACCCTGCGACTTTCCAGACGCTTCCACTGACACACATGCTGATTCAGACTCTGGGCTGCTCCCCGTTCGCTCGCCGCTACTGGGGGAATCTCGGTTGATTTCTTTTCCTCAGGGTACTTAGATGTTTCAGTTCCCCTGGTTCGCTTCGTTAAGCTATGTATTCACTTAACGATAGTGTGACGAGTCACACTGGGTTTCCCCATTCGGAAATCGTCGGCTATAACGGTTCATATCACCTTACCGACGCTTATCGCAGATTAGCACGTCCTTCATCGCCTCTGACTGCCTAGGCATCCACCGTGTACGCTTAGTCGCTTAACCTCACAACCCGAAGCTGTTTCACTTCTGATTGCGAAAATTTGAGAGACTCGGACACACCTTCATCTGCTCTTGTTACGGAGAGCAGACACGGCGTGTCGTTTCAATTTTCAGCTTGATCCAGATTTTTAAAGAGCAAATATCTCAAACGTCACCCGAAGATGAGTTTTGAGATACTGATTGGTTGTGCCTTTCACTCACACCCAGCAAGTGGCGTCCCCTAGGGGATTCGAACCCCTGTTGCCGCCGTGAAAGGGCGGAGTCCTAACCGCTAGACGAAGGGGACACGATGTGTCACGACTTCGCAGCCGTCTTGCTCGTTACTTTTCATCAGACAATCTGTGTGAGCACTGCAAAGGCAGGTTCTTTAAGGTAAGGAGGTGATCCAACCGCAGGTTCCCCTACGGTTACCTTGTTACGACTTCACCCCAGTCATGAATCACAAAGTGGTAAGCGCCCTCCCGAAGGTTAAGCTACCTACTTCTTTTGCAACCCACTCCCATGGTGTGACGGGCGGTGTGTACAAGGCCCGGGAACGTATTCACCGTAGCATTCTGATCTACGATTACTAGCGATTCCGACTTCATGGAGTCGAGTTGCAGACTCCAATCCGGACTACGACGCACTTTATGAGGTCCGCTTGCTCTCGCGAGGTCGCTTCTCTTTGTATGCGCCATTGTAGCACGTGTGTAGCCCTACTCGTAAGGGCCATGATGACTTGACGTCATCCCCACCTTCCTCCAGTTTATCACTGGCAGTCTCCTTTGAGTTCCCGGCCTAACCGCTGGCAACAAAGGATAAGGGTTGCGCTCGTTGCGGGACTTAACCCAACATTTCACAACACGAGCTGACGACAGCCATGCAGCACCTGTCTCAGAGTTCCCGAAGGCACCAA
>NZ_JBBCMA010000016.1 GCF_037152535.1 Leclercia sp. AS011
CGCCTTACCCGTATATGGACACCTCCCGTTATGCAAGCCATTCTGCATTTGTGTAACGGGAGTAAGATGCTTTCGTATATCCGGCCTCTCTTCCGGCACCGTCGTGCCCGGCCATGATGTTATCTGCACACCTGGTTCCATTCGGCCTAACGGCTTTGCTTCGCAGGGAGCCTTCGGGTAAACCGGAGTTTTCAGGTGTCGGTCTTACCTGTTACACATCTTTGCTTAATGACTCTGCAATCTCACGACAGGATTATTCTTCTCTCTCATTCTTACCGGTCCGTTTTACATCACACGATACTCTTCCTCCCGGCTCAGCACGGCCCACGCTATCCGGGCATTCTTGTTCGCCATGGCGACCGTTGCGACATTCCTGTTACGTCTTTCTGCCACTGACTGCAGCCACTGGCTTCGACGGTCTTCCCTGTTACCGCAGGCATTCAGGACGGCACGGGCTCCGTGGATCAGCAGGGTTCTCAGGTAGCTGTCACCCCGCTTACTGATGTGGCCCAGCCGGGTTTTCCCGCCGCTCGAGTGCTGCCGGGGAACCAGCCCCAGCCAGGCCGCCATCTCCCGCCCGCTTTTGAACTGCCGGGCATCACCCACTGCGGCAACCAGCGCGCTGGCGGTTACCGGGCCTATCCCGCTGATTTCCTGAAGCCGTCTGATACGGTCATCTTCCTGCGCCAGCTGTTTCAGCCGCCGGTCGTAACGTGCCAGCCGGTCATCCAGTATCTGTAGCTCCTCCGCTAACTCACACAGAAGACGGATAAAGCGGTTATCCCATTGTTCCTGCTGAGACAGTATCTCCGGCAGGGCCCGCCGGAGGGCAGCCAGTCCGACAGGAAGCGCAAGGCCGAACTCAGCCAGCATGCCGCGGATCTCATTGCTCAGCGCGGTTCTGTCCCGCAGCAGCCGGGCACGGACCCGGTGCTCAGCCTGCATACTCTGCTGGGCTTCGGACTTAACGGCCACATAGCGCATACCGGGGCGGCTGATGGCTTCACAGATGGCTTCGGCATCATTGGCATCATTTTTATTGCCCCTGAGATAAGGCTTGACGAACTGGGGCGGGATAATACGAACCCAGTGCCCGAGCCGGGTCAGCTCCCGGGCCCAGTAATGGGAAGAACCACAGGCTTCGATCCCGATAAGGCAGGGTTCAAGCTGTGCAAAGAAGTTCAGCATCCGGGAACGATGCAGGGTTTTACGCAGAACGACACGTTCATGGTGATCAACGGCATGAAGCTGGAAAACCTGTTTTGCGAGATCGAGGCCAATACGTTTAATATTCATGTGGACACCTCCCCCTGGGAACTGAAGTTAACACCTCAGTCTGGCACTCTGATGCCGTAAGGTGGGAGGTGTCCATCACATCGGCCTAC
>NZ_JBBCMA010000017.1 GCF_037152535.1 Leclercia sp. AS011
CCGGGTTGCGGACAGTGTCTGGTGGGTAGTTTGACTGGGGCGGTCTCCTCCTAAAGAGTAACGGAGGAGCACGAAGGTTAGCTAATCCTGGTCGGACATCAGGAGGTTAGTGCAATGGCATAAGCTAGCTTGACTGCGAGAGTGACGGCTCGAGCAGGTGCGAAAGCAGGTCATAGTGATCCGGTGGTTCTGTATGGAAGGGCCATCGCTCAACGGATAAAAGGTACTCCGGGGATAACAGGCTGATACCGCCCAAGAGTTCATATCGACGGCGGTGTTTGGCACCTCGATGTCGGCTCATCACATCCTGGGGCTGAAGTAGGTCCCAAGGGTACGGCTGTTCGCCGTTTAAAGTGGTACGCGAGCTGGGTTTAGAACGTCGTGAGACAGTTCGGTCCCTATCTGCCGTGGGCGCTGGAGAATTGAGGGGGGCTGCTCCTAGTACGAGAGGACCGGAGTGGACGCATCACTGGTGTTCGGGTTGTCATGCCAATGGCACTGCCCGGTAGCTAAATGCGGAAGAGATAAGTGCTGAAAGCATCTAAGCACGAAACTTGCCCCGAGATGAGTTCTCCCTGACTCCCTGAGAGTCCTGAAGGAACGTTGAAGACGACGACGTTGATAGGTCGGGTGTGTAAGCGCAGCGATGCGTTGAGCTAACCGATACTAATGAACCGTGAGGCTTAACCTTACAACGCCGAAGCTGTTTCGGCGAA
>NZ_JBBCMA010000018.1 GCF_037152535.1 Leclercia sp. AS011
CACGTTGAATATGACACCCCGACTCGCCACTACGCACACGTAGACTGCCCGGGCCACGCCGACTATGTTAAAAACATGATCACCGGTGCTGCGCAGATGGACGGCGCGATCCTGGTTGTTGCTGCGACTGACGGCCCAATGCCTCAGACCCGTGAGCACATCCTGCTGGGTCGTCAGGTAGGCGTTCCTTTCATCATCGTGTTCCTGAACAAATGCGACATGGTTGATGACGAAGAGCTGCTGGAACTGGTTGAGATGGAAGTGCGTGAGCTGCTGTCTCAGTACGACTTCCCGGGCGACGACACCCCAATCGTTCGCGGTTCCGCGCTGAAAGCGCTGGAAGGCGAAGCAGAGTGGGAAGAGAAAATCATCGAACTGGCTGGCTACCTGGATTCTTACATCCCAGAGCCAGAGCGTGCGATTGACAAGCCGTTCCTGCTGCCTATCGAAGACGTATTCTCCATCTCCGGCCGTGGTACTGTTGTTACCGGTCGTGTAGAGCGCGGTATCGTTAAAGTTGGCGAAGAAGTTGAAATCGTTGGTATCAAAGAGACTGCCAAGTCTACCTGTACCGGCGTTGAAATGTTCCGCAAACTGCTGGACGAAGGCCGTGCCGGTGAGAACGTTGGTGTTCTGCTGCGTGGTATCAAGCGTGAAGAAATCGAACGTGGTCAGGTTCTGGCTAAGCCAGGCTC
>NZ_JBBCMA010000019.1 GCF_037152535.1 Leclercia sp. AS011
CGGTTCATATCACCTTACCGACGCTTATCGCAGATTAGCACGTCCTTCATCGCCTCTGACTGCCTAGGCATCCACCGTGTACGCTTAGTCGCTTAACCTCACAACCCGAAGATGTTTCTTTCGATTCATCATCGACTTGCGAAAATTTGAGAGACTCGAACACACCTTCATCTGCTCTTATTACGGAGAGCAGACACAGTGTGTCGTTTCAATTTTCAGCTTGATCCAGATTTTTAAAGAGCAAAACTTCGCAGCGCACCTTCTCAGGTACACTCTGAAGTTTTCTTGTTGTCGCAGTAAAGGATGGTGGAGCTATGCGGGATCGAACCGCAGACCTCCTGCGTGCAAGGCAGGCGCTCTCCCAGCTGAGCTATAACCCCATCGCAAAATGCTAATCTCTGTACCGCTCATCCTTTATAACAAGGAGTTTGGTAGGCCTGAGTGGACTTGAACCACCGACCTCACCCTTATCAGGGGTGCGCTCTAACCACCTGAGCTACAAGCCTGCAGAGATTTTTTACTGCTGTTTTTTCATCAGACAATCTGTGTGAGCACTGCAAAGGCAGGTTCTTTAAGGTAAGGAGGTGATCCAACCGCAGGTTCCCCTACGGTTACCTTGTTACGACTTCACCCCAGTCA
>NZ_JBBCMA010000020.1 GCF_037152535.1 Leclercia sp. AS011
GGCAGTTCCCTACTCTCGCATGGGGAGACCCCACACTACCATCGGCGCTACGGCGTTTCACTTCTGAGTTCGGCATGGGGTCAGGTGGGACCACCGCGCTACAGCCGCCAGACAAATTCTTTTCTACGTGCCGAACTTTAACCTAAAAACTGGTGCTGATACCCAGAGTCGAACTGGGGACCTCACCCTTACCAAGGGTGCGCTCTACCAACTGAGCCATATCAGCACACTTAATTTGATGCCTGGCAGTTCCCTACTCTCGCATGGGGAGACCCCACACTACCATCGGCGCTACGGCGTTTCACTTCTGAGTTCGGCATGGGGTCAGGTGGGACCACCGCG
>NZ_JBBCMA010000021.1 GCF_037152535.1 Leclercia sp. AS011
ACTGCCTAGGCATCCACCGTGTACGCTTAGTCGCTTAACCTCACAACCCGAAGCTGTTTCACTTCTGATTGCGAAAATTTGAGAGACTCGGACACACCTTCATCTGCTCTTATTACGGAGAGCAGACACGGCGTGTCGTTTCAATTTTCAGCTTGATCCAGATTTTTAAAGAGCAAAACTTCTTAATGCACTCAAGAGTACATTCAGAAGTTCATCATTCATCAGACAATCTGTGTGAGCACTGCAAAGGCAGGTTCTTTAAGGTAAGGAGGTGATCCAACCGCAGGTTCCCCTACGGTTACCTTGTTACGACTTCACCCCAGTCATG
>NZ_JBBCMA010000022.1 GCF_037152535.1 Leclercia sp. AS011
CGTAATTTGATGCCTGGCAGTTCCCTACTCTCGCATGGGGAGACCCCACACTACCATCGGCGCTACGGCGTTTCACTTCTGAGTTCGGCATGGGGTCAGGTGGGACCACCGCGCTACAGCCGCCAGGCAAATTCTGTAATCTGTATCAGGCTGAAATTTGATGTCTGTCTCTTCGCCGAAACAGCTTCGGCGTTGTAAGGTTAAGCCTCACGGTTCATTAGTATCGGTTAGCTCAACGCATCGCTGCGCTTACACACCCGACCTATCAACGTCGTCGTCTTC
>NZ_JBBCMA010000023.1 GCF_037152535.1 Leclercia sp. AS011
ACTAACCTCCTGATGTCCGACCAGGATTAGCTAACCTTCGTGCTCCTCCGTTACTCTTTAGGAGGAGACCGCCCCAGTCAAACTACCCACCAGACACTGTCCGCAACCCGGATTACGGGTCCACGTTAGAACACCAGCCATTAAAGGGTGGTATTTCAAGGACGGCTCCACGCAGACTGGCGTCCACGCTTCAAAGCCTCCCACCTATCCTACACATCAAGGACCAGTGTTCAGTGTCAAGCTATAGTAAAGGTTCACGGGGTCTTTCCGTCTT
>NZ_JBBCMA010000024.1 GCF_037152535.1 Leclercia sp. AS011
ACTCAGAAGTGAAACGCCGTAGCGCCGATGGTAGTGTGGGGTCTCCCCATGCGAGAGTAGGGAACTGCCAGGCATCAAATTACGCGAAAGCCCATCCTCACGGATGGGCTTGTTGCGTTGGGGCGGAAAAAAGCCGGCTGGCGGCTTCGCCTTACCCGTATATGGACACCTCCCGTTATGCAAGCCATTCTGCATTTGTGTAACGGGAGTAAGATGCTTTCGTATATCCGGCCTCTCTTCCGGCACCGTCGTGCCCGG
>NZ_JBBCMA010000025.1 GCF_037152535.1 Leclercia sp. AS011
CACGGTGGATGCCTAGGCAGTCAGAGGCGATGAAGGACGTGCTAATCTGCGATAAGCGTCGGTAAGGTGATATGAACCGTTATAACCGACGATTTCCGAATGGGGAAACCCGGTGCAATTCGTTGCATCATCGTTAAGTGAATACATAGCTTAACGAAGCGAACCAGGGGAACTGAAACATCTAAGTACCCTGAGGAAAAGAAATCAACCGAGATTCCCCCAGTAGCGGCGAGCGAACGG
>NZ_JBBCMA010000026.1 GCF_037152535.1 Leclercia sp. AS011
CTGGCAACAAAGGATAAGGGTTGCGCTCGTTGCGGGACTTAACCCAACATTTCACAACACGAGCTGACGACAGCCATGCAGCACCTGTCTCAGAGTTCCCGAAGGCACCAATCCATCTCTGGAAAGTTCTCTGGATGTCAAGAGTAGGTAAGGTTCTTCGCGTTGCATCGAATTAAACCACATGCTCCACCGCTTGTGCGGGCCCCCGTCAATTCATTTGAGTTTTAACCTTGC
>NZ_JBBCMA010000027.1 GCF_037152535.1 Leclercia sp. AS011
CCTCTTTGGTCTTGCGACGTTATGCGGTATTAGCTACCGTTTCCAGTAGTTATCCCCCTCCATCAGGCAGTTTCCCAGACATTACTCACCCGTCCGCCGCTCGTCACCCGGAGAGCAAGCTCTCCTGTGCTACCGCTCGACTTGCATGTGTTAGGCCTGCCGCCAGCGTTCAATCTGAGCCATGATCAAACTCTTCAATTTAAGTTTGATGCTCGTGAATTAAACTTCGTAATG
>NZ_JBBCMA010000028.1 GCF_037152535.1 Leclercia sp. AS011
CATTACGAAGTTTAATTCACGAGCATCAAACTTAAATTGAAGAGTTTGATCATGGCTCAGATTGAACGCTGGCGGCAGGCCTAACACATGCAAGTCGAGCGGTAGCACAGAAGAGCTTGCTCTTCGGGTGACGAGCGGCGGACGGGTGAGTAATGTCTGGGAAACTGCCTGATGGAGGGGGATAACTACTGGAAACGGTAGCTAATACCGCATAACGTCGCAAGACCAAAGAGG
>NZ_JBBCMA010000029.1 GCF_037152535.1 Leclercia sp. AS011
GCAAGGTTAAAACTCAAATGAATTGACGGGGGCCCGCACAAGCGGTGGAGCATGTGGTTTAATTCGATGCAACGCGAAGAACCTTACCTACTCTTGACATCCAGAGAACTTAGCAGAGATGCTTTGGTGCCTTCGGGAACTCTGAGACAGGTGCTGCATGGCTGTCGTCAGCTCGTGTTGTGAAATGTTGGGTTAAGTCCCGCAACGAGCGCAACCCTTATCCTTTGTTGCCAG
>NZ_JBBCMA010000030.1 GCF_037152535.1 Leclercia sp. AS011
CCTCTTTGGTCTTGCGACGTTATGCGGTATTAGCTACCGTTTCCAGTAGTTATCCCCCTCCATCAGGCAGTTTCCCAGACATTACTCACCCGTCCGCCGCTCGTCACCCGAGAGCAAGCTCTCTGTGCTACCGCTCGACTTGCATGTGTTAGGCCTGCCGCCAGCGTTCAATCTGAGCCATGATCAAACTCTTCAATTTAAGTTTGATGCTCGTGAATTAAACTTCGTAATG
>NZ_JBBCMA010000031.1 GCF_037152535.1 Leclercia sp. AS011
CGTTCAATCTGAGCCATGATCAAACTCTTCAATTTAAGTTTGATGCTCGTGAATTAAACTTCGTAATGAATTACGTATGTTCACTCAGAGACTTGGTATTCATTTATTGTCCGGAGACATTAAGAATCCATGTCACTTTGAGTGCCCACACAGATTGTCTGATAAATTGTTAAAGAGCAGTGCAACGCGGCTTTCGCTCACCGTTGCGAGGTCCCGTATAATACGT
>NZ_JBBCMA010000032.1 GCF_037152535.1 Leclercia sp. AS011
GGTCCTTGATGTGTAGGATAGGTGGGAGGCTTTGAAGCGTGGACGCCAGTCTGCGTGGAGCCGTCCTTGAAATACCACCCTTTAATGGCTGGTGTTCTAACGTGGACCCGTTACCCGGGTTGCGGACAGTGTCTGGTGGGTAGTTTGACTGGGGCGGTCTCCTCCTAAAGAGTAACGGAGGAGCACGAAGGTTAGCTAATCCTGGTCGGACATCAGGAGGTTAGT
>NZ_JBBCMA010000033.1 GCF_037152535.1 Leclercia sp. AS011
CAACGGTGAGCGAAAGCCGCGTTGCACTGCTCTTTAACAATTTATCAGACAATCTGTGTGGGCACTCAAAGTGACATGGATTCTTAACGTCCTCGGACGAAAAATGAATACTCAAGTCTCTGAGTGAACATACGTAATTCATTACGAAGTTTAATTCACGAGCATCAAACTTAAATTGAAGAGTTTGATCATGGCTCAGATTGAACGCTGGCGGCAGGCCTAA
>NZ_JBBCMA010000034.1 GCF_037152535.1 Leclercia sp. AS011
GTTCCGCAAACTGCTGGACGAAGGCCGTGCCGGTGAGAACGTTGGTGTTCTGCTGCGTGGTATCAAGCGTGAAGAAATCGAACGTGGTCAGGTTCTGGCTAAGCCAGGCTCCATCAAGCCGCACACCAAGTTCGAATCTGAAGTGTACATCCTGTCCAAAGACGAAGGCGGCCGTCATACTCCGTTCTTCAAAGGCTACCGTCCACAGTTCTACTTCCGTACT
>NZ_JBBCMA010000035.1 GCF_037152535.1 Leclercia sp. AS011
GATGCCTAGGCAGTCAGAGGCGATGAAGGACGTGCTAATCTGCGATAAGCGTCGGTAAGGTGATATGAACCGTTATAGCCGACGATTTCCGAATGGGGAAACCCAGTGTGATTCGTCACACTATCGTTAAGTGAATACATAGCTTAACGAAGCGAACCAGGGGAACTGAAACATCTAAGTACCCTGAGGAAAAGAAATCAACCGAGATTCCCCCAGTAGCGGC
>NZ_JBBCMA010000036.1 GCF_037152535.1 Leclercia sp. AS011
GGGGGGGGGGGGGGGGGGGGGGGGGGGGGGGGGGGGGGGGGGGGGGGGGGGGGGGGGGGGGGGGGGGGGGGGGGGGGGGGGGGGGGGGGGGGGGGGGGGGGGGGGGGGGGGAGGGGGGGGGGGGGGGGGGGGGGGGGGGGGGGGGGGGGGGGGGGGGGGGGGGGGGGGGGGGGGGGGGGGGGGGGGGGGGGGGGGGGGGGGGGGGGGGGGGGGGGGGGGGGGG
>NZ_JBBCMA010000037.1 GCF_037152535.1 Leclercia sp. AS011
TATACGGTTAACCTTGCTACAGAATATAAGTCGCTGACCCATTATACAAAAGGTACGCAGTCACACCACAAGGGTGCTCCCACTGCTTGTACGTACACGGTTTCAGGTTCTATTTCACTCCCCTCGCCGGGGTTCTTTTCGCCTTTCCCTCACGGTACTGGTTCACTATCGGTCAGTCAGGAGTATTTAGCCTTGGAGGATGGTCCCCCCATATTCAGACAGG
>NZ_JBBCMA010000038.1 GCF_037152535.1 Leclercia sp. AS011
TCATCTTCGGGTGACGTTTGAGATATTTGCTCTTTAAAAATCTGGATCAAGCTGAAAATTGAAACGACACGCCGTGTCTGCTCTCCGTAACAAGAGCAGATGAAGGTGTGTTCGAGTCTCTCAAATTTTCGCAATCAGAAGTGAAACAGCTTCGGGTTGTGAGGTTAAGCGACTAAGCGTACACGGTGGATGCCTAGGCAGTCAGAGGCGATGAAGGACGTGC
>NZ_JBBCMA010000039.1 GCF_037152535.1 Leclercia sp. AS011
AAGACGGAAAGACCCCGTGAACCTTTACTATAGCTTGACACTGAACACTGGTCCTTGATGTGTAGGATAGGTGGGAGGCTTTGAAGCGTGGACGCCAGTCTGCGTGGAGCCATCCTTGAAATACCACCCTTTAATGGCTGGTGTTCTAACGTGGACCCGTAATCCGGGTTGCGGACAGTGTCTGGTGGGTAGTTTGACTGGGGCGGTCTCCTCCTAAAGAGTA
>NZ_JBBCMA010000040.1 GCF_037152535.1 Leclercia sp. AS011
TCCCACCTGACCCCATGCCGAACTCAGAAGTGAAACGCCGTAGCGCCGATGGTAGTGTGGGGTCTCCCCATGCGAGAGTAGGGAACTGCCAGGCATCAAATTACGTAGTGAACCGGGGCATTAAACCGGTGGTTACAGAAGTATTCGGTGGAGCGGTAGTTCAGTCGGTTAGAATACCTGCCTGTCACGCAGGGGGTCGCGGGTTCGAGTCCCGTCCGTTCCG
>NZ_JBBCMA010000041.1 GCF_037152535.1 Leclercia sp. AS011
CGCTACGGCGTTTCACTTCTGAGTTCGGCATGGGGTCAGGTGGGACCACCGCGCTACAGCCGCCAGGCAAATTCTGTAATCTGTATCAAGGCTGAAATTTGATGTCTGTCTTTCGCCGAAACAGCTTCGGCGTTGTAAGGTTAAGCCTCACGGTTCATTAGTATCGGTTAGCTCAACGCATCGCTGCGCTTACACACCCGACCTATCAACGTCGTCGTCTTC
>NZ_JBBCMA010000042.1 GCF_037152535.1 Leclercia sp. AS011
GTTAGGCCTGCCGCCAGCGTTCAATCTGAGCCATGATCAAACTCTTCAATTTAAGTTTGATGCTCGTGAATTAAACTTCGTAATGAATTACGTATGTTCACTCAGAGACTTTGGTATTCATTTATTGTCTTTCGACATTAAGAATCCATGTCACTTTGAGTGCCCACACAGATTGTCTGATAAATTGTTAAAGAGCAGTGCAACGCGGCTTTCGCTCACCG
>NZ_JBBCMA010000043.1 GCF_037152535.1 Leclercia sp. AS011
CCTCTTTGGTCTTGCGACGTTATGCGGTATTAGCTACCGTTTCCAGTAGTTATCCCCCTCCATCAGGCAGTTTCCCAGACATTACTCACCCGTCCGCCGCTCGTCACCCGGGAGCAAGCTCCCTGTGCTACCGCTCGACTTGCATGTGTTAGGCCTGCCGCCAGCGTTCAATCTGAGCCATGATCAAACTCTTCAATTTAAGTTTGATGCTCGTGAATTAA
>NZ_JBBCMA010000044.1 GCF_037152535.1 Leclercia sp. AS011
ACCTCGCAACGGTGAGCGAAAGCCGCGTTGCACTGCTCTTTAACAATTTATCAGACAATCTGTGTGGGCACTCAAAGTGACATGGATTCTTAACGTCCTCGGACGAAAAATGAATACCAAGTCTCTGAGTGAACATACGTAATTCATTACGAAGTTTAATTCACGAGCATCAAACTTAAATTGAAGAGTTTGATCATGGCTCAGATTGAACGCTGGCG